>JAUMXM010000017.1:0-21827 GCA_030529085.1 Rikenellaceae bacterium | reverse complement strand
CTGAAGGGTGATGCTGCCAACCAGGTGCTCAACGAGAAGAGCTACACCTCGCAGGCTGCTTACGATGCCGACCTGGCTTCGGTGAACGCCATCTACATGGAGGCCATTCCCGCCTTCGAGAAGGCCCTCTCGATCAAGGCTAACGACGTGGATACGCTCGAGTCGCTCAAAGCGCTCTGCTTCCGTCTGCGCGACGAGGCCGGTATGATGGAGAAGTACAACCAGTACAACGCTGCTTGGCAGGCTGCCAAGGGTCAGTAGTAGACTAAATTCGAAATTTAGAATTTGAGCTTCAAAGCGAATATTTTGCAATTCTAAATTGTAACACAGACAGTGGGGTGTCCTTTTGGGATACCCCATTTTTTTCTTTGTCGTAGATCGAAATGCAGAATTCTTATTGCTACGCAATAAATTTTCACTATCTTTGTACGTTATAGTGATAATTCCATTTCACGATTTATGGCAGAGAAAAACGAAAAAGAGATTATACAGGACCTGGCGGGTGAGGAGTATAAGTACGGCTTTACGACCGACATCGAGACCGAGTACCTCCCCAAGGGCCTTTCCGAGGAGATTGTGCGTCTGATCTCCGCGAAGAAGGGCGAGCCGGAGTGGATGACCGAACGCCGCCTGGAGGCTTACCGCTATTGGCTGACGCTCGAGGTTCCCACCTGGGCCCACCTCACGATTCCCGAGATCGATTTCCAGGATATCATCTACTATGCGGCGCCGAAGCCCAAGAAGCAGCTTGCGTCGATGGACGAAGTCGATCCCGAACTGAAGCGCACCTTCGACAAGTTGGGTATTCCGCTCGAGGAGCAGATGGCCCTGGCAGGTGTGGCGGTCGATGCCGTGATGGACTCCGTCTCGGTCAAGACCACCTTCCGCGAGACGCTGAAGGAGAAGGGAATCATCTTCTGCTCGATTGCCGAGGCGATCCGCGAATATCCCGAGCTGGTCAAGAAGTACCTCGGCTCGGTTGTACCCTACAAGGATAACTTCTACGCCGCGCTGAATGCCGCCGTCTTCTCCGATGGCTCGTTCTGCTACATCCCGAAGGGGGTGCGCTGCCCGATGGAGCTCTCGACCTACTTCCGCATCAATGCGGCAGGTACGGGTCAGTTTGAGCGTACGCTCATCGTGGCCGACGAGGGCTCCTATGTGAGCTACCTGGAGGGTTGCACCGCACCGCAGCGCGATGAGAATCAGCTCCACGCCGCCGTGGTCGAGATTGTTGTCGAGCGCGATGCCGAGGTGAAGTACTCGACGGTGCAGAACTGGTACCCGGGCGATAAGGAGGGTCGAGGCGGTATCTACAACTTTGTGACCAAGCGCGGTCTGTGCCGCGAGAATGCCCGCCTGTCGTGGACCCAGGTCGAGACCGGCTCGGCCATCACCTGGAAATATCCGAGCTGCGTGCTGTTGGGCGACAACTCCGTGGGTGAGTTCTACTCGGTGGCGATGACGACCAACCTGCAGCAGGCCGATACGGGTACGAAGATGATTCACATCGGTCGCAACACCCGTTCGCGCATCGTCTCGAAGGGTATCTCGGCCGGTCGTAGCCAGAATGCCTACCGCGGTCTGGTGCGCATCAATCCGGGTGCCGAGAATGTCCGCAACTACTCGCAGTGCGACTCGCTGCTGATCGGTGATCGTTGTGGCGCTCACACCTTCCCCGAGGTCGATTGCCGCAACCGCACCGCCACGCTCGAGCACGAGGCTACCACCTCGAAGATCTCCGACGATCAGCTCTTCTACTGCCGTCAGCGCGGTTTGAGCACCGAGGATTCGGTGGGTCTTATCGTCAACGGCTTTGCTCGCGAGGTGATGCAGAAGCTGCCGATGGAGTTTGCCGTTGAGGCGCAGAAGCTCTTGGCTTTGAACCTGGAGGGGAGCGTAGGGTAGTGGTTCCGGCGCTCGAAGAAAAAGATGAATAAAAAACGAAACACGATATGTTAAAAGTTACGAATTTACACGCCGAGGTCGATGGCAAGGAGATTCTTCGCGGCATCAACCTCGAAGTCAAGGCGGGCGAGGTGCACGCCATTATGGGCCCCAACGGCTCGGGTAAGTCTACCCTGGCCTCGGTCCTCTCGGGCAACGAGAAATTTACGGTGACGGCCGGTGAGGTGACCTTCGAGGGGGAGAACCTCTTGGAACTCTCGATCGAGGAGCGCGCCCGCAAGGGTCTCTTCCAGGGCTTCCAGTATCCGGTCGAGATTCCGGGTGTCACGATGGCCAACTTTATGAAGATTGCTGTCAACGAGCAGCGCAAGGCCAACGGTCAGGAGCCGCTCACGGCTGCCGAGTTCCTCAAGCTGATGCGCGAGAAGGCCAAGATTGTCGAGCTCGATCCGAAGATGATCCAGCGCGCCGTCAACGAGGGCTTCTCGGGTGGCGAGAAGAAGAAGAACGAGATCTTCCAGATGGCGATGCTCGACCCGAAGCTGGCCGTCTTGGATGAGACCGATTCGGGTCTTGATATCGACGCCCTGCGCATTGTGGCTACGGGTGTGACGAAGCTCCACACGCGCCAGAATGCTACGGTGGTCATCACCCACTACCAGCGCCTGCTGGATTACATCGTCCCCGATGTGGTGCATGTCCTCTACAAGGGCCGCATCATCTATACGGGCGACAAGAGCCTCGCTCTCAAGTTGGAGAAGGAGGGCTACGATTGGCTGATTAACAACCTCGAGGAGTAATGAATGTAGATGCAATTATGGCCCTGCTGCCTACGTTGCAGGGTATTCGTTCGGAGCTCAACCCCGATAGCTTGTCGCTGACGGTGCCGCACGGTGAGTCGCACTACCTCTTTGTGCTCCACACCGAGCCGAAGGCCGCGCAGCTTCGCTTCAAGGTCGAGGAGGGTGGCTCGCTCTGCGTTGTGGAGCTTTTTGCTGCCGAGGCCTTTGCCGATGTGGTGGTCGAGCAGGAGGCTTCGAGCCGCCTGAAGCTGACCGCTCTGCAACTCGGCTCGGCCAACGCCTCCTACCGCATCGACCTCAAGGGACGCGATGCCCAGAGCGAGGTCAACGGCCTCTTTACGGTGGGCGAAAAGGAGCACAGCGTGCTCCGCATCCGCACGAACCACCTTATCTCGGATTGTCGCTCGAAGTCGTTGGTGCGCGGCGTGGCCGGTGGCAACGGTGTGGGCGAGTTCGATGGTATGGTCTATGTGGCACAGGATGCCCAGCGCACCGATGCCGAACAGCAGAATCGCAACATTCTGTTGAGCGAGAAGGCGCGTATCGACACCAAGCCCCAGCTCGAGATCTACGCCGACGATGTGAAGTGTTCGCACGGCGCGACGGTGGGTCAGATGGACAAGGAGGCCCTCTTCTACATGCGTCAGCGCGGCCTTGACGAGCAGCAGGCACGCCGTCTGCAGCTCAGCGGCTTTGTGAGCGAGTTGGTGATGCAGTGCGACGAGGGTTGCATCTGCGACGAGTTGTTGGCGCTCCTGGAGACCAAATTGGAAACCTTATAACTACAAAGCGGATGTTTGATGTAGAAGCGATACGTCGGGAGTTCCCGATTCTTGCCCGCACGGTCTACGACAAGCCTTTGGTCTACCTCGACAGTGGCGCTACGGCCCAGAAACCCGCGGTGGTGATCGAGGTAGTCGATCGTCTGCATCGCGAGCTCAATGCCAACATCCACCGCGGGGTGCACTACCTTTCGGAGGTGGCTACCGAGCAGTACGAGGAGGCGCGTGAGGAGGTGGCCCGCTTTGTGGGGGCTACGAAGAGGGAGGAGATTATCTTCACGGCAGGTGCTACGGCCTCGATCAACCTGGTGGCCTACGCCTGGAGCGAGAAGTCCCTCACGGCGGGCGACAATATCGTGGTGAGCGAGATGGAGCACCACTCGAACATCGTTCCCTGGCAGCTGGCTGCCGAGCGTAAGGGTGCCGAGATTCGCGTGATCCCCTTCGACGACGAGGGTCGCCTGCTGATCGAGAAACTACCCGAGCTGCTCGATGCACGCACCAAGTTGGTGGCTGTCACCCAGGCCTCGAATACGCTCGGCACGCGCCCCGAGCTGAAACCCTTGATCGATGCTGCCCACGCTGTGGGGGCCGTTGTCTTGGTCGATGGTTGTCAGGGTGTGGTGCATGGTGGTGCCGACCTCAAGGCGCTCGATTGCGACTTCTACGCCTTCTCGGGCCACAAACTCTACGGCCCGACAGGTGTCGGTGTCCTCTATGGCAAGGAGGCCTTGTTGGAGGCGATGCCCCCCTTTATGGGTGGTGGCGATATGGTCGATCGCGTCTCGTTCGCGAAGACGACCTATGCCCCCGTGCCGCTTAAGTTCGAGGCAGGCACGGCCAACTACATCGGTGCCATCGGCTTGAAGGAGGCGATCCGCTTCCTCTCGCAGTTAGATGCCGCCGAGATCGAGGCCCACGAGCAGGCACTGCTGCGCTACGCCACCGAGGAGCTGCAACGCATCGAGGGGTTGCGCATCTACGGCACGACCGATACGAAATGTGCCATTCTCTCGTTTAATATCGAGGGGGTGCATGGCTACGATCTGGGCATGATTCTCGACAAATTGGGTATTGCCGTACGCACGGGACAGCATTGTGCCGAGCCGGTGATGGCCCACTACGGCGTGCAGGGCATGTGCCGTGCCTCGCTCGCCATGTATAACACCGAGGCCGATATTGCGGCCCTCGTCAAAGGAGTTCAACGCGCCGTGCGTATGTTGCGCGGTTAAATGATAACGAAAAAACGACCCAAGCCTATGTTTATCGTATTGGAAGGATTGGATGGAGCGGGTAAATCGACCCAAATCAAACGCCTGCAGGCCCTCTTCGAGGCCCAAGGCAAGGAGTGTGCCTACCTGCACTTTCCCCGCTTCGATGCCCCCGTCTATGGCGAATTGATTGCCCGCTTTCTGCGTGGCGAGTTTGGTGCGGCCCACGAGGTCGATCCCTACCTCGTGGCGTTGATCTATGCCGGCGACCGTGCCGATGCTGCCCGCATGATTCGCAGTTGGCTCGCCGAGGGTAAGGTGGTTATCCTCGACCGCTACGTCTATTCGAACGTAGGCTACCAGTGTGCCAAACTTGCGGCCGGCGAGGTGCGCGAGAAGCTCTTGAAGTGGATTTTGGAGCTCGAGTATGGCTACAACCGTATTCCGCAACCCGACCTCTCGATCTTCCTCGATGTTCCCTTCTCGTTCACCGAGCGCAAGCTCACCGAGCAGCGCGAGGGCGAGGATCGCAACTACCTGCAGGGCGGAAAGGATATCCACGAAGAGTCACTCACCCTCCAGCAGCGTGTGCGCGAGGTCTATCTTGCGTCGGCTGCGCTCGATGAGCGCCTGCGTGTGGTCGATTGCAGCAACAGTGAGGGGCTGATGGCCACGCCCGATGAGATTTTCAGCCGCATCGAGCAGTTGGTGCGCGAAGTGCTCTAACCCCACACAAACGAAGAAACCTATGTCCCAAAAGCGACTATTTAAAAACTTTTCCCACCTCTGCCGCACCATCCTGGCGCTGACCTTCATCCTCTCGGGTGTGGTCAAGACGGTCGATCCGTGGGGTACGGCGCTGAAGGTGAGCGAGTACCTCACGATCTACGGCTGGGACTCGTTGCAGCCCTACGTGATGCCTTTCTCGATTTGGTTGTGCGGTGCCGAGCTGATGATGGGTTGCATGCTCCTCTTCAAGGTGCGTATTCGCCTGATTTCGATCTTCGCGCTCGTCTCGATGACCATCTTCACGACGATTACCTTCCTGAGCGCTACGTTGCTTCCCGTCGAGGATTGCGGCTGTTTCGGTGAGGCGTTGAAGATGACCCCCTGGCAGACCTTCCTGAAGAATCTGATCTTGCTGCCGATGGCCTTTGTCGTCTGGTTGCGCTATCGTCCCGACCGCATCTTCAGCTTCTCGAAATTGGAGTTGGCCCTCATGGTGCTCTTCTTCTCGATCTCGATGGGGTTGGGTACCTATTGCTACCTACACCTCCCCGTAATCGACTTCCTGCCCTACAAGGAGGGTGTCAATATCTACGCGGCGATGGAGGAGCAGGAGGCTGCTCCCGATGAGGAGACCGAGACGGTACTCGTCTATCGCAACCTCGAAACGGGTCGCACCAAGGAGTTTAAACTCGAGGATAGCGAGTGGCAGGACGCCACGAAGTGGGAGTGGGTCGAGACGCGTATCGAATCGGACCACAATCCGGTGCGCGCGCTCATTAGCGAGTTTGCCGTCTATAATGCCGAGGGCGATTTTACCGATGCTCTGTTGCTGACCAAGGGTCGCCTCTATATGCTCTGCGTAACGGAGTTGGAGCGTATGCCCAAGAGGTGTGCACAAGCCCTGAACAGCCTTGCAGCGCGAGCTTTGGAGCAGGGTGCACAGGTCGTATGCCTTACGCCCGATCCCCTCTATGAGCAGACAACACACTGCTTTGGTGGGGTAGAGGTGCCCTGCTACAACATCGACGCCTCGACCCTCAAGACGATGCTTCGCGCCCGCAACGGTGTTGTGGTGCTCGACGATGGTACGATTTGCGCCAAGCGCAACTGCCGCGACATCGAGTCGTTGTAGCCCTTTGAATCATCCTTTTTTTGAAATACCCGATAGCTTATGCGAAAGATAGTTATGTCTGTTTGCGCGCTGTTGCTTGTTGTGACGACTTTTGCGCAGGTGCCTACCCAATGGCAGCAGACGTTGAAACGAGGTCGTGAACTCTATGAGGCGGGGCGCTGGAGCGATGCCCGCCATACGTTCCGCGCCGCACAATCCGAGGTGCCGAGCCGTGAGGTGGTCGCCCGCGAGGAGATTGATTACTATTTGGCTGCTACGGCCGTTGAACTTGGCTCGGAGGAGGCCGATAAGACCCTGCTGGAGTTTATGCGTCGTCATCCCAATTCGACCTTCCTCAATGAGGTGCGCTTTGCCCTCGGCTCCTACTATTGTGCCGAGAATAATATGCCGTTGGCGCGTCGCTACTTCGCCGAGTGCGCCTACAATGCTCTGAGCGCGCAGCAGAAGGAGCGCTACGATGTGCGTATGGGTTATGTCGCCTTTGCCGAGAGGAACTACCGCGAGGCTTACGACTACTTCAGCCGCATCAACGCGCGTAGCGAATTTAGCGACCATGCCACCTACTACAAGGCCTATATCGACTATGCCGAGGGACGAAACAGCCGAGCCAAGGAGCAATTCCAACGCCTAATCACCTCCTCGACCTATGGCGAGTTGGCCCCTTACTACCTCCTGCAAATCGAATTCCGCGAGGGGAATTATCGCTATGTGGTCGAGCATGGTGAGGCGTTGGCCCAAAAGGCCGTACCGGAGCGACGTGCCGAGCTCGAGCGTGTGATTGCCGAGTCGTGGTTCCACCTCGATGACTATCGCAAAACCCTGCAACATATCGAGGCCTATGCCGCGACAGGCGGTGCTATGGATCGCGATGCTGCCTATCTGCGCGGTTTCTCGCTCTACCGCCTTGCGCGGTATGCCGAGGCCGAGCCCTGGTTGCGCGAGGCGTGTGGCCCGAAGGATGCCTTGACCCAGAATGCCTCCTACCACCTGGCCGATTGCTTCCTGCGTTTGGGCAAGAAGGAGCAGGCTCAGCAGGCCTTTGCCATGGCCGCCGATACGTCGCTCGATCCCACGATTGCCGAGGATGCCCTCTTCAATTGTGCCAAGTTGCAGTATGAGTTGGGTGGCGGCCTCTTCAACGGTGCCATCAACCTCTTGAGCCGCTATATTCGCAGCTATCCGCGCTCGCAACGCATCGATGAGGCGCGCACGTTGCTCATTGCCGCCTACTACAATTCGCGCGACTACGATGCGGCCTATCGAGCCATCAAGTCGCTCTCTACGACCGATTCCGAGTTGCGTACCGTACTGCAGAAGATCGCCTATTTCCGTGCGTTGGAGGCCTACAAGGCGGGCGATATCTCGGCGGCCCACAGCGCCCTGGCGGAGTCGTCGACGATCAATGTTTCGCCCCGTTATTCGGCCCTGAGTCGCTTCTGGCAGGGCGAGATTGCCTACGAGGAGGGGGATTATACGACCTCTGCCACGAAGTTTGAGGGTTATCTGAAGATTGCCCCCAAGAGTGAACGCGAATACAGCCTTGCCTGGTATAACCTCGGTTATTGCCACTTCCAGCGTGAGCGTATGAGCGATGCCGAGCACGCCTTCAATCAATTCTTGACCCTCTATCCGACGCGCGATAGCTATCGGGGCGATGCACTGAATCGTCTGGGCGATGTGGCCTACTCGGAGCGACGCTTCGACGAGGCTGTTTCGGCCTACGAGCGTTCGGTGGCACAGGGTGGCCCGACCCAACACTATGCCGCCTATAAGCGAGCCATCTCGCTGGGCATCTTGGGTCGCAGCAATGAGAAGATTCAAGCCCTGCAGCAGATTTTGCGCAGCGGCTCGGGTAGTTACCTTGAGGAGGCCTCTTATGAGTTGGGTCGTACCTATCTTGCGCGTGAGCAGTATGCCGAGGGTGCCGCCCAGCTGGAGCGTTTTGTGAAGCAATTCCCGCAATCGGCCCACCGCGCCGAGGCCTATTCGGCCCTCGGCCTTTCCTATCTGAATATGGGGCGTAAGGAGCAGTCGCTGGCCGCCTATCACGAGGTGGTCAATGCGGCACCCCAGTCGCCCGAGGCGCGCGAAGCGATGCAGGGTATTCGCGATATTTATGTCTCGGAGGGCAATGTCGATGGCTACTTCGCGTATGCCGAGCGGGTTGGTGTCGAGAGCGATCTTTCGGCTATTGCACGCGACTCGCTCTCCTTTGCAGCGGCTCAGAAGCTCTACCTGGATGAGGATCGTCGCTCGGATGCCGAGCGTTCGTTGCGCAGCTACCTGAAGAGCTATCCGAAGGGAGCCTATCGCGTTGATGCCCTCTACTACCTTTCGACCTGCTACCTGCAGGATGAGAATACCGAGGGGGCTATCGAGACCCTGACCGAACTCACGGCGCAGGGCACAAACCAATATACCGTCGAGTCGCTCAAGCAGTTGGCCGAGCTTACTGCCAAGGAAAATCGCCACCGCGAGGCTGCTGCCGCCTATCGTAAACTCTACGATGTGCTGACCAAATCGGCCGAGCGCGAGGCGGCTATGGTGAACTATGTGCGTCAAACGCTTTCGACCGAGGATCAAGAGCTCATTGCTGCGATGGCGGCCGATGTGGTCGGGTGCGACGATGCCGGTACGGTGGCTACGCGCGAGGCGAAGTTCGCTTGGGCCGAGCAGATGCGTAAGGAGGGTCGCACGGCGGCAGCCCATCGCCTCTATAGCGATCTGGCCTCCGAGGTGAAGAGCCGTGAAGGATCGGCTGCAGCCTACTACGTGATCGAGTATAACTATGCTGAGGGTGCCGGCGATCCGGATAAGACCGAGAGTGCCATCTTTGCCTATGCCGAGCGCAATCCGAAAGCCTACTTCTTGGCCAAAGCCTACCTCCTGTTGGGTGATGTCTATGTCAAGAAGGGCGATCTGTTCCAGGCGCGAGCCACCTATCAGAGTGTAGCCGACGGCTACTCGCCCGCCGATGACGGTATTGTGGCCGAGGCCAAGGCGCGAATCGAAAAATTGAGTGAATAATGATGAAGAAATGGATCTTGGGAGCCGCTGCACTGCTGATTGGTGCAACGGCTGCGGCGCAGGTCGAGAAGCAGGTCGAGGTGACGAAGGCCTACGTTCCCTCGTTGGAGCAGGCCACGAAGCTTCGCATCGAGCCCGATATGACCGATACGACCACCATGCGCCCCGATATTGACTATACGATTACGCCGCTCTCGCTCCAGACGGCACTTGCGACACGCCCCATTCGCCCCGCTACGGTGACCTATTGGGAGTTCAACCGTCCGCGCCCCTTCTACCTCAAGGCGGCTGTGGGTGCCCCCTTGCAGTCGGCGCTCGATTTCTATGCTGCCACGCAGCACCCTAGCACAGGTTACGCTTTGGGCTATCTCCAGCATGTGGGTCGTTACGGCAAGCTGAAGAACGATTTTTCGGTGAAAAACAGCGCCACACGCATGACCAATCGGGTGGGCGTAGCGGCCGGAAAATACCTCGGAAACCACATCGTCGAGGGTGATATCAACTACCGCCACCGCCTCGATCGTCGCTACGGCATGCACTATCCGACCGAGTCTCTTGCGCCGGGTACGAAGATCGGCTACTCGGATGCCAACCTTGCGTTGCGCATCGGTGACGATTTCTTGAACCTCGAACGTGTGAATTTCGAGGTGGCACTCGATGGCTCGCTCTTCTTCGACCATAGCGACCCGATTGTTGGCGATGAGCAGGCTCAGCAGACCAACCTGAGTGCACGCGTGAAGTTGGCCAAGGCCTTTTCGCGCCACCGCTTCTCGTTGGAGGCTGCCTACCACTATCTGCGTGGCAGCAAAGCCCTGACCGATTGCAACGAGCAGCTTCTGATGGTCGGTGCACGTTATGGTGTGGAGCGCGCTACGACTCTCTTTGAGATGGGAGCCGATTTCTACCACGAGTTGATGCGCAGCCCTCAGCTGAGCGATGGCTCGGAGGCCGGTAACTACTTCTTGCCCTACGCCCGTTTCGAGTTTAGCCTGGCGCGTAAGGCGATCAAGCCCTTTGTCGAGGCCGACAGCCGTCTGATAACGAACGATTATCGCTCGCTTACCGAGCAGAATCCCTATGTGATGAGCGCCCTGTGGATGCCCCTTTCGACGGTCGACCACGCTGTTCGTGGCGGTTTGAAGGGCTCGTTTGGTCGCGATCGCTTTGCCTATCGCCTCTATGCCGATTTCACCTGGCGCAGCAACCACCTCTATCCGACCATGATCGAGTTGGATCCTGCTCAACCCACGAGCTACAACGGTGGTTATATGGTGCCCCGTCAGGATCGCCTGATGTGGTTTGGCGTGGGTGGTGAATTGACCTTCCGTCCCACCACGGCGCTCAGCTTCAATGCTTCGATGGTGTTGCGCTCGTTCGACGAGAAACTCGATCTGCCGGTAGGGGAGTCAGAGCTCAACGCCGAGCTTGGTGTGCGCTATGCCGGTCGTAAGGTTCGCTTCGGCCTGCGAGGTGTTGTGCAGTCCGAGCGTGGTTGGGCTGTGTGGTCGGTGGGCGACGGTGTAGAGACCTTCGGCGCTATGACGGGGCGTTTTGAGGCTCCTTTTGTAGTCGATTTGCAGGCAGATTTCGAGTGGATCGCCTCCTCGTCGATGACCTTCTTCGTCGAGGGCAGAAACCTCGCCAATCAGGATATTTATCGCTTTGCAGGCTACCGCGAATATGGTATCAATGCCTTGGTTGGTGTGCGCATGACATTTTAAGTCGGCCGCCTTAGATCGAAAGCAAAAAAAGAGGTCGCTTCCACACGGGAAGCGACCTCTTTTTTTATCGGGACGATTGCGGATTAGATCACCGTCATCGAACCCTCGGCATACTGGAACGTACCCGTCTCAACCACATCGAAGGTGTAGGCGTAGTTTACGTTCGGACCATAGGCGTATACCTTGATCACCACCTTCTTGTAGTCGGCGGGGGTCATCTCGGGATAGACATAACCCAGCACGGCAGCGAATACCTCGGCGGTGTTCTCCTGGAGCTTGGCTACGATCTCCTCGTCGGTCAGGTCGCCCATGCCGGCAGCTACGAAGCCGCCACGGCAGGCCGAAGCGCGCCAATCCATGTTGCCGTAGTAGGCCGAAGCACCCGTGTAGAACTCGTTGTTACCGTAGTTCGATACCCAGTAGTTGCCGGCCGGCTTCTCGCCGTTGATCATTACGATGTCGGTCGATACAATCACACCGGCATTGTCACGTGCGGGAGCACCCATGGGGACATCCTTGTTGTCATATACCCAGTTTACGCAGTACTGGTAGAAGGCCTTCGTATCGGCGCCGTTGCCCGTGTAGTCGAGCTCCAGCGTGCGGTCGATAGCCCATACACCCTCGTTCTTGCGGAACTGGTCGGTCTTCGATGCGAAGTAGATGGTCTTGTTCCAAACCGTACCGTCGTTGATGTACTCATCCACCTTCCAGCTCGTCGAGCCACTTGCATAGCAGCGATAAGCCACATAGGCTACATCACCCTCCATGGCGTAGGGGTTCGTCTTGCCGAGGAACTTGGGCAGGTACTTGTCCTGATCGGGGTTGGTGAAGCTGCCATACTTGTTGCCCATCTCGGTGTAGTCGGCGGGCTGCACAGCAACGATGTTAGCAGCCTCGAATGCCGTACCGTTCCACTTGTAGTAGGCGTACTTCTTCTCGCTGGTCACCGTGGCGGTCTTGGCTGCCTCCGATGCTGCCGATACATTCTCAACGCTCGTTACGATGATGTTGACGAACTTCGGCGAGCCGCTCTGCTTCGAGATCGAGACGAAGTAACCGTAGATCGTGCACTGCTGACCATCCGAGAGCCAACTCTTCACCTCGTCCGTAGCACCGTAGATGCTACCAACAGCCGTCGTAGCACCGTCCAGGTTGAAGTTGTAGTAGTTACCGCTCACCGATACCGTACCCGTCATCTTGGCGTAGTAGGCATACTCATCAGCCGTGCGCGTCGTGAGCAACTCGTCAGCCTTGGCACCCGTGATCTCCATAGCCGTGGGGTAGGTAACGGTCGTCGTACCGGTCTTCTCGATCGAGATACCGCTCGTGCCAATCTGGAAACCGAAGTTAAACGACGAGATCGTACCCTTCACGGTAAGCTCGTCACCCAGCTCGTAGCCCGTCGTCTTGTAGAGCAGTACCGAGCCGCCGTTGTCGGTCAGGATCGGGCCCTGGCTCGAAACAGCCGAAATATAACCCTTCACCTCTACGGCATCGTTCAGCACAGCCGAGCCGAGTACCGAGGTGTAGTTGTTCGTGGGCTCAGCCTTGAGCGTAGCGATGTCTACATAGGCCGTACCCTCGTCGTTGAGCTTGTAGAGGTGGGGGTAGCTACCCAGCTGCGTGTCGTACAGACCGTACGAATCGTACGAGCCATCGCCCTGCTGGAGCGTGCGACCCGTGCTTACGTTGGTAACGTGTACCGATCCATCCTCATTGAGCGTAACCGTAAAGGCGTAGTCGGTCGAGGCAGCATCGAGCGTAGCATTTACCGAGAAGTTCTTGTAGGTACCGCTGTTGTAGTAGTAGCGCGATGCCTCGCTTACCTCACGGATGTGGAACTGACCCTCGGTTGCGCCCTCCTCAAACATGAAGGCAAAGGCGTTGCTCGTCTCATTGGCAGCGATGGTCGAATTCTCCGGCGTGAGATCCTTCGAGCTCTTCGGATAGCCATAGCCCTTGTCTGCGGGTACATGGCACATCGTGTAGTAGGTCTCGCCCGTCAGAGCAACGATCAGGTATTGACCCTCGCCGGGGAACTCAACGGTCGGCTCCTCGGGCTGCTCGGGATCTTCGGGGGTATCGGGCTCCTCCTCGGTCGAAGGCTCCTCGGCCGAGTAGTTGTAGGTTACGGCTACATAGTCGCCGGCCTCGAGGCCCTCCGACGAGAGCACCGAAGCAACCTTAGCCTCCGTAGCGGGTGTTACGGCCTTTACATACTCCTCCTCGCCCCAGATCGTCTGGTAGTTCTCCTCGGTGAGCGTGTACTCCGTAGCGGCGTTCATCTTCTGAATCTCCTCGGGAATGTCGAGTGCCGTGGTGTAGGTCACCATCACAATCGAGTTGTTGTCGAGGGTGGGGTAGGCCGAAGCGAGGAATGCCGGAACATAAGCGGCAGCCTCGTCGGGGGTCGAGAAATACTTGTTCCTACCAATGGCAGCGAGGGCATCTACGGCCTCCTGGCCAGCAGCCTCGGCATTGGTCTTGTTGGTCGAGTTCTTCGAGATGGTCGAGTAATCGTCCTCGGTGAGGGTGTATTCGATGCTCTGTACATCCGTGATCTCGGTCTCAGGCTCGTAGCCGTCGATCATATGCTCGTTGTAGAAGTCGCTCTCACAACCCCAGCTTACCAAAGCTACGGCAGCAAGCGATACGAGCTGCTTGATATACTTATTCATAATTTGTCGTCAGTCTTTTAGAAACGGAGTTTTAAGCGGAGCGTGTAGGTGCGGCCGAACGAGTACATTACGGCGTAGCAATCCTCCCAACCCTTGGCATCGGTAGCACACTGTGCATCCATGATACCCTGCATGTTGTAGATGTTGTTCACGTTACCGTAGAGCGTAGCGTTCACGTTACCAATCTTGAACGAGTAGCTGGCCGAGAGATCCATCTGGTGGGTCCAGGGAATGCGCCAGGGGTCGTTCACCTTAACAGCCGTGTTGGGCGTCAGGTTCGAGCCGAGGTAGAAGTCGGCATAGTTGTTGGCATATACGTTCCAGTCGGCACTTACGCGCAGACCCTTCATCGGGAAGAAATCAACACCGAGGGCAGCGGTCGTCTGAGCCGAACCTGCTACGTGGATATCCTTCTGCTGAAGCTCGATCCAGGCGTGGTCCTCGGCCATGATGCCCGAAGCAATCGTACCATCGAGCTTCGAGGTCATCGGCTGACCCTGCGAGTCGTAGATGTAGCCGCGCGTGTTGCTCGACCAGATCCAGTCACCCACCGAAACCATACCCGTTACATTCATCCAGCGGGTCGGCTTGTAGCGGAAGTCGAGCTCGATACCCATGTGGCGGGCATCGACACCGGTCATATTCACACGAGCGTAGTCGCCGTTCGACATCAGCTTCGAACGTACATCCGACTTGTCGAGCCAGAGCGTGTAGTAGGCGTTGAGGTTAGCCGAGAACTTCTCCGTGCGCAGACCGTAACCACCCTCTACCGAGAATACCTTCTCGTTTACAGCATCGGGGTTGGTCATGTGGCTCGTCGTCGACTGGAGGAAAGCACCACCCGAGAAGAAGGGGGCACGCGAGATGTAACCTACGTTGAGGAATACGTTCGACTTCTTCGTGAAGTTCCAGTTGATACCGGTCTTGGCCGTGAAGCCAATGAAGTTGATGTGATCCGACTCCTTGTTGGCCTCGTCGTAGTAGAAGCGGTCAACTCGCCAGTAGCCCGTGTTCGATACCGAACCCGAAACGAAGGCGTTCACCTTCTCCTTGGTCCACTCGAGCTGTGCGAAGAGACCCTCCTGGTGTACGTGACCGTCGTAGTCGCGGTAAACAACATCACCTACCGAGAGCTTCTCGTTTACCCAATCGGGGTTGGCTGCAGCTACGTTGTTGAAGGCCTTCACGTTCTTACGGCTGCTGTCGTCGATGAAGTAGTCACCACCGTAGAGATCGACGATCTCGTTCGTGTGCTCACCGATGTAGTAACGTACATCGACACCGGCCGAGAGCTCGAGGTTCTTCGAGATCTGGTTCGTGTAGGTCGAGAGCACACCATACCACATGTGGTTGTTCACACCGTCCGACATCACCATCTTCGAACCCGTCGTGCTGGCGGCGTTCATATCCTGAATTGCACCGTAGTCGAAGGTACCGTCGGCCTTACGGAAGTCGTAGCGCAGGATACCGTTGTTCGAACCGTTCCACATGGCGCGATCCGACGAGGTGCGACCCTGACCCGAGTAACCTCCACCGCGACCAATCGACATATAGAGGGCCGTCGAGAGCGACGACTTGTAGTCGATCTGCCACTGGTGGTTCAACGAGATCTGGGGCTTGTGGTAGTGGTTCCACTGCGAGGTGCGCTCCTTGCCGTTGTTGTCGAAACCATAGACGGCGTTGTAGCGATACTTGTCATCCTCGCCCATCCACTTGGCCACCTTGTCCCACTCCTTGATCGAAAGACCGGCATAGAGGGGCTTGCGCTGGTTGTGGCTCTGGGGAGCACCGAAGGCGGTCAGCGAGAGCTGGTGACGATCGTTCAGACGCTTCGAGATGTTCACAAACCAGTTGTAACCCTCGAACGAGGTACCCTGTACATAACCGTCGCCCCAACGCTTGGCCAGCAGCAGGCTCATAGCCCAGCCGCTCTTCGAGAGGCCCGTCGAGAGGCTCAACGATACATTCTGCAGACCGTCGTTACCTACGCCGTACGAGAAGGTACCGCCCTTCTTGGCGTCGATCGTGTTGGTCACGATGTTGATCGTACCACCGACCGAGGGCGACGAGATCTTCGAAGCACCCATACCGCGCTGCGTCTGCATCGAGCGGGTTACATCGGCCAGACCGGCCCAGTTCGACCAGTAGACACCGCCCCACTCCATATCGTTGACGGGGACACCGTTGATCATCACAGCTACGTTGGCCGACTTAAAGCCACGCATGTTGATCTTCGAGTCGCCATAACCGCCACCATCCTTGGTGGCATAGACACCCGGGGTCGATTTGAGCACCTCGGGGAACTCCTGACCACCGAGCTTGTACTCGATCTCCGAAGCGGCGATGGTCGAAACGGCCACCGGCGTCTTGCGCTGTACGGCCACCGACTGCGTGATGACAACATCCTGCATCGCGATAGCCTCGGGATCCATCTTGATCGTGCCGAGTGCCTGGCGCGAAGCCGAGCTGTTCACCGGACGGAGAACCGTCTTGTAGTTCAGGTAGCTCACCTGAATCTCCTCGGTACCCTTCTTCACCTGGAAGCTGAACGTACCGTTCAGATCGGTGCTGGTACCCTGCGTCGTTCCGGGAACAATCACCGTAGCACCGATCAGCGGCTGATCAGCTTCATCGACAACCGTACCCGTCACGATGGTCTGTGCCGAAGCCGCGAAGCCCAGCATAAGACCCATCATCAGAAGTAAAATTCTCTTCATAAATGTTTGTTTAAGTAAAAAATGTGAATTTGGTATATTTCGTAGTTTCTCTTCGCTTTTTAACACACGAAAGAGCTACCCTCCAAAAAAGGCAACTCTTGCGGTGTGGTTTCCTATACAAAGATAGGTTGAAGATGTTAATTTTTGGCCCTCTTATCGTTATAAAATTGTTAAAATTTTATAAACAATTCGTCCAAACAGCCGTTAGATGAGTCCGCGACCAAACTTCTGAATGCGACCCTCGTCGGTGAGTGACGTGACAATCTTGTCCAGCACGCCGTTGATGAAGTTGCTCGAGCCGGGGGTCGAGTAGTATTTCGAGATCTCGATCCACTCGTCCATGGTCACCTTGACCGGAATCGAGGGGAAGTTGATCAGCTCGGCCATCGCAACGCCCAGGATCAGGTTATCCATGAATACGATGCGCTCCATATCCCAGTTCGAGGTGTAGCGCTCGATGTACTGCTGGTACTCGTTGTAGTTTACGAGCGATTTCTCGAAGAGGGTCTTGACGAAGGTGGGATCCTCCTCCGACTTGAACTTCTCGGCTACGCGCAGCTCTTTGTGCGAGATGCGCATGTTGCTCAGCGTGCGCTGGATCATCATCAGGATGTAGGGTAGATCATCGGCCCAGAGGATCGACATCTCCTCCAACACATCGTCCAGGGCGACAAAGTCGGCCAGGAAGGTGTAGAGGTGGTCGACCAGGGCGCGGTCCTCCTCGAAGGTGCGCTTTTCGCGCATCATGTAGGCCTTGAAGTACTCCGTTTCGCTCCATGCGTTGTAGATGGTGCGAATCAGCTCGGGGTGGTTGGCCCAGGTGAGCTTCTTTTTGGCTACGTGGTCGTTGATGGCATCGGTTACGGAGATGACGCGGATCACCTCGTTCTCTACGAACTTGGTGTTGGGGTTGAGATCCTCGAATGTGGGGAGCTTCTTTTGCTTGGCAATCTCCTGACGCTCGGTGGCATACTTTACGAGTGCCTCGGGCAGGGTGAGCAGTTGGAAATAGAGGTCGTAGGCCTTGTCGATCGAGAGGTTGAGACTCTTCTCGGAGGCGATCATGTTGTCGGCATTCGACTGCAGATGGGCATAGAGAGCCTTTGCGACCTTGATGCGGAGTAATCTTCTGCTAAGCATAATAATTAGAACGGTTTCTTTTTCGGGTGACAAAGGTAGTGAAAGGCGAGCGCAATGCCAAATATTTGGCAGAAAAATGAGTGTCGCCCGGCGAAAATTTATTTTCAGCCGAGCGACACTCATTTTTATGTGCCCAAACTATGTTTGGGCTTTGCCGAGCCGCCTCCTACCTAAAACGAGCGAAGCTTTTAAATTATCCACCTTATTCCTCCACCACCTCAAATCCCATCTTGGCGACGGTTGTGCGTACGGCCTCCTCCGAGAAGTTGCCCGTGAGGTAGGCCGCCCCCTCGTCGAGCACCACGCGGGCCGAGGTGACCCCCTCGAGTGCTGCGAGTGCCTTCTCGACATTGGCGCGACAGTGGTTGCAACGCATCCCCCGAATGGCAAAGCGACGCTCGGTGGGGGTGGCAGCCACTGGTGCGTGGGGGTGGCGTTTGAGGATCAGGGCACGCACGAGAAGCACCAGGAAGAGAACACCCGATGTTACCTTCCACCACGCCAGGGGTGCCCCCGTGCAGCTTGCGCAGGCGGCCACAGCCCCTCCTGCAAACCACTCGGTGGGGAGGAGCGCATCGACAACCCACCCGAAAGCAATGGCACCACCGACAATCGAGAGCAGATAGAGCCACAAGGTTTTGCGCCCCAGCACCTTGTTGATGACGAGGATGGCAGCCATATTGGTTGCCGGGCCGGCCATCAGCAGCACAAGGGCTGCTCCGGGTGATAATCCTTTGAGTATCAAGGCTGCCGCAATCGGAATCGAGCCGGTGGCACAGAGGTACATCGGGATCGAAAAGGCGAGTACCAGGAGCATATTGAGGAGTGGATATTCCGAGAGGGTCGTGAAGAAACCCGCAGGTACAAAAATCGTAATCAGCCCCGCAATCACCAGGCCGATCAAGAGCCATTTGCCGATATCCTGCAACATCATCTCGAAGCCGTAGCGCAGTGCTTTGGCGAGTCGCGCGGCGAAGCTGCCTGTTACCTCTTGTTGCCCTTTTTCGGCAAGGGGTTGATCCCCCTCCGAGCCCCCGAAACGGTTGACCAGCGCACCTCCGAAGAGGGCGGTGCAGAGGGCCGCCACGGGGCGCAGGATGGCAAATGGAAGCCCTAACAGCGAGGCGGTTGCGAGGATCGAATCGACACCCGTCTGGGGTGTGGCAATCAGGAACGAAACGGCTGCCCCCTTTGATGCGCCGTTTTTGCGGAGCGACATCGCCGTCGGAATCACACCACACGAGCAGAGGGGGAGCGGAATACCGAACAGTGCCGCCCATACCACCGAGCGGAAAGAGCTGTCGGCGAGGTGGTTGTGGTAGATGCGCTGCGGCACGAAGGCGTGGAGAACGCCTGCAATCAGAAAGCCCAACAAGAGGTAGGGGGCCATCTCGAAGAGGAGCGTCAGAAAGGGCATCAAGTAGGTCTGAATCATGGTTTACTATATATAAATAGGTGGTGATTGATTGCCCAACCACCACCTTATTCTGTTTTGTTGCGTTTCGATTAGCGACGGAAGCCACCCATGCCGCGCGGCATCTTGGGCATCTTCATATTGCCACCGGCCACCATCTTCATCATCTTGCGCGTATCCTCGAATTGCTTCATGAGTCGATTCACGTCGGCCATCGTCGTACCCGAGCCCTTGGCGATGCGCTCACGACGACGGGCGTTGATGATTTCGGGCTTCTCGCGCTCCTCGGGGGTCATCGAGCCGATGATCGCCTCGACCTGCTTGAAGGCATCGTCGGGGATGTCGACATCCTTGAGCATCTTACCCATACCCGGCAACATCGAGGCCAAATCCTTCAGGTTACCCATCTTCTTGATCTGCTGAATCTGCTGGATGAAGTCGTTGAAGTTGAATTGGTTCTTCACGAGCTTCTTCTTCAGCTTGCGAGCCTCCTCCTCGTCGAACTGCTCCTGGGCGCGCTCCACGAGCGATACCACGTCACCCATGCCGAGGATTCGGTCGGCCATACGCTCGGGATGGAATACCTGCAGAGCATCCATCTTCTCGCCACTCGAGATGAACTTCAGCGGCTTGTCGACCACCGAGCGAATCGAGATGGCGGCACCACCGCGCGTGTCACCGTCGAGCTTCGTGAGGACTACGCCGTCGAAGTCGAGGCGGTCGTTGAACTCCTTGGCGGTATTCACGGCATCCTGACCCGTCATCGAGTCGACCACAAAGAGGGTCTCCGAGGGGTTGACGGCGGCCTTGATGGCGGTGATTTCCTGCATCATCGCCTCATCGACAGCCAGACGACCGGCCGTATCGACAATCACGACGTTGTAGGACTTTTGGCGAGCATACTGAATGGCGTTCTGGGCGATCTCCACGGGGTTCATGTTACCCTCCTCGGTGTAGACCTCGACGCCCACCTGCTGACCCAGGATCTTGAGCTGGTCGATGGCGGCGGGGCGGTAGACGTCACCGGCCACAAGCAGCACCTGGCGACCCTTCTTCGATTTAATCAGCTGTGCCAACTTACCCGAGAAGGTGGTCTTACCCGAACCCTGCAGACCGGCGATGAGGACCACGGCGGGCGTACCCTCGAGTTTGATGTCGGTGGCCGTGCCACCCATCAGGAGGGCCAGCTCGTCGCGCACAATCTTGGTCATCATCTGACCCGGCTTGACAGACTTCAGCACATCCTGCCCCAAGGCCTTCTGCTTTACCGTGTCGGTGAAGTTCTTGGCGACCTTGTAGTTTACGTCGGCGTCGATCAGCGCGCGGCGAATCTCCTTGAGCGTCTCGGCTACATTGATCTCGGTAATACGGCCCTCACCCTTGAGGATTTTAAACGATCGTTCGAGTTTATCGGTTAAGTTTTCAAACATAGTCTTTTGTGGGTTTCTGTGCGCGCCTTACACACGCGCTTTTATTTGCGCCGCAAATATAGCGATTTTAATTCAAAAAACATAATCGGCCTTTTTTGTTTGGCCCGAAAACCGCGCGAGGGACGAATAATGTTGGATTTAGAGCAGACCTGCCTCGTAGTAGAGAACAATTTGTTCCAGCACGCGATCCTCGTCCTCCTTGTCGTATTGGCTCTTCAGGTCGTGGCCGAAGAGCTTGCCGACCCCCTGCCAAAAACCGGCCACGAAGCCCCCTCGAAATTCGCGGATCACCTCGTAGGCGGTGTACTCCGTCTCGCGGTCGATGAGCTTGACCAAAACGCGCCCCTGGGTGCGGGTCATACGCTTTGCCACGGGGGTATATTCGTCGAGTATCTGCTTGTAGCAGTGCTTGATGTAGGCTCTTTGCCGCTTCTTGGATTGGATCGTCAGCAGCTGCTCCTCCATCTCGTACATCTTGTGCTTGGCAATCTGTGCCAGGGGGTAGACTTTGCGGACTGCATCGACCAGGCGGCGGTAGCGACGCAGGTCGGCCGGTCGCTCAAAGACATAGACAGGGAACATGTCGACTTGCAGGGTGGAGTCCTCACCCATGATGGCCCATCCGCTGCGCTTCACACCGCGCGGACGGCGTTGCGGGGCGCTCTGTTGAGCTGCTGCCTCGCCAAGAAAAGCGACCATTGTCGCCAGGATGAATATCCACTTTCGCATTTTTTTTACTACCTTTACCGCAAAGATACAAAACAAAACGGAAAATAACGATGGATAGTATGTTGAAAAGTGGTCTTTCGGCCTCGTCGCGTGTGGTGGTGAGTGCCGAGAATGCGGCCCTGAAGATGGGCTCGGGCGATATGGAGGTCTTTGCTACCCCTTCGATGGTGGCCCTGATGGAGAATGCGGCTATGTTGGCTGTTGCTGCGGCACTGCCCGAGGGTTCGACCACGGTCGGCTCGGAGATGAATTGCTCGCACATCAAACCCTCGAAGTTGGGGGCAACGATCACCGCTACGGCTGTTTTGACGGCTGTCGAGGGGCGCAAGCTGACCTTTACGGTGGGGGCTTCCGACGAGCAGGGCATCATCGGCGAGGGAGTACACATCCGCTTTGTGGTCGACCG
>JAUMXM010000046.1 GCA_030529085.1 Rikenellaceae bacterium | reverse complement strand
TGCCCTACGCCGCTACGCGGCGCGGGGGTCTGGGTCTGGGGGCGCGCGATGTGTCGCGGGGGTTGCTCCCCCGCGCCCCCGCTGCGTGGTGGCCGTCGCTGCTGCGCCCTCCGCGCGCAAAAGCCAGCGACGCCCACAACGCCCACTTTGTCGCGCTGTCACCGTCGCCGCAGTTCGCGCCGTCTCCGTGCTGCTGCTGCGCTTGATTGGATAGGTGGGACGGCTGCGCCGCTTGTTGCGCCTTGTAAATTGGATGTGTTAGGTACCGCAATTGTTGTTGTGGCTAAGTATGTTGGTGTTGAGGCTGTTGGCGATATATTATGTAAAATTCGTGCATACACAAATGTAAAATGCACTATTAGGGGCCGTGTTATTTGGTCGAGGGGGTGCGTTCTGTGGGGGTGTTGGGTGTTGGATAGAGAGAGGCCGCCCGCCCTCAACGCGCGCACACGTACACGCGCGCGATAGCAAAACAATTTACAAAATACTTGTGCAATTTTTACGTTTGATAAATATTATTGCAACTATATATATTTAATTGGTTTCCAATAATATAGGTTTTTGTGTGTTGCGATTTTTCGCGCTAATACTCGTGTAAAACGCCGATTTTAACGCGCTGAGAATCGCGTGTTTTTTCGTTGTGTGACCTGTTGGTCGAAATAAACGGTTTGTGAGCAGGAAAATTTACGGTCATTCCGCTCGGCGAGATAGCCACGTCGCTGCGCCTCGCTATGACGTTCTATATTCCGTCATTGCGAGCGACCGTGAGGGAGCGTGGCAATCTGAACACGCGTTACGAGAGTTGTTCATCTCGAAGAACTCAATTTCGCTGATGGTTACTTGCAAAGAAGTCGCCGTCCCTCAATTCTCAATTTCCAATTTCTATCGGTTGGGCGTGAAGCTCTCGAATGTTTGGTCGTCGTAGAAAATGACGATGCGCGCCACGCTGCACTTTTTGTTGGCCGTCGTGGCAACGATCTGTTGCGCCTCAGTGACGGGAGTGCTCGTTGGCTCGGAGCTCGACGAAGTGTCGAAGAGTTGCGCCATCGGTGCAGCCTGCGTGCTCGGCTCCGGGATCGGCACCGCAGGGGTCGCTGACTCCGTGTCGCGGTACATCGGCCCGCGATCGAGCAGAAGCCAATCGGGGTTCAGGCGTGGAAAACGCGAGAGCATTTTTTGAAGCAACTCGAAGCTCGGCTTGTTGCGACCGGCCAAGAGGTGAGAGATACCGGCAGGGTTGATCCCCAGCAATTCGGCGAGCTGTCCGGACTTCAAACCCTCACTTGTCATGAAATCACGCAATTTTTGCTGCATACGGCTAATTTTTTACAAATATAAAAACTTTTCTTTTGGAAAACAAGAAAATTGTTAAATTGTAAAATGTCAATCGGTGTTGATAAAGTTTACATCTGGAAAATAATTTATAAGGTTAAAACAAGCCCTATCGAACTATGTGCGATTTAACTTTATATGACAAACTATAAAACGCTGATAATAAGTGAGTATATACGCTATAAATTGGCTAAACAGCGTATTTTATGTAAAACCTCGCCCAGGTTGCCCTACGACTCGATTTTACTTTATTTAGAATTCGTAAATCATTGGTATTTTGGTGCTTAAATAGTTAAGTTTAATCGTTGAATTCTTGCCTGGAGCGGTGTTTTAGGGGCGTATTGCTACCCCACTGCCCTACTTTACAACTCCGTAAATTAACACCTGTTAACACGTGTGTTAATTTCCATTTGTAATTATAAGTGGCCAATCGAGTGGTGTTGCTGATTTACAAATGTAATTACAATTGTAAAATAATCTGATTTTAGGTTAAAATTTCGATCAATTGAATCACTAATCGACAAAAATTAAGGGTAATCCCCTTTCGTGATACATTATGTTAAATAGATAAAGGCCGAGAGGTGTTAATAACTCACCTACTCGGCCTTAAATCAATGACTTATAAAGTTGTCAACAGCTCTCTATTCGGCTATTTTTGCGGCGATTTCGCGGAACTCATCCGGCGTTAAAACCAGCTTTTCGCGGTGGAAATCGACATCTTTTTCGTTGTTAATCGGGATCAAATGGATGTGTGCATGGGGAACTTCGAGTCCCAAAACGACCACAGCGACGCGTTTACACGCTACATTGCGCTTAATCTTCTCGGCTACCCTTTTGGCGAAGATCATCATATCGCTAAGCGTCTCGTCCGAGAGGTCGAAGAGGTAGTCTGTCTCCTCGCGCGGGATTACGAGCGTGTGTCCTTTGGTGAGTGGATTGATGTCGAGGAAGGCGTAGAATCGGTCGTCCTCGGCAATTTTATACGAGGGAATCTCCCCCGCTGCAATGCGTGAAAAAATCGTTGCCATAGGTTGTATCGCTTTAATTGGTTATTCGTAGTCGAGGTATTTCGGCTTCATGATCTCGCTGTAGAGTACCGCCTTGTCGACCGAGAAATCGCGCAACAATTCGTGCTGCTCCTCCGTCTCGCTCTTCAGGCGAGGCGCCACGTTCGGTTTGATCTTCGCTGTAGCTTTGGCCTGCGGCTTGGGCTGTGGAGCGGCCGCCTTTTGGCTCTGCTTGTGGGCGATTTGGGCTGCTTTGCGTTGTTGTGCTGCACGCAGCGCCTCTATTTTGGCCTTCAGTTGCTCCTGGGGCGAGAGTACATGCGGCCTCTGCTCGGTGGGTGCGTCTTGGCGCATCTCCTCCGAGGCGGAATCCTCATCAATCTCCTTAGCCTGGCCTTTCTTGCGGTTGTTGAGCAGTCCTCCAAGCACAATCATAACCAGCCAGATTACCCAGATATACTTCTCCATATTTGCCTTGTTTTGAGCGCTATAGCGTGCGTTTTACGGTCTCGATGCCCTTTACCTGGCGCATCTTGTCCATCACGGCGTTCAAGCTCTCAACGTCCTTGACGTAGAGGCTCAGGTTGCCCTCGAAGATGCCTGCGTGGCTCTTGATGTTGATCTCGCGGATGTTGATGTTGAAGTCGCCGCTGATGATACGCGCCAAATCCATCAGGATACCCTTGCGGTCGATACCGCGCAGCTCGGCCGTCACGAGGTGCGACATAGCCTTTTGGCGCGACCATTGGATCTCCTCCTTGACGATATTTTTGCCGTGTTGTGATGCGAGGCGGTTCAGCTCGTCGCACGAAGCCTTATGTACGATGATTTTATTCGAGAGCGGATCGTGGTAGCCCACCACCTTGTCGCCCGGAATCGGATGACAACACTCGGCTACTTCGAATTGCTGATGAGGTTCGCTCTCGCCCGATGCGTGGTCGTGATGATCGACCGGCGAATCGTTCTCCTGCTTCTTTTGGGGAATGAAGAGCGTCCAGAATTTCAGTAACTTACGGCCGGAGTTGGCTTTGAGAATCTTCTCCAGGTTGTCCAGCGATACGATGCCGGCGCCGATCTTTGTGTAGAGCTCCTCTTTGTTTGTGCTTTCGTAGGCGGGGATGATTTTGCGCAACACATGGCCGTTGAGCTGGATGTTGAGCTGCTGCATCTTCGCCTCGAGCATCTCCATGCCACGTTCGATGTTATTTTGGCGCTCGCGCTTCAGAAAATTCTTGATAGACTGCTTGGCCTTACCCGTCGTTACGACATCGAGCCACTCGGTTTTTGGTTTGGCGTTGTCGGCCGTGATGATCTCGATCTGGTCACCGCTCTGAATCTGCGTGGTGATGGGTTTCAGCTCGTGGTTGATCTTTGCTCCGATGGCACTGTTACCGATCTTCGAGTGGATGTCGTAAGCGAAATCCAGGGCGGTAGATCCGAAGGGCATCTTGCGCGACTCCCCTTTCGGCGTGAAGACCACGATTTCGGAGGTGTAGAGCGAGAGTTTGAAGTTGTCGAGGAAATCCACGGCGCTCTCCGTCGGGCTGTTCAGCGCCGAGCGAATCTGCTTGAGCCACTTGTCGAATTCGTCCTCGTCGTTCGAGATGGTTGCCTGCTTATACTTCCAATGGGCTGCAAAGCCGCGCTCGGCAATATCCTCCATGCGTTGGGTGCGAATCTGCACCTCGACCCAAACACCGTCGGGGCCCATTACGGTCGAATGGAGTGCCTCGTAGCCGTTGGCCTTGGGCATCGAAATCCAGTCGCGCAGACGGTCGGGCTTCGGGGTGTAGATATCGGTAATCGTCGAGTAGATCTGCCAACATTGGGTCTTCTCGGAGGGGAAGGGCAACGATTGGAAAACGATGCGGATGGCAAACAGGTCGTAGATCTCTTCGAAGGGGATCTGCTTGCGCTGCATCTTGCTCCATACCGAGTAGACGCTCTTGACGCGGCCTGTGATTTCGTAGTTGATATGGTCGCGATCGAGGGCGGCAATAATCGGGGCGTTGAAGCGGTTGATGAACTCCTGGCGGTTGGCCTCTGTCTCGGCTAATTTTTGCTGAATTTCAGCGTATTGCTGCGGGAACCGATACTTCATGCAGAGGTCTTCCAGCTCGGTTTTGATCGAGTAGAGACCCAAGCGATGGGCCAACGGCGCAAAGAGGTAGATGGTCTCGCCCGTGATTTTGATCTGCTTGTTGATGGGCATCGCTCCCAGCGTACGCATGTTGTGCAGGCGGTCGGCGATCTTGATCAGAATCACACGTACGTCGTCCGAGAGGGTGAGCAACACCTTGCGGAAATATTCGGCCTGCTCCGAGGTGTCGGCGTTGAATACGCCCGACATCTTTGTGAGTCCGTCGACCATGGAGGCGATCTTCGGGCCGAAGATGCGTTCCATATCCTCTACGGTGTACTCCGTGTCCTCTACCACGTCGTGGAGCAGTGAGGCTACGACCGATTTTACACCCAAGCCGATTTCGTCGACCACAATTTTGGCGACGGCAATCGGATGCAACAGATAGGGCTCACCCGAGCGTCGGCGGACACCCGCGTGGGCCTCTTTGGCGAGGAAGAAGGCGCGTTTGATGAAGTTCCAGTCCTCCTCGTTTTTGCAAATGTTTGTACAGCTGTAGAGCAGGTCGTCCCACTTTTCTTTGATCAACAGCTCGTCTTCGGTCGTGTAACCCATAAAAAACCATTTTACGTCAGCCCGACTTTTTGGGGTCGAGCTGACGTGTTTCTACCTTTGTTTTGTGGAGGTTATTCCTCCTCGGAAGCCTCCTTGGCGGGGGCTTTTGCGGCCTCTTTCTCGGCCTTCATCGCAGCGCGCAGTTCGCTTTCGATCTTGGCACAGAAGGCTGCATCCTGCTTAAGCAATTCCTTTACCGAATCGCGACCTTGGCCAATCTTTTTCTCGCCATACGAGAACCACGAGCCGGCTTTCTTGATGATGCCGTAGTCGACACCCAGATCGACAATCTCGCCGATCTTCGAGATTCCCTCGCCAAACATGATATCAAACTCGGCACGACGGAACGGAGGTGCCACTTTGTTCTTGACAATCTTTACGCGGGTGCGTGTTCCGAGCTGCTCCTCGCCATCCTTGATAACCGATACGCGGCGAATATCGATGCGCACCGAGGCATAGAACTTCAGGGCGTTACCACCGGTCGTCGTCTCGGGGTTGCCATAGACAACGCCGATCTTGTCGCGCAGCTGGTTGATGAAGATGCAGACGGTCTTCGTCTTGGCAATGCTCGAGGTGAGCTTGCGCATGGCCTGCGACATGAGGCGAGCCTGCAGACCCATCTTCGAGTCGCCCATCTCACCCTCGATTTCGGCCTTGGGCGTCAGTGCTGCCACCGAGTCGATGACGATGATGTCGATGGCGCTCGAGCGAATCAGCGAGTCGGCAATCTCGAGGGCCTGCTCGCCGTTGTCGGGCTGCGAGATAAGCAGGTTGTCGACATCTACGCCTAGGTTTTGAGCATAGTAGCTGTCGAAGGCGTGCTCGGCATCGATAAAGGCGGCGATACCACCTGCCTTCTGGGCCTCGGCGATGGCGTGGATGGCCAGCGTCGTCTTACCCGAGGATTCGGGACCGAAGATCTCGATGATACGTCCCTTCGGGTAGCCGCCTACGCCGAGAGCCATATCGAGCGTTACCGAGCCACTCGGAATGACGGGAACGTCGTTTACTTCGTTGCTATTCATGCGCATAATCGAGCCTTTACCAAAGTCCTTCTCGATTTTTGCCATTACAGCATTCAAGACCTTCAACTTGTCTTGATTTACTTGCGTTTTTTCTGCCATGGTGTATATTGTTTTATTTTATTATTCAAACTTGGTTTTTATAAGAAAAACTTACCTTCAAAGATAGCAAATCAATTCTGAAATTCAAAATTCTATCCTTTAAAATTCAAGGTCGGATATTGAATTTTTGCGGTTCAATTCTCGCTCTGAGTCTCGCTCCCGCTAATGAAGGGCGATTTGCTTTAGTCCCACGAGTAGGTCACTTCGACCTGTTCGTTGAACTCTTCGGGGGTGTTGTTCAGACGGCGATGACACGCCGGACAGCGAATCGAGGTCTCGGTTTCGATGTATCCACCCATGTCGCCGCACCCTACGCAGCGAGGTAAAAATCCGTAACCCATGTCGGCCGAATGGTTGAAGCGGGTGCCACAGTGCTTGCAGCAGATTTGATAAGCAGTTCCCATAGTTGCAAAGTTTTAAAGTCATTATCCGTTGTTCACAGTGCAAAGGAACGGCTGTTTTGTGTCAAGTTATGACACAAAATAAAAATGATGCGTTTTTTTTCGATTTTTTGCCTTTAGAGGCGATTTTTTTCGAGGTAGTTGCTCAGATAGTCGGTCAATTCGGGGGCGTTGACGATGCGGATGTCGTCCAACAGGCCGGCGACGAAACGCCCTACGCCTTGTATCGAGGCAACCTGCGTATCAAGCAGATAGTGGCCGTTGTCAAGGGGGCGTAAATCGCGTTCGGCGAGCGGATACTCCTCCGTGAGGAGGTTGGCGGCCAGCAGGCCCAACTCCAAAACTACGCGAATTGGTTTTTCGCCGTGCATGCGGAAGGCGTCGATGAAGCCTTCGCGGTGGCTTGCTTTGTGTTGCCAGGGAGTATCGGTGAGCTCAACGGAGCCGATGCGCGATGATTTGAAGAGCTTGCACACGCCGTCCTCCGTGTCGTAGCACCACACTTGTACGTAGTTGGTCGTAAAGGCAAAGGGCTCTACCCTACGGTCGCGTACCGCCGAGCCGTGCGCCGATTGGTAGCCTCGCAGAATCACCTGTCGTTCCTCTTCGATCGCCTCGATCAGGGTGCGGATGTTGGGGGCATTTTTGCCACGCACAACGGTGTCGGCCAGCGTCTTGTTGTCGTAGACGGCGTAGAGTTTGCGTTTGAGATTCTGCTTTAGCAGGTTGGTGTCGTCGATCGACTCGATAGCCGATTTTAGGATGACGGCCTCCTCCTCGGTGAAGTGGACCAGCTGCGAGATATCCTTGAAGTGGGGCGAAGCCTTGTCGAGGCGGATGTATTCGCCCGATTTTTTGATGACGAAGCCCGCTTCTCGGAAGGTGTCGATGTAGCGGTAGATGGTGCGACGCGACATGTCGAGCCGCTCGGCCAACTCATCTACGGTGTAGGTTGTGTTGGCCGTCAGCATCTTCATCAGGCGAAGCAGGCGTTCGATTTTGGGTTGATCCATCATGCAAATTTAGAATTCAAAATTCAAAAATCAAAATCAAAGAGCAAAAGCTGTGGCTTTCGCCCTCCTGCCGGTCACCTCCTCTATCCTGACAAAAAAAAGGATGCCCTGAAAAGGACATCCTTGTCTATTTTGTATTTTTGAAGTTGCAAATTTACTGCGCCAGCACCTTCTTTTCGATCTCCTCGACGGTGCGGCGGAACTGCTTGTCGGTTTCGATCAGGTTCGATACGGCCTTGCACGAGTGGAGCACCGTGGCGTGGTTGCGACCTCCGATGGCCGATCCGATGGCAGTCAGCGGCGCTTTGGTGTGCTGCTTCGAGAGGTACATCGCAATCTGGCGTGCCTGGGCAATCTCGCGCTTACGCTCCGACGAATTAAAGCGGTCGAAGTCGATCGAAAGGTGCTCGCAGACGGTCTTGATGATGTGGTCGATGGTGACCTCCTTTTGGTAGAGTTTCACATAGACCTTCAAGATCTCCTTGGCCAGCGAGGTGGTAATCTTGCGACCCAGGAACGAGGCGTTGGCGATGAGCGACGAGAGGGCGCCCTCGATCTCACGTACATTGGCCGAAATGTTGTCGGCCAGGTAGGAGATCACCTCTTCCGAAATCTGTGCACCGAGCTTGTGGGCCTTGGCGCGGATAATCTTGAGCTTCGTCTCGCGGTCGGGCGTCTGTACCTCGGCCGAGAGGCCCCACTTGAAGCGGGTCAGGAGTCGCTGCTCGATATCCTTAAGCTCTACGGGCGGTTTGTCCGATGTGAGGATGAGCTGCTTGCCGGCCAGCTGCAGGTGGTTGAAGATGTTGAAGAAGGCGTTCTGCGTACCCGGTTTTCCGGTCAGCTCCTGAATATCGTCGATAATCAGCACATCGATCATCTGATAGAAGTGGATGAAATCGGTGATCTCGCCGCGCTTGTAGGCGGTTTGGAACTGGGCCTGGAATTTGTTCATCGAGACATAGAGCACGTAGAGCTCCGGATGGCGTTGACGCACCTCGTGGCCGATGGCCTGCACGATGTGGGTCTTGCCCAACCCCGAATTACCATATATATATAAAGGGTTGAAGGGGTTGTGTCCGGGCGATACGGCTACCGACATACCCGCCGAACGGGCCAGGCGGTTGCACTCGCCTTCGATGAAGTTGTCGAACGTCAGACCGGTGCTGAGCTGCGGATCGATATTTAATCGGCGCGGAATGCCCGGAATTACGTTCGGATTGTATATCTTTGTATTGTCGGGCGTCGTAAAACGCGTTGCGGCATTGGTCGAATCGGTCGTTGTGGGCGTCGGCGCGATGCGGGGCACGGAGTAGAAGAGCTGGGTCTGCTGACCATAGCACTGCATGATGATCGGCAAGAGGAGTTGCAGGTAGTGCTTCTCGATCTGGCTGATGTAGCTCTCGTTGGGCACGCGAAGGCGCAGTTTCGTGCCGTCGAAGGCGATGGGCACAATGGGCTGGAACCACTTCTCAAACTCCTCGGCGGAGGTCTGAGATTTGATGCGCTCCAGGCATGTTTGCCACATGTCACTGTATGACTGCACGTTACTTAACACGATGATTGGATTTTGGAATTTGTTGTTGTTTTGGTACTGCAAAGTTGTGAATAATTTCCCGAAAAGATTCTCAAATTTCGTTTGGAAAATATCTTTTTTTATATATAGAAAAACAACCTTTTTTTCGAGCTAAATTTTAAGTCGCTGATATTGAATAATCAAATAAATTTTCTTATATTTGCATATAGAAATAAACAGACCGAAAATTCACTAACTATAAACAAAACTAATACGCTATGGCAAACGCATTGGATCCTCAGATCCTGAAGAAAGCCCAGCAGTGGCTGGATGGTAACTACGACGCCGAGACGAAGGCGCAGGTTAAGTATCTGATCGAGAACGACCCCAAGGAGCTCGTTGAGAGCTTCTACAAGGATCTCGAGTTTGGTACGGGTGGTCTGCGCGGTATTATGGGCGTAGGTTCGAACCGTATGAATGTCTACACGGTAGGTATGGCAACGCAGGGCTTGGCCAACTACCTGAAGAAGAACTTTGCCGGTGAGCAGATTCGTGTGGCTATCGGTCATGACAGCCGCAATAACTCGCGTAAGTTCGCCGAGCATGTGGCCGACATCTTCGCCTCGAACGGCTTCACGGTTTTCCTCTTCGATTCGCTCCGCCCCACCCCCGAGCTCAGCTTCGCCATTCGTGAGCTGAACTGCCACTCGGGTGTTGTGGTAACCGCTTCGCACAACCCGAAGGAGTACAACGGCTACAAGGCCTACTGGACCGACGGTTCGCAGGTGACCGCTCCCCACGATAAGAACATCATCGAGGAGGTTGCCAAGATTACCGACGTAGATCAGATTCTCACGGGTCAGAATGCTGAGAACATCACCATCCTGGGTGAGGAGTTCGACGAGATCTACCTCAATAAGATCCTTACGCTGCAGCTCTCGCGCGAGAGCGTGCTCGCACACAAGGATATGAAGATTGTCTACACCCCGATCCACGGTTCGGGTGTGCGCCTCGTGCCCGCTTCGCTCAAGAAGTTCGGTTTCGAGAATGTCTCGGTTGTAGCCGAGCAGGCTATCGTGGATGGTAACTTCCCCACGGTTGATTCGCCCAACCCCGAGGAGCGCAAGACGATGATGAAGGCTATCGAGCTGGCTGCCCGCGAGGGTGCCGACCTGGTGCTGGCTACCGACCCCGATGGCGACCGCCTGGGTGTGGCTCTGCGCAACAAGCAGGGCGAGTATGTCCTCCTGAACGGCAACCAGACCCTGGCTCTGATTCTGAGCTATCAGCTCACGCGTTGGGCCGAGCTGGGTAAGCTCGACGGCAAGCAGTTCGTTGTGAAGACGATCGTGACGTCGCAGATGGCCAACGCCGTGGCAGCTCACTTTGGCGTGAAATGCTACGACTGCCTCACGGGCTTCAAGTATATCGCCCGCATCATCCGCAACAACGAGGGCATCGCTACCTACATCGGTGGTGGTGAGGAGTCGTTCGGTTACCTGGCCGGTGACTTCGTACGCGATAAGGATGCCGTTTCGGCCTGCTCGCTGGCTGCCGAGGCTGCTGCTTGGGCACTTGAGACGAAGGGCCAGACCCTCTACGAGTGGCTGCAGGAGCTCTACGTTCAGTATGGCCTCTATCGCGAGGGCCTCGTATCGGTTGTTCGCAAGGGCAAGGAGGGTGCCGAGCTGATTCAGAAGATGATGGTCGACTTCCGCGAGAATCCTCCCCAGACGATCGTAGGATCGAAGGTTGTAAAGATTAACGACTACCTCAAGAGCGAGACGCTCGACGTGGTAACGGGTGGCATTACGGCTATCGAGGAGGACAAGAGCAACGTGCTTCAGTGGTTCACCGAGGATGGTACGATCGTATCGGTACGTCCGTCGGGTACGGAGCCCAAGATCAAGTTCTACTTCGGCGTGAAGGCTCCGCTGGCTTCGGTCGAGGAGTATGAGGCCGTGTTGGCTACGCTTGATGCCAAGATCGAGGCTATCAAGGAGGATCTGAAGCTCAACTAATCCCGATTGGCACACTCGTTGTGCAATGAGTAAGGGCGGCCCTATACTATATAGGTATAGCAGGGGCCGCCCTTTTGTTTAAAATAAAAGAGGTAGGGACTACCCTATTATTTTCAGTCAGCTATGAGTAATTTTTCGTTACACAATTTGGTTTCGACCTGGCTCGATGCGGAGGATACGCACGATGGGTTGCAGGAGACGACCGACTATTCGGAGGAGGATGCCCACTTTATGCGGATGGCAATCGAACTCTCGCTGCAGAATGTCGATCAGGGCGGTGGCCCCTTTGGTGCTGTCATTGTGCGTGGTGGTCAGGTGATCGCTACGGGAGCCAATCGCGTGGTGCCGAACAACGATCCGACGGCCCATGCCGAGATTACGGCGATCCGCAACGCCTGCCAGAAGCTGGGCACCTTTCAGTTGGACGGCTGCACGATTTATACTTCGTGCGAGCCCTGCCCGATGTGTCTTGCTGCACTCTATTGGGCGGGTGTCAGACGCATTTGCTACGGCAACACGAAGGCTGACGCCAAGGCGATCGATTTTGATGACTCGTTTATCTACGATCAGCTCGATCTGGACTACGACGAGCGTTCGATCATCTGCGAGCATTGTATGCGCGATGAGGCGTTGAAAGCCTTCCAAAAGTGGCAGTCGAAGAGTGATAAGGTGGCTTATTAACGGCAACCGATCCGGACAAAAAAAGGGATGCAAAACTGCATCCCTTTTTTATTGGCGTGTCGTTTTGATTACTTGGCGCGCTCCCACTCCAGCGAAGCGAGAATAAAGGTGCCGATTGCCTTGCCTTCGTTCTGCGTGATGGTGATATCCTTGCCGCAGAGGTAGTAGTTGATCGTACCCGTGCGCGAGTGGTCCTTGGCAGGACCGAGGCCGGCCGAAGCGCAGGTCTGCACGATGTCGAGCTTGCCGTTCTCCATTTCGCGCGTAAAGGTCTTCACACAACCCTCGTAAGCCTTTGCTGCGATGGGCTGATAGGTTGCCTTGTCCAGCAGACCAAGACGGATACCCTTCAGGTAGGCATAGGTGAAGATGCACGATGCCGAAGCCTCGAGGTAGTTCGGGTTGGTGCCCACGTTGAAGGTCTCACCCTCGATCGTGTCGCCCACGTTGTCGCCCGTTACCGTAGCGTCGTGCTGCAACAGCTGATACCATACACCCGAAGCCTCGTCCTGACGCAGGGCCAGACCGGCAGCCACCTGATTCAGGATCTCGCAAACGGCTGCGTAGTCGGCATGCTGCTTGGGCATAAACTCGAGTACATCGACCAGAGCTGCAAAGTACCAACCCATACCGCGACCCCAGAACTCGGGGCTGCAACCCTTGTAGGGGCCATCCTGCTGTGCCCAGAAGGAGTTGGGATCCTCGGGCGTAGCGCTCCAGGCGTGGTAGTTGAGCTGCTTCTCCTTGTCGTAGGTGTATTTGTGGATCGTCTTGAACTGGTGTGCAATATCGCTCCACGACTCGGTGTTTTCCTCGGTGTTCTCTTTGCCGAAGTTATGCTGCCACTGGGCGTAGATGGGCGAACCCATAAAGAGACCGTCGAGCCACATCTGGTTCGGGTAGATAGCCTTGTGGAAGAAGCCACCGGCACCCGGCAGACCCTCGGCGATGCGCGAGTGGTCATACTTGAGTTTGTTGCGAATCACCGTCGTGGCGGTCTTGTAGCGCTCGGCGTCGACCGTGTTGCCCTTCGCCATCTCCGTGCGGTAAAGCGTGAAGAAGATGTTGCCGGCGGGCAGGTCGTCGATGTTCGAGGGGCGCAGTGCGGTCGTGCCCTTCATGTTGCGGATGAAGGTGCCATCCTCGTTGAGCGAGAAGTCGGCAAAGGCCTTCACGGCGTCGTAGTAGGCCGTCTGCTCGGGGTACTGCTCCCAGGTCTTGAGCACCGCGTTGGCCACCAGGCCCGAGACGTAGTCCCAACCCGTGTGCGCGAGGCTGTCTTGGTAGTGGCGGTTGCAGTAGAAATCGACCAGGCCGTGCGACTCGACCATACGCTGCGAGAGGGGCTTCTCGGCGGGTTGCTGTGCACACCCTACCAGCATAGCGCCCACGGCAGCTACCAGCATAGTTTTCAGTTTAAGCATAGGTA
>JAUMXM010000016.1 GCA_030529085.1 Rikenellaceae bacterium | reverse complement strand
GTCGTAGCGAACTCTTCAACCAGGGCTTTGCGACCACCGAGTTGGTGGCGGCAGCCCTTTCGGACCTCGATATTCACTCCATTACGAACTACGAGCCTTTCGATCCGATGGCATTCGAATATAATGCCCTCTACGAGCAGCGCGGCATGAATACCGAGATCGAGCCTCGCTACCGCTACCCCTACTTCAGCCACATCTTCGATGGCGGCTACTCGGCTGGCTACTACTTCTACATCTGGGCCGAGGTGCTCGATAAGGATGCCTTTGCCGCCTTTGTCGAGAGTGGTGACGCCTTCAACCGCCACATCGCAGCTCGCTTCCGCAAGCTCCTCGAGGCGGGCGGTCAGCAGGATGGCATGTCGCTCTACCGCGCCTTCCGCGGTCAGGATCCCGACAAGGAGGCGATGCTCCTGGGGCGTGGTCTGATCGAGAAGCCGGCCCCCGAGGAGGAGAGCGAAGCGAGTGGCGGAGATATGAACGCCGAGGAGGGTGCCGAGGAGCCGGTTTTGGAGCTTCGTCCGGCAAACCTTGTTGAATGGAAGTAACGATAATTTTTTTAACTCAATAAGCAAACGTGATGATGAAAAAACTTTGGATTATGGCACTTGCTGTTCTGGCCGCATCGTGTGGAGATAACTCCATCCCGAAGGCCGAGTATCCCGAGCTGGATACGACCAATCCGCTGCTGATGGAGTGGGATACGCCCCATCAGACGCCCCCCTTCTCGCTCATTAAGCTCGAGCACTTCGAGCCGGCCATCGATGCAGCTATCGCCTGCACGCGCGCCGAGATCGAGGCGATCGTCAAGAACCCCGCCAAGCCGACCTTCGGCAACACGATTTTGGCCCTGGAGCGCCAGGGTGAGTTGCTGAACCGCGTGTCGGGTGTCTTCTACAACCTGATGGGTACCGATGCTACGCCCGAGATGCAGGAGGTGGCACAGCGCCTGCAGCCCAAACTGACCGAGCTGAGCAACGATATCTCGCTCAACCCCGAACTTTTCGCCCGTGTGAAGGCGGTCTACGAGGGCTCGAAGTTCGGCCTCTCGAAGATCGAGAAGAAACTCCTGGAGGATAGCTACAAGGGTTTTGCACGCGGTGGTGCTGCCCTCTCGGAGGAGGATAAGGCCCTCTATCGCGACTACTCGAACGAGCTTTCGAAGCTGACGCTGACCTTTGGCCAGAATGCCCTGAAAGCGACCAATGCCTATACGCTCAACATCACCAACGCCAAGGATGTAGCCGAGCTGCCCGCCTTTGTAAAGGAGGCGCTGGCTGCCGAGGCCAAGGCGCGTGGTGAGAAGGGTTGGACGGTGACCTTGCAGGCTCCGAGCTACATCCCCTTCTTGACCTACTCGTCGAATCGTGCCCTCAAGGAGCAGCTGTGGAAGGCCTCGAATTCGCGCGCCCTGGGTGGCGAGTTCGACAACACGGAGGTGATCAAGGGTATCGTCAATACGCGCCTCAAGATTGCCAACCTGCTGGGTTATGAGACCTATGCCGACTATGTGCTCGAGGAGCGAATGGCCGAGAATACGGCGACCGTGAACGGCTTCCTTGAGGAGCTGCGCGCCGCCACCAAGGAGCAGGCCGATGCCGACTACCGGATGATTCAGGCCTACGCTGCCTCGAAGGGTTTCGAGGGCAAGCTGATGCCCTGGGATTGGGCCTACTACACCGAGCAGTACAAGGACGAGAAGTATGCCCTGTCGGATGAGTTGGTGAAGCCCTACTTCGAGCTTGAGAAGGTAAAGAAGGGTGTATTCCTGCTGGCCAACAAGCTCTATGGCTTGAACTTTACGCCCACGACCGAGATCGAGGGCTACCACCCCGAGACGGTTGTCTATGAGGTGACCGACAAGGATGGTCGCTTCATGGCTGTCCTCTACCTCGACTTCCACCCCCGCTCGACGAAGCGTGCCGGTGCCTGGATGACCGATTTCCGCGGCATGAAGACGGTTGACGGTGTTGAGACGCGCCCCCTGGTGTCGCTCGTGATGAATTTCTCGAAGCCCACCGAGACGAAACCCGCACTGCTGACCTACGACGAGGTTGAGACCTTCCTTCACGAGTTTGGTCACGGTCTGCACGGCATCCTGGCCGAGGGAGAGTTTGGCTCGATGACCGGTACGTCGGTCTATCGTGACTTTGTGGAGCTCCCGTCGCAGATTCTGGAGAATTGGGGCGTAGAGAAGGAGTTCCTCGACCTCTGGGCCGAGCACTACGAGACGGGTGAGAAGATGCCTCAGGAGATCATCGAGCGCATCGTGGCTGCCCAGAACTACCTGGCTGCCTACCTCAATGTGCGCCAGCTCTCGTTCGGTATCAGCGATATGGCTTGGCACACGCTCACGGAGCCTTTCGAGGGTGATGTCGAGCAGTTCGAGCAGCAGGCCATGGCCTCGACGCAGGTGCTTCCCGTCGTAGCCGGTACGGCAATGGCACCCTCGTTCTCGCACATCTTCTCGGGCGGCTACGCAGCCGGCTACTACGGCTACAAGTGGGCCGAGGTACTCGAGGCCGATGCCTTTGCGATGTTCAAGGAGAACGGCATCTTCAACGAGGAGGTTGCCACTTCGTTCCGCGAGAACATCCTCTCGAAGGGCGGTACGGAGCACCCCATGGAGCTCTACGTGAAGTTCCGCGGCCACAAGCCCGCCACATCGGCACTCATCGATAAGATCTTGGGTAAGTAAACGGAGCGCGTATAGCGAATAATAACGGGCTCAAAGCCTATGAAAAGCCCCCAAAAGTTTATGCTTTTGGGGGCTTTTTATTCTCTCTTTTTACTATCTGTCGTTATTCCACGCGTGTGATGCGGAGCAGCAGGTAGGGGGTTTCGGGGAGCTGCACCTGGCGGTGGTTCTTGTCGTAGTGGCGGTAGTCGATCACCTTTGTAGCCTCGAAGATCGTCGGGCAACGCTCGATGGTCATGTTCCACAGGTCGATGATCTCCACTTGGAACTGCTGTCCCTCCTCGCCGCGCTTAAAGCGTTGGTTCGAGCGGGGGATGTTGAAAGCCCAATCGCGCTGAATCTGCTGCCCGAAATAGACAAAGTAGTATCCCTCGCCGGCCGTTGAGGTCACCTCGTCGCGGCTGATGTCGGCAGGGCGTATCGGGTTGGGTGCCTCCTCGACAATCTGACGTAGGAAGGCGATACGCTTCCAGCTTTCACCCTCCATATCGCCACCATCCGACCAGTAGACCCAATCCTCCTCGCCGGTGTTGTAGCAGGCGCCGTGCGTGACGTAGATGCCGCCCATGATGCCGTTGGTCACCAGGTGGGTCATAAACTGCGGACTCCAGCGCGCCCAGCGCATCGAGGTGTTGCCCTCGTAGCCAATTTCGTCGGCGATGACGGGCTTGTGGAAGATTTGGCGCATCGTACCCGAGGCGGTCATCGTGTAGAGCGGTCCCTCGTCCTGGAAGCTGACGTGGGTATATTCGGGCATGTGGTAGTCGAAGTAGACCGCCGAGCCGCCGTGTATCGAGCAGAGGTGGCGGTAGGGATCGGCTGCCACCACGTGGCGTGTCAGGCCGCGCCAATCCTCCTCGGTTTTGGTACGCACCAGGTCCCACTCGTTGGCCAGCGACCACCATACGTTGCGGTAGCTGCCCACGCGGGCGATGAGGTAGTCGAGGTAGCGGCAATCTCCCTCGAAGCCCATGTCGTCGAAACCCCACATGCCTCGGTCGTAGGGGTGGAAGAGGATCAGGTCGGCCTCGATGCCCAACCGTTGCAGGTCGAGAATACGGCGATCAACGTTTTGGAAGAATAGGGGGTTGGGGCGTTCGAAATCCCACTCGTAGACCTTCTTACCCTCGGCGTTGGTCGTGCAGCTCTTCATCTCAAAGGGGAAAATGGTCGGCTGCTCGAGCTCGGTGGGGTAGTCCTTGGGCAGGATGCAGAAGCGGGTCTTGTTGAAGCCCGAGGCCTCGAGCGCGCGCAGGGTCTTCTCCTGGGTCGAGGGGCGGAAGAGTGAGAGGGCGTAGGTCGTCGTGCCGAAGGGGTGGTAACGCTTGCCGTCGGCATAGCGGAAACCTTGATCCTCGTCGGTGGTCACGGGGCCGTGGTTGTCGCCCGTCGGGGCTACAGCCTCGAGGGTGCCTCGTTGGCGATTCATCGTGCGTGCAGAGCTGCGCGTGGTGTAGTGCCAGGTACCCTCCTCGGTGGGCATGAAGCGGATGCGGTAGGTGTTGTCGCCGTCGTAGAAGCCTTTGACGGTGAGTGCCTTATCGCCCTGCGTGAAGGTGGCCTCCAGCGTCACGGCAAAGGGATTCTCGCCCCCTTTTACGGTGTGCTTGAACGAAACCTCGAAGCAGCCCCAGCGCTCCACGGTCGGCTGCGCATAGAGGATGGTGGTGGCTGCCAGGGCCACAAGAAGAGTAAAAAAGCGTTTCATAGGTTCGACTAATTTTTACAAAGATAACAAAAAAAGGGAGGAAGCTTCACAGCCTCCTCCTTTAATTTTGGATTTAGAACCCTAATTTTTTAATTCTTAATTCTCTACACCAAGCCCTGAGCCAGCATTGCGTTGGCGACCTTCATGAAGCCACCCACATTGGCGCCCAGCACGTAGTTCACGTAGCCATCCTCCTCGGTGCCGTACTTCACGCACATCTCGTGGATGTTTTTCATGATCGAGTGCAGTTTCTCGTCAACCTCCTCGGGCGACCAGGTCAGGCGCATCGAGTTCTGGCACATCTCCAGACCCGAGGTGGCCACACCACCGGCATTCGAGGCCTTACCCGGGGCGTAGAGCAGCTTGTTCTCCTGGAAGCAGCGGATTGCCTCGGGGGTCGAGGGCATGTTGGCACCCTCAGCTACGCAGATGCAGCCATTCTTGACCAGCATGGCAGCCTCCTCGCCGTTGAGCTCGTTCTGCGTGGCGCAGGGCATGGCGATATCGCACTTCTCGCCCCAGGGACGCTGACCCTCGTGGTAGACAGCCGAGGGGTACTGCTCGGCATACTCGCGGATGCGGCCGCGGAAGATATTCTTGAGCTCCATGACATACTCCCACTTCTCGAGGTCGATGCCCTCGGGGTCGTAGATGTAGCCCGTCGAGTCGGAGAGGGTCACCACCTTGGCACCCAGCTCGATAGCCTTGCGGCAGGCATACTGGGCCACGTTACCCGAGCCCGAGATGCAGACCGTCTTGCCCTGGAACGACTCGCCGCGCGTGGCGAGCATCTCCTCGGCGAAGTAGCAGGTGCCGTAGCCCGTAGCCTCGGGACGGAGCGGCGAGCCACCCCAATCACGACCCTTGCCGGTGAGCGTACCCGTGAATTCGTCGCGCAGACGCTTGTATTGGCCAAACATGAAGCCCACCTCGCGACCACCTACACCAATGTCTCCTGCGGGGACATCCGTATCGTGGCCGATGTATTTCTGCAGCTCGGTCATGAAGGATTGGCAGAAGCGCATCACCTCGTTGTCCGACTTGCCTTTGGGGTTGAAGTCCGAGCCACCCTTACCGCCGCCCATGGGGAGCGTGGTGAGCGAGTTCTTGAAGGTCTGCTCGAAGGCCAGGAACTTCAGAATCGAGAGGTTTACCGAGGGGTGGAAACGAATACCGCCCTTGTAGGGGCCGATGGCGCTGTTCATCTGTACGCGGTAGCCGCGGTTGATCTCCACTTCGCCTTTGTCATTGAGCCAGGGCACGCGGAAGATAATCACACGTTCGGGCTCGGCGATGCGCTCCAGAATCTTCATCTTTTGCAGCACGGGGCTGGCTACGATGTGGGGTGCCAGCGACTCGGCAACCTCGCGTACTGCCTGGTGAAACTCGGGCTCGTTGGGGTTCTTGGCTACGATGCGTGCCATAAACTCCTCTACATACAGTTTTGCTTGTTCGTTCATAGGACTCAACAGATGTTTTTAGTCATTTTTTCGGCGACAAAGTTACAGTTTTTCATCCTATTATGCAACTTTTTTAATAACGCTACACCCTCTGCTCGCCGTTTTGCTTTTCGATACAAAGTCTATGCCCTATTTTTGCTTTCATATTGTAAGCAAAGAGGCCCCTTTACGGCCGAAATACACGATTTTAGGGAGCAGTTTTTTTCGAGCCCTAACGGATAGAGGAAAGGGGAACGGGTGACTAAGGGCAACTAAGGGTGATTAAAGGAATACCTTAGCAACCCTTAATATCCTTATTCCCCTTAACAACAATCCAAAAAAAAGAGAAGCCGAAGCTTCTCCTTGAAACGTTGTTATCGGGGTTTGTTACTTGGCGAAACCGAAGCCGAGGTAGACATTCTCGTAGTTCTCCAAAAGAGCCGAGATGTTCTTCAGGTAGGAGATCTTCGAGCCGAGCGTACGAATCATGTTGATGAGCTTCGTGACGGGGAAAACCAGCTTGAGCTCCTTGCCCGAGATATAGGCATAGCCCGACATCGTGCCAAGATTCTTCATAAGGCCCGTGCCTGCAAAGTGGAGCGTGATTTTGTGGGTCTCGGGGTCGAACTCGTAGGTGCCGCTCAGGTTTTTGGCCATACCGAGTTTTGCCGTGAAGGTGTCGTCGTCGTTGAAGGTGAACGATGCTGCACCCTCTTTGATGCCGATAAAGTTGTAGGCGGTCTCGAGACGCGATGTTACGCTCGACTCAATTGCCGAACCACCGAGCGATGAGAGGATGTTCTCGCTCTCGAACTTTACGGCGGGCTTCTTGTAGCTCCACGTGCCATTGAGGGCTGCATCCGACAGGGCTCCGCTGGTCACCTTGTCGACGATCTCCGTAGCGGCCGAGCCGGCTACCTGCTTCAGCAGATCGCCCCACGATTGAGCCGAGGCGGTTGTGGCGGTTGCTACCAGGGCAACCAAAGCAATCAAAAGTTTCTTCATCTCTGTGTTGTTTTTTTTTGTGAATGATAGTTGTTACAATTTTTCAATCTCCTTGAGCCACATCTTGGCCGAGGCATCCGAGGGCATGCGCCAATCGCCGCGCGGTGAGAGCGACACGAGCCCTACCTTCGGGCCGTCGGGCATGGCCGAGCGCTTGAACTGCTGCGAGAAGAAGCGTCGGAAGAAGACCGTGAGCCACTTGAGAATCGTTGCACGGTCATACTCCTCGCCAAAGGCCTCCTGAGCCATGTAGAGGATCTTGCGGGGCGAGTATCCCGAGTTGATGAAGTGGTAGAGGAAGAAGTCGTGCAGCTCGTAGGGGCCGACCAGATCTTCGGTCTTCTGGGCAATCTTGCCACCCTCATCGGCGGGCAGCAGCTCGGGGCTGACGGGGGTTGCCACCACATCGTTTAGAATCTCGGCCACGCGCTTGTTCTCGGCCTTCGTTGCGGCCCAGCTGACCAGCTTGCGCACCAGGGTCTTGGGAATCGAGGCGTTGATGCCGTACATCGACATCTGGTCACCGTTGTAGGTGGCCCAGCCGAGTGCCAATTCGCTCAGATCGCCCGTGCCGATCACGATGCCGTTGTATTTGTTGGCCAGGTCCATTAATATCTGCGTACGCTCGCGCGCCTGGGCATTCTCGTAGGCAGCCGAGCGATCCGTCGCGTCGATCTCGATGTCGCGGAAGTGCTGCAGGCAGGCCTCGCGAATCGGAATCTCCTTGATCGTGATGCCGAGCAGCTGCATCAGCTCCAGAGCGTTGCGGTAGGTGCGGTCGGTGGTGCCGAAGCCCGGCATCGTGATGCCGTAGATCCCCTTGCGGTCGAGCCCCAATTTATCAAAGGTGCGCACCAGGCCGAGCAGGGCCAGTGTCGAATCCAAACCGCCCGAGATGCCGATCACGGCCGCCTTCGAGTGGATGTGCTTCATACGCTTGGCCAGGCCGTGCGACTGAATCTCGAACATCTCCTCGTAGCAGATCTCGGCCTCCTGCTCTTCGGGCAGGAAGGGGAGCGGGTCTACCGTGCGGTCGAGCGTCGAGGTCTGCATCGGCTCGGGAATCTCCATCTCGATAACCGTATTCTCCGAGCCCGATTCATTGACGCGGAACGAGGTGTTGCGCTGGCGCTGGAACTCCAAGAGCTCGATATCGACATCGGCCACGATCAGCTTCTCGTCGAGCGAGAAACGATCCGTCTCGGCCATCAGACGACCGCTCTCGGCGATGAAGGCTTTGCCGGCAAAGACCAGGTCGGTCGATGATTCGCCAAAGCCGGCCGAGGTGTAGACATAGGCCGAGAGGGTGCGTGCCGACTGCTGGAGCACCAATTGGCGCAGGTAGGTGTGCTTGCCTACCGCCTCGGGCGAGGCCGAGAGGTTGAAGATCACCTTTGCGCCATCCAGAGCCAGCTGCGATGAGGGCTGACGAGCCACCCAAAGGTCCTCGCAGATCTCTACGCCGAACTCTACGCCATTGACCTCGAACGTTAGATCGACACCGAAGTCGCACTCGACACCGGCTACCAGAATCTGCTCGTCGGTGATGTCGGCACCCGACGTGAAGACGCGGTTTTCGTAGAACTCCGAGTAGTCGGGGATGTAGCTCTTGGGTACTACGCCCAGAATCTTGCCCTGCGAGAAGACTACGGCGCAGTTGTAGATGGCCGATCCGTGGCGCAGCGGGGCACCGACAAGACCCACGAGCGGCAGCTTGCGGCTCTTGCGCACGAGTCCTACGAGGGCCTCCTCGGCGGCGTTGAGCAGCGTGGGCTGCAGGAGCAGATCACCGCAGGTGTAGGCCGTGAGCGAAAGCTCGGGGAAGGCCACAATCTCGGCGCCGCGTTGTGCTGCCTGCTCCATCAAACCCAGGATGCGACCCGCGTTGAAATCGCAGTCGGCCACCTCGACGAGGGGGACGGCCGCCGCAACCTTCAAAAATCCGTATTGGTTCATATCTTATACTTTATTGTGCCCACAATTGAGCCAGGTTCAGGATCACCTGCTGCGCCTTCTGCATTGTCGTCAGGGAGCAGTACTCGAACTTACCGTGGAAGTTCATGCCACCCGTGAAGAGGTTGGGGCAGGGGAGTCCCATGAAGGAGAGACGGGCGCCATCCGTACCACCGCGAATCGGGCGTACGAGGGGCTTCACGTCGGCCATGCGCATCGCCTCGAGGGCGCGGTCGATCACCTGCGGATGGGGCTCGACCATCTTGCGCATGTTGAAATATTGGTCCTTGAGGGTGATGTTGACCACCTCGCCGCCATACTTCGAGCGCATGTAGTCCATGGCCGACCAGATGAGGCGCTTGCGGCTCTCGAAGCGCTCCATGTCGTGGTCGCGGATGATGTAGGAGATGGTTGCCTTCTCTACCGTGCCGTTGAAGCCCACGCAGTGGAAGAAACCCTCATAACCCTCGGTGTGCTCGGGACGCTCGGCCTTGGGTAGCAGCTGCATCATCTCGGCAGCAACCTCGATGGCGTTGATCATCTTGTTCTTGGCGTAGCCCGGGTGTACGTTGCGACCCTGAATTTCGATCTTGGCCGAGGCGGCGTTGAAGTTCTCATACTCCAACTCGCCCTCCATGCCGCCATCCACCGTGTAGGCGAAGTCGGCACCGAAGGCCTTCACGTCGAAGAAATCGACACCGCGACCAATCTCCTCGTCGGGCGTGAATCCGATGCGGATCTTGCCGTGCTTGATCTCGGGGTGGGCCATCAGGAACTCGGCGGCGGTCATAATCTCCGCTACGCCGGCCTTGTCGTCGGCACCCAGCAGCGTGTGGCCGTCGGTGTGGATCAGCGTGTGACCCTTGAACGCGGCGAGCTCGGGAAAGTCGGCCACGCGCATTGTCAGGGCGTTGTTGAGCATGATATCCTCGCCGTCGTAGCTCTCGATGATGTGGGGCTTGACATTCGCGCCGCTCATATCGGGGGCCGTATCGACGTGGGCAATGAAACCGATGATGGGTGCCATCTCATACCCCTTCGAGGCGGGAATCGAGCCCATCACGTAGCCGAATTTATCCATCGTGACTTCGGTCATGCCGAGGGTCTCCATCTCCTCTTTCAAGGCCTCGAGCAGTACCTTCTGCTTCTCGGTCGAGGGGAAGGTGTCGCTGTTCTCGTCCGACTGGGTGTCGAAAGCGACATATTTCAGAAAACGATCCAAGAGTGTCATATCGTCTGATGTTTAATGTTTAACTCCTTTTTTTTGTTTTGGTCTGCCGATCTACTCCTCCTTCTTGGCCTTCAGCGAGTGCCATGCGAAGTAGGCGATGATGGCCAGGTACATCACCAGGCCCGTCCATTCGGCGCCCTTCGATGCTGCCCAGTCGGCCAGGTACCAATCCACCTCGGCAAACTTCAAGATTGCGCTCACGACGCCCATCAAGGCACCACCGGCGATGAAGCCCGAGGCGATGAGCGTACCCTGGTCGAAGCGAGCCTTGTTCAGAGCGGCATCCTTCGAACGGGTCGATACGAACCAAGCCACCAGACCACCTACTACGAGGGGGGCGTTGAGGCTCATCGGGATAAACATACCCAGCGCAAAGGCGAGGGCAGGAACACCGATAGCCGTCAGCACGAGGGCGAGGGCCGCACCGCAGAAGTAGAGCATCCAAGGGGTCTGACCACCCGTCATCAGGGGCTGAATCACCGCCGCCATGGCGTTGGCCTGGGGGGCTACGAGGGCATTCTCACCTACAAAGCCGTAGGCCTTGTTCAGCACGATCATCACGCCGGCCACCGTGGCTGCCGATACGAGCGTGCCGAGGAACTTCCACGCCTCCTGCTTCTTGGGGGTGGTGCCGAGCCAGTAACCAATCTTGAGGTCGGTAATAAAGCCACCGGCCATCGAGAGCGCCGTACAAACCACGCCGCCGATTACGAGGGCTGCCGTCATACCCGTAGTGCCGCTCAAACCAACGCTGACCAGTACGAGCGACGAGAGGATGAGGGTCATCAGCGTCATGCCCGATACGGGGTTCGTGCCGACGATGGCGATTGCGTTGGCGGCAACGGTCGTAAAGAGGAAGGCGATCACAAAGACAATGAAGAGGGCTACGATGGTTTGCGGCCAGTTGTTGAGCAGACCAAACTGGAAGAAGAACAACAGGCAGATGAGCGTGGCACAGATTCCCGTGAGGATGGTCTTCATCGTCAGGTCATGCTGCGTGCGCTCGGGCTGCTCCGTTGCGCCCTTCTTGCCACCCAACTCCGTGACGGCCAGGCCGACAGCCTGACGGATGATGCCAGCCTGGCGGCAGATACCGATGATACCGGCCATGGCGATACCGCCGATGCCGAGGGGCTTACCGATGAATTGGAAGAGGTTCTCGGCCGTGAAGAGCTGCTCGGGGGCGGCCAGCAACTTCTCGTTCGAAACACCCAGCAGGGCAGCCAACGTTGCGGGCTCGATCGCCTCGGCAAGCGAGCCTACGAGGGGGACAATGATAAACCATACGAGGCACGAGCCGGCGGTGATGATCATCGCATACTTCAGACCGATGATGTAACCCAGACCCAGCACGGCGGCCGAGGTGTTGAGCGAGAAGACCACCTTGAACTTATCGGCAGCCACCACGCCCCACTCGGTGATGCGGGTCGAAATCGTATCGACCCAAAGGCCGAAGGTACCCACCACGAAGTCGTAGAGACCACCCACAAGGCCTGCAATGGCGAGCAGCTTTGCCTGGTTGCCGCCCTTCTCGCCCGAGATCAGCACCTCGGTGGTGGCCGTAGCCTCGGGGAAGGGATATTTGCCGTGCATCTCCTTGACGAAGTATTTGCGGAAGGGGATCAAAAGGAGGATACCCAGCAGGCCGCCGAAGAGCGACGAGAGGAATACCTGCCAAAAGGCGGCCTCGAGGCCCAGGATGTAGAGTGCCGGCAGCGTGAAGATGGCACCGGCCACAATCACACCCGACGAGGCGCCGATCGACTGGATAATTACGTTTTGACCCAACATATTCTTCTTGCCCATCACCGAGCCGACACCGACGGCGATGATGGCGATCGGAATGGCGGCCTCGAAGACCTGACCCACCTTCAGACCGAGGTAGGCGGCGGCGGCCGAGAAGATGACGGCCATCAACAGACCCATACCTACCGAGTAGGGGGTGATCTCCTTCGGTGAGGAGGTTGTGGGCATTACGGGTTCGTACTTTTCGCCCTCTTTGAGCTCGCGATAGGCGTTTTCGGGCAATTCGATTTTATGCTGTTTTTTCATGTTGTTTTTGAATTTCGAATTTTTCGGTTGCGTGTTTTAGCGATTGTCGCCGCTGCCGGTGATCTTGTGACGATCCATGCGCGAGCGCAGCTTATCGACGTTGGTCTGAGCCACCTCGTCGAGTGTGTAGCCCAAGTCGTGCGAGAGGGTGGCGCAGTACCAAAGTACGTCGCCGATCTCCTTCATGATTTCGGCCTTCTTTTCGGGGGTAAACTCCTTTTTGTTGTCGCGGATGATCTTCTTGACCTTGTCGGCAACTTCGCCGGCCTCGCCCGTCAAGCCGAGCGTGGGGTAGATGATGCGGCTTTCGGCCGGATAGATGGCCGTTTCGAGCGCGTGCTCCTGGTATTCGTTGAGTGTCATAGTGGTAAATTTATTTTTTAGATTTTTGTTCCGATTATGTATAATCGAACAAATGTAGCGAAAAAAAATCAGATACGGTGCATAAAAACCCCGAATCGGTGTGATTCGGGGTTAAAAAAAAGAAAAAAGCGCTTAAAGCAGCTCTAAAATGCGTTCCAGTCCGATGCCGCGCGAGCCTTTGATGAGCACAAGGGCATCCCGAATGGGAACCTCTTGCAACGAGGCGCGCAGGGCGGTGCAATCGGCGTGGTGCTCGGCTTGGATGCCGACCATCGTGGCGAGGGCCTTACGGAACTCTTCGCCGACGAAAATTAGGCGTGCAGAGTCGATTTTTGAAGCCTGCCCGATCAGGGTGCGATGCTCCTCTTCCGACCATGCGCCCAACTCGCGCATATCACCAAGAATCAGCACCTTCTTTGAGCGATTCTCAAGTTTTTCTTTAGCCATGTTTTCAACCGCCAACTGCATGCTCGAGGGGTTGGCGTTGTAGCAGTCGACAATCAGCGTATTGGTGGCGCGCTCCTCGCGTTGCGAGCGGTTGTTGTCGGGGTGGTAGGAGTCGATGGCTGCCGCAATTTTTGCAGGTTCAATCTCTAGAAAACGACCTACAGCTGCTGCCGCTGCAACATTGTAGCGGTTGTACTCCCCCTCAAGGTGGTGACGAATGCCGTCGGCCAGGCTTGTGGTGTAGGCGATACGCTTCAGGGTGGGGCGCTCCTCGGCCATCGAGGTTAGCGTATCATCCTCCTCGCGCAACAATGCCGTTCCGCCAGTAGCGTTCAGGTAATCATAGAGTTCGCCCTTGCCGCGACGTACGCCCTCTACGCCTCCGAATCCTTCGAGGTGGGCGCGCCCTACGTTGGTGAGCAGGCCGTAGTTCGGCTCTGCAATCGAGCAGAGCAGGGCAATCTCGCCGCAGGCGCTCGCCCCCATTTCGACGATGCCGAACTCCACCTCGTCGCCCATAGCTAACAGCGTGAGAGGCACGCCGATATGGTTGTTGAGGTTGCCTCGGGTGGCGTAGATGCGATACTTTTGGGCGACAACGCGGCTGACGAGCTCCTTGGTGGTTGTCTTGCCGTTGCTGCCCGCAATGGCGAGGATGGGAATCTGCAACGCGCGACGATGCTCGCGTGCCAATGCCTGCAACGCCTGCAGGGTATTTTCGACTACGATATAGCGCGCGTCAACGGCCACCGCGGGGTCATCCACGACGGCGTAGGCAGCCCCCTTCTCGAGTGCCTCGGCGGCGAAGCGGTTGCCGTCGAACGAGGCACCGCGCAGGGCGACGAAAATCGAATCGGGGATGATGCGACGCGTATCGGTCGATATCGATCGATGCTTTAGGTATATCTCGTAGAGCGGTGACATTCCGTTAGATATGCTTGTCGCCATTGTGGTATTTCACCTCGTCGATAAACTTCTTGATCTGCTGCTCTTCGGAGCGCGGGCAGATCATCAATACATCCTCCGTATCGACCACGATGTACTCTTTCAGGCCACTGATGACGGCAATTTTATCCTTTGGCAGCTGCACGATCGAGGAGCGCGTCTCGTAGAGGTAGCAACCCTCGGCGGGGATGGCGTTGGCGTAGCGATCCTTGCGCGAATGTTGGTAGACCGAGCCCCAGGTGCCCACGTCGCTCCAGCCGAAGTCGCCGCAACGCACGTAGACATTGTCGGCCTTCTCCATCACGCCGTAGTCGATCGAGATGGCACGGCACTCGGCAAAGACGCGCTCGACGGCCTCTTGCTCGCGCTCCGTACCGAGGGCGGGCTGCAGGTCGCTGAAGAGGGCGTGGTGCTCGGGCAGGTATTTTGCAAAGGCCTCGATGATCGCCTTCACGCTCCACACAAAGATGCCCGAATTCCAGAAAAATTCGCCCGTCTGGAGGAAGGTCTGCGCTAGCTCGAGGTTGGGTTTCTCGGTGAAGCACTTCACCTTCGAGAGGGTGTTGTGGTCCGAGACCTGGATGTAGCCGTAGCCTGTGTCGGGACGTGTCGGTTTGATGCCGAGCGTCACGAGCGAACCGTTTGCAGCGGCAAAGTCAACACACTCGGCGATGATTGTGCGGAACTCCTCCTCGTTGAGAATCAGGTGATCCGACGGGGTTACAATCATCTCGGCGTCGGGGTTTGTTTTTTGCAGCGTGTAGGCGGCATAGGCGATACAGGGGGCTGTGTTGCGACCAATCGGCTCGCAGAGAATCTGGCTCTCGGTGAGCTCGGGGATGTGCTCCAAGACCAGCTCCTTGTATTTGCGGTTGGTGACCACCAGGAAATTTTCGGCGGGGATCAGCTTCGCAAAGCGCTCGAAGGTGTGGCGGATAAAGGATTTACCCGTACCCAGAATATCGAGGAACTGTTTGGGCATCGATTGGCGGCTCTTGGGCCAAAAGCGCGAGCCGATACCGCCTGCCATAATGACACAATATCTGTTATTAACCATCTTTAGTATAGTTTTATCACATTTCTAAATACAAAGATAAAATCTTTTTTGTAACTTTGCCATCTATTGGTAATGAAAATCGCTATCAAAGATGAAAATTAGACTCTTTACGATACCGAATTTTATCACGCTGGGCAACCTTTGTTGTGGTGCCATGGCGGTGGTATCGGCCCTGGTGTGGGACAACCTGACTGTGGCGGCTTCGTTGTTGGTGGCTGCTGCGGTGTGTGATTTCTTCGATGGTATGGTGGCTCGACTGCTGGGCATCAGCGGACCGCTGGGCGTGCAGCTCGATTCGCTGGCCGATGACATCTCGTTCGGCTTGGCACCCTCGATGATGCTCTACGTGTTGTTTGAAAGGGTGAACGGCGGGTTGTTGCCTGCCTGGACCGGCTACTTGGTCTTCCTCTTTGCCGCTTTTGCCGCGTTGCGCCTGGCTAAATTCAACATCGACGAGGAGCAGAAAACGGAGTTCCGCGGTCTGCCTACGCCGGCCGCCACGTTGGTGGTTTTGTCGCTCGCTGTGCTTATGGAGCAGGGTGAGACGGCCTGGATGACGGGCTGGATGGTCTTGGCCATTGCCGTTGTCTTGTCCTTGTTGATGGTTTCGAATATCCCGATGCTCTCGCTCAAATTCAAGAGCCTGGCTTTGAAGGGCAACGAGCAGCGCTACGGCCTCATCGCCCTCTTTGTGGTGCTGGTGGTGGTGTGGAGTCCGCTCTATGCCCTGCTTTCGACGATGGTTCTCTACATTCTTTTCTCGGCTGTGCAGTCGTTGGCAAAGCGGTCAAAACGCTAAAAGTCATAAATTTGGAATTTTGAAAATTTTTTAGTAATTTTGCCGCGATTTTCGTTTTTATCGAATCGTTATGTGGCCTAAAGTCCGAAATATCGTGCTTCTCTGCGGATGCCTTTTGATGGGCATCGGCTCTGCATTTGCACAGCGTTTCGACGCCAGTACCCTGCAGCGCGCACAGCGTAATGGCCAGAATACCAACCTCTACGGATCGAATCCCTATGAGCAGGTTGATGGCGAGGAGGGCGAAATGCCGCAGGATACGACCATGAAGGAGAAGCGCATCAAGAAACCCTTGGAGAGCTACTTCTTCGACGATTCGGTACGTGCTCTGCCCAACTTCCGTTGGAATATGGAGGGTAAATTCAACCGCGTGAATTTGATCGAGATGGATACCACCTTGACCGATTTCCGCATCGACTACCCCTTCTATTTGGAGGATGTCGGTGATATCTCGCAGGGAGCCTTGGGCCAATCCTCGATGCCGATCAACTACTTCCGCCGTTCGCAGGAGTTCGATTTCACCTTTGCCCAACCCTACGATGCTTATGTCTATAAGCTCGAAAATATCCCCTTCTACAACGTGAAGAAGCCGATGACCCGCCTGCACTATATCGAGTCGGGTCAGAAACGTTTCCGCGAGGAGAATTTTGCCATCATGCATGCCCAAAATGTCTCGCCGACAACGGGCTTCAATCTGGAGTATAAGGCACGTGGTACGCGCGGTCAGTACGATTGGCAGCGCACGAAGAACCACACGCTTTCGGTCGCTGTGAACCACACGGGTCGTCGCTATTCGGTCCATGCCGGTTACTACAACAACCACATCGAACAGCAGGAGAATGGTGGTGTGGTAGGCGAGTGGGCTATTGCCGATACCACCTTCCAGATGTCCTCGGGTGTGCCGATGAAGCTCGCTTCGTCGAAGGCTGAGAATACCTATCGCAACAACGGTTTCTACCTGGTGCAGACCTATGGTATTCCCCTGCAGCGCATGACCGACAGCGACTTCTCGATGGCCGACCTCTCGGCGGTCTATATCGGCCATGCCTTCGAGTATTCGGCTTGGAGCAAAACCTATGAGGATATTCGTGCCGAGTATACCAACGAGCGCGATCACCGCGACGAGAATGGTGATTTTGTCTCGACCAAGGGCGAATATTACAAGGATTGGTATATCAACCCCGAGCAGACGCGCGACTCGCTCTACGAGCGTCGCATCTCGAACCGTTTCTTCGTGCAGGCGCAGCCGTGGGATCGCAACGGTGTGCTGGGTACGCTCGATGCGGGTGTGGGGATCAATATGCATACCTACTCGCAGTTTGCGATGGAGGATTACCTTTCGGGCGAGTACCAAAAGGTTAAAAAGACCGATTATTACCTCTATGGCAAGATAGATGGTAAGATCAAAAAGTATGTAAACTGGGATGCGAATGTCGAGTTCCACCCCAGTGGCTACCGGGGCGGTGACCTGACGGTGGGTGGTAATTTGGCCCTCACCGGTTATGTTAGCGGCCGACCCCTGATTCTCGAAGGCGGCTTCAGCATGGAGCGCCGCACGCCTGGCTATTGGCAGGAGAATCTATTCTCGAACCACTATATGTGGTCCGCTCCTTTGAGTAAGGAGACTGAAACCCGTTTTGAGGTTAAATTCTCGATTCCGAGCCGCGCCTTTGAGGTGGGGGCTTGGCAGAGTGTCCTCTCGGATGCCGTCTACTACGGATCGGATGCCCATGTGGCCCAATTCGATGGTGAGGTGTCGCTCACGGGTGTGTATCTGCGCAAAGATTTCCGTTTCGGCGGATTTCATTTGGACAACAGGGTATTGTTGCAGTGGAGCACGGAACAAGAGGTCGTTCCGGTGCCACTGGCCGCCGCCTACCTCTCGTGGTACTACGAGTTCTGGGTGGTAAGGGATGTATTACGCCTGCAATTGGGTCTCGACGGCCGCTATAATACGAAGTATTACGCTCCGTCCTACAACCCCGCATTGTCGGTCTATTACAACCAGCGCGAAATCGAGGTCGGGGAGTATCCCTACGTCGATGCCTTCGTGATGGCCAAGTGGAAGCGGATGCGAATCTTCCTCAAATACCAGCATCTGAACAAGGATCTGTTCGGCTCGGGAGCCTACTTCTCGGCCGCAGGTCACCCGATGAATCCGGGCATGTTCAAGATGGGTATTTCGTGGGGTTTCTATGATTAGCGTGCTGTACTCGACGCGGTGAGCTGCCCGCAAAACAACATTTTATGCTTAAAAAAACCCTATGGGTCATTCTGTTCATCCTGGGTTTGACAATCCTGAGCGGTACTTACGACCGCATCGACGCGACAACACGTGCGAACGCCTTGGACGCTGAACGATTGGAACCGAATGACAACCAGATGTTGCTCCCTGAGGGTGAGTACGCCATCTCGGCCTACGACAACCTCTTTCGCAACATCTCAGACAGTGAGGGCAACGATTGGCGACTGATGTCGGCCATAGCCTATCACGAATCACGTTTTACCCCCGATTTGTGCTCGCCTCGCGGTGCACGCGGTATGATGCAGATCATGCCCTCGGTGGCTCGCCAGTTCGAGATCGACGCCGAGACGCTGAACGACCCCGCAACGAGCATTCGGATTGCCAATCTTCTGATGAATACCCTCTCGAAGATGATGCGCATTCCGGCCGAGACATCGGAGGAGGATCGTTTGAGCCTGATTTTGGCCGCCTACAACAGCGGTATCGGCCACGTAGCCGATGCACGACGTCTGGCCAAGGCTCACGGCGAGTGTCCCAACTCGTGGGAGTCGGTGGCTCGCTATTTGGAACTCAAGGCCGACCCGGCCTATTACGAGCACGAAGTGGTCCGTTGCGGCCGTTTCACGGGGTATCGCCAGACGGCGGCTTATGTGCGCGATGTGCGCGATCGTTATGCCCGCTACTGCAACCGTGTAGCTCGTTAAAAAAGAGGGAGAGAACTATGGAATCGGGACAGAAGACAGAGAAGAAGATCTGGTTTGCGATGCGTGCCACCTACCGCCGCGAGATGATTGCGAAGCGGGCGCTTGAGGAGCGTCAGGTGGAGAGCTTTGTCCCGATGTGCTATGAATTGAAGGTGCAGGGTGGACGTCGTCGCCGCGCGTTGGTGCCGGCTATCCACAACCTCATCTTCGTTTATTGTGAGCCGAAGCGATTGCAGGCCGTAAAGACGAGTTTGCCCTACTTGCAGTACATCATTCGCAAGGGTGGCGAGAAGATCGTGGTGCCTGACGATCAGATGCAGCGCTTTATCGCCGTGACGAACACCTACGACGAGGAGCTGACCTTCTACAATCCCGAAGAGTTGAACCTCTCGGTTGGTCAGCGCGTGCGTGTTCTGGCAGGTAATTGCGAGGGGCAGGAGGGTATCTTGATTAAGGTCCCCGGACGCAGAACACGTCGTGTGGTGGTGGCCATCGAAGGTGTGATGGCCGTAGCCCTGGCGACCATACGCCCCGATCAGCTGGAGGTTATCGGCTAATAGCAACTCCATGAAGAAGCAAAAAGGACCGTCCCAAGTGGACGGTCCTTTTTTTGTCATCGTAGGCCGAAGCCTACTCCTTGAGGTATTTGTCGAGCCAGCCGAAGAACTCGCGGTTCCAAACCATCGAGTTTTGGGGCTTGAAGACCTGGTGAGCCTCATTCTCGAAGGATACGAGGCGGGCATCCAACCCCTTGAGCTTGGCTGCCGTGAAGGCCTCGAGCGACTGGGTGTAGGGGATGCGGTAGTCGTATTCGCCCGTGAAGATGAGAATCGGGGTGTCCCAGTTGTTGACAAACTTGTGGGGCGAGTTGGCATACGAACGCTGTGCCACGGCATTATCCTTCTCCCAGTAGGCGCCGCCGTAGTCGTTGTTGACGAACCAGAGCTCCTCGGTGTGACCATACATCGACTCGAAGTTGAAGATACCGCAGTGGGCGATGAAGGCCTTGAAACGCTTCTGGTGGTTGCCGGCCAGGAAGAAGGTCGAATAACCGCCATACGAGGCACCAACGCAACCCATGCGCTCCTCGTCGGCCCAGGGCTCCTGCTTCACATCGTCGATGGCCGAGAGGTAGTCGCGGATGTTCTGACCCGAGTAGTCGCCCGAGATCTGATCGAGCCACTCCTGGCCGAACGAGGGGAGACCGCGACGGTTCGGAGCTACCACGATGTAACCCTGTGCGGCCATGAGTTGGAAGTTCCAGCGGTAGCTCCACGACTGCGAAACGACGCTCTGGGGACCACCCTGGCAGTAGAGCAGCGTGGGATACTTCTTTGCGGGGTCGAATTGGGGCGGGAAGATCACCCACGTCAGCATCTGCTTGCCGTCGGTCGTCTTCACCCAGCGCTTCTCGACCTTACCCATCTCTACGGCGTCGTAGATCGGCTTGTTGATGGCCGAAATTTGCTCCATGGCGCCATCCTGGGCGATCGTGAAGAACTCGGTAGCCATCTGCAGGGTAGTCAGCTCGGCGGCAATCTGTTCGCCGGCCATCGTGAAGGCGTTGATGTCGTGGTCGCCACGCGTGATGACCTCCACTTCGCCATCGTTGAGCTTCACGCGGCAGAGCTGGTGGGTAGCCTCGATCGGCGCGATGAAGTAGATCTCCTCGTCACCCTTCCACACTGTGTTGGCGGCGTTGTAGTCGAAATCCTCGGTCAGGTCCTTCATCTCGGCCGTCTGCGTGTCGTAGACAAACAGACGCTCCTTGTCTGACTCGTTGCCGGCACGGCGCATCGAACGGAAGGCGATGTAGCGATCCGAGGGTGAGAACACGGGGTATTTGTCGTAGCCCGGCATCACGTTGGGGTCATTCTCTTCGCCCTTGCAGATGTTCTGCGAGGTGCCCTCGGCTACGTTGTAGAGGACAATATCCGAGTCGGTCGACACGGCATAGGCGGCACCCGTGAGGGGCTTCGAGGTGTATGCGAGAACAGTACCGGCGTTGTTCCACGAGATCTCGGCCGTATCGAAGTAGGGGGCCAGGGGGGCATCCCAGGCAGCCTCGGCACCGATGATATCGACACCCTCCTGCAGCTTGCCATTCACGATGTCGGCTACGAAGATGTGGCGGTAGTCGCCCTCCTCCCAGTAGTCCCAGTGGCGTACCATCAGGTCGTCGTAGATGCGGCCCTTCGACTTATCCATGTCGCTGTGGATCTCCGACGAGCGACGTGCGGCTGCATGCACAACGCGCACGTACCATGCTTTGTCACCCGTGGGGGCGATGCCGTAGCCCTCGATGTCGCAATCGAGGTTCGAGAGCTGCTTTACATTGTTACCCTCGGCGTCCATCTGCCAGAGCTGCATCTTGCCCGAACGATTCGAGAGGAAGTAGATATGCTTGCCGTCGGCGCTCCAGCTCGGGGCGGTGTTGTTCGACTCGGTGGTGGTGAGCTGACGCACGGCCTTCGTGGCCAGATCCTCGATCCAGAGGGTCGTCACGCCGCGATTCTCCTGCATCGAGTAGTCGGTCTTTGCATAGAGAAGTTGCGTGCCGTCGGGCGAGAGCGAAGATTGGCCTGCGCGGCTCATCTTCCACATCACTTCGGGTGTGAGGCGGGCGGCAGCAACCTCCTCGCTTGTCAGGGCGTTGTCGATGGTGAGGGGCGCGGGGCTCTGCTCGTCGCACGCCGTAAGCCCCAAGGTAGCAATAGCCATCATAAAGAGGATTTTTTTCATTTCTGTTGTGGTTTTTCGTGTTTATTCGTACATTTGTAGTCTAACTGGTTATGCGATGGTAGAGGTTATCTATTTTCAAGATAAAGCGCTCATATTCAGCAACGAAAGCTCGCCGGCAGAGGGTTATGTGCTCCCTGCCTCGGAGGTTGTTTCGCTCACAAGAGCGAAGGTACTCAATTTTTTTGAAACTCACAACACGCTGATTGTGCCCGTGCCGGATCCGCAGGCTGCTTTGGCGCGTTTTGCCACCGAATTCACGGAGATTGAGGCTGCAGGTGGTGTAGTCGTAAACGGACGCGGCGAGTGGTTGATGATCTACTGCAATGCGCGTTGGGATCTTCCCAAGGGGCATGTCGAGCCGGGTGAGAGCTACGATGTATGTGCTGCACGCGAGATCGAGGAGGAGACGGGCGTCAAAGCCAAGGTGTTGCGGCCGCTCTGCTCGACCCGCCACGCCTACTATTTTCGCTATACAGAGCGTTGGGAGCTGAAGCGCACCCATTGGTACCTGCTCCGCTCGACCGAGCAGCGCGAGCTTGTGCCTCAAACGGAGGAGGGCATCGAACAGGTGGCCTGGTGCGATCAGCCCACCGTCGAGGAGCATCTTACGACGAGCTATCTGACCATTCATCGCGTGGTGGATGCCCTGCGTGAGATTGCGCGTCGTTAGCGACATACTTTTTCTTTCCTCTCTTCGTTGATTTTGGGTATGGGTTTATGGCGTAAAATAGGAGTTGTTGTCCTGCTGTTCGTTTTCGGACAGAGCATAGCCCGTGCCGATAATCCGCCCCATGGGCGTGTCGACTCGCTCGGCGCTTCTCTGCAACGTTTTACCCTCGTCGATAAAGTTGATACGACTCAAACCAATCGCACCGAGCGCCTTTACGACAGTATTCGCGCCAAGACCGAACATTCGCGTGTGACGCGCGAGCTCTATCGCGCACTCTTTCGCCGACCTCACCGCGATACCACGACTCGAGGTCGTGTGCAAGCCGAATCCGAACCGTTGCGCCCCTATGCAGGTCGGGAGATTTCGGCCATCCACGTCGAACGTCTTCACCCCTTCGATAAGAACGGTAACTGGTGGGAGCGTGCCGGTAATAATCTCCATACGCTGACCCGCCATAAGATTATCCGCCGCGATCTGCTCTTTGGGGTGGGCGATCGACTCGATCCCGAGTTGGTGGCACGCAACAAGCTCCTCTTGCAGTCGCGCCGCTATATTTCGGATGTCGATGTGCGTATCGAGCCCGATTCGCTCGATACGACCCGTGTTGCTGTGGTGATTCGTACCCGCGATAGCTGGACCATCGATGCCGATGCTTCGGTGCACTCGGGCGGTGAATTTTCATTCGGAATTTCGGAGTTGAACCTTTGGGGTATGGGTCACCAGGCGCGTCTCGAGACGGGTATCAATTACCGCGATTTTGGCTATGGCGGCAACATCTTCGAATACCGCATCCCGAACCTTTGGGGCTCCTTCTATGAGTTCGATTTCTCAGCCGGCCGCTCCTTCCATGAGTCGCAATTCCGTATGGCGTTGCGCAAAGATTTCCTGAAACGCACCGACTACGAATTGGGCATCGCCTACGATCGCACCAAGGAGGAGCATCGTTTCTACGACCGCGACACCACCGAATTGGTCAACAGCCGCCGTTTCGATCTCTGGGGTGGTTATGCCCACTACTTCCCGACTTGGCGTTCGAGCCTCTACCTCACGACGCGCTACCAGCACCGCAACTACACCTTGCGCCCCTCTTCAACGGCTCTGCACGTCCATCCGGCCTTGCACGATCGCGATTTGTGGTTGGCGGCCCTGGGTCTGTATCGCGAGAAGGTCTATTCGGCTACGATGATCTATGGCTATGGTCGTCGCGAGTACCTCTCGTCGGGTTTCCGTGCCGAACTTACGGCCGGTTATTGTTGGGGCGAGTTTAGTAAGGATAGCTACCTGGGATTCTCCTATACGATGGGTGGCTTCACGAAGATCGGCTACCTGATGGGAAGGCTCGATCTTGGCAGCTATATCAATTCCAAGAATGAGTGGCGCCCCTCGGCGCTCGATGTGCAGGTGCGCGGCTTCTCGAACCTGTTTCGCGTGCGTCGCACGAATATCCGCCAATTCCTGGGCCTTAGCTATACGCAGGGGTGGGGCCGTATGACGGGTGCCGATGAGTGGATTCGCTTTACCGATGAGGCGGGGTTGCAGGTGCTCGACAAACGGGTGCTCGGCACCACGCGTTTGGTGGCCAACGGCGAGACGGTCTTTTTTACCCCCTACGAGCCCCTCGGCTTCAAGATGGCTTTCTTCGGTTTCCTCGATGCCGGGTGGCTCGGCTACCGCGACAATGTCTTTAAAAATGACCCCTATTTTTCGCTTGGCTTGGGCGTACGTGTGCGTAACGAGCGATTGGTTTTTCGCACCATTCAGATTCGTCTTGGTGTAGCCTTTGGCAGTTCGGGTTGGGCCAAGAGTGAGTGGATTCACCTCTCGTCGGAGCCCGATCTGCAGCAATATCGCTATACCCCTCAGCGCCCCGAGGAGTTGCTCTATCGCTAATTAGTTGTCAACCATCAAAAATAATCACCCTATGAAAATGAAACTATTATTGCTCCTCTGCTCTCTCTCGCTCGCTTCGTGTGCCACGCAGCGCAATAGCTCGGCGGTACGTGTGGTCGAGCGTGTGATCGAGGTCGATCGCCCCGTCGAAGTGCGCGTCGAAGTCCCCGTGGCGCAGCCCCTCTCCGGCTCGTTGCTTGTCTCGAAACGCGCCTACCGACTTACGGTGCTCGATTCGCTTGGCCGCGAACAACTGCAGCTGCCGATCGCCTGTGGTATAAACTACGGCCAGAAGGAGAAGGAGGGGGATATGAAGACCCCCGAGGGAACTTTTACGATTCAGGAGATACAGGATGCCTCGCAATGGAAGCATGACTTTAAGGATGGCCTGGGTATGATCGAGGGGGCCTATGGACCCTATTTTATCCGACTCAAGACCCCGCCCCACAAGGGTATCGGCATTCATGGAACCCACCTGCCGTCGTCGATTGGCTCGCGTGCGACGGAGGGTTGTATCCGCCTTACGAACGAGGATTTAAAGCGGCTTGTGCGCTGGATCTACGTGGGTATGCCCGTTGTGGTCGAAGCCGACTAAATGAAGGAGGGATTCATCCGACGATGAGTCCCTCCTTCTTTGATGGATAGCGGGGTGAGGCATAATAAAAATTATCGACTATCCATTTTCTTTTTATTCCAGAGGTGGAAGGTCATACCGAAGTTGATATCGGCAACATTGAGACGGAAACGCATCTTCGAGGCACGACGCGAGCCGATCTTGTTGCCCGCTTCGTCAAATTGCTCGACCGAGGTGTATTGGATGCCGCCCAAACCGAGCGATACGGTGGCGCAGACCGACGGGAAGATGTAGATGGCCATACCCGGATTGAAGCCGAGTTTGAATTTCATCGTCTTGCTCTCGGTGTATTTGGGGGTTTCACCCGAGGCGTTGACAAACTCGCCCGAGCCGAACTCCATCGAGCCCTCGACCTCGGCAAAGAGTCCGAAGTGTCCATTGCGATCGATGGCCACGTAGTTGCGGTGGAAGATCGAGAACGAGAAACTTTGGTTCGAGAGTTGCATGCCGTCGATGTTGAGCGTAATGTCGTTCTGCTCGCCCAAATCCAGATCGAGACTTCCCAAATTGCCATCCAGATATTGGTAGCCCAGGCGGCTACCCACCATGCGGTTGTCGCGATAGAAGTAGCCGAAGAAGGGCTTAATGGTGGTCAGCGCTCCATCGATATTCATGTTGCTCAGGTAAACCCACATGTCGCTATCTTCGCTCGAAATCGTACCATACGAAGCGGTCAGACCGATGGCCCATTCGCCTCGGTAGCCGAAGGTGTTGCCGAGTTTGAGCTCGCGGTCGAAGGTGCGTGCACGACGGCGCAGACTCATCGCGGCCGTGTCGGTTGTATCAGTCGCGATCGGTTGTGCCCACAGGGTTGAGGCTGTGATGAGCAGCAGTACAAGAAGTGTCAGTTTTCGCATCATAGCCATTACATGTAGAAGGATACGCCCACGCCGATCGAGAGCAGGTTAACTTTGAAATTCATGTTGCTGGTGCGGCGCTTGCCCACCGATACCTGGTTGTGTACCTGTTCAACCTCCGTGAAATTGATACCCATGACACCCACGTTGACCTCGATGGCCACGTTGTTTGTGGCAAAGGCCATTAAGCCCGGTGATACGCCCAGCGAGAGGGTGTAGCCCTCCTGGAAGGTGCCTCGGATGGGTTGGTCGGCCGCAAAGATGGCCTGCGTGCCACCGGCACCGAGCGAAATCTCGTTGAATATGGCGAATCGACGGCTCTTGCCCAGGGGGATGTAGTTGCGCCAGATGGCCGAGACGGTGTAGGTGTGTTGCACAGCCTTGAAATGGTCGATCGTGATCTCGGTGCCCGTCTCCTCGTCACCAAATTTCAGATCGGCCTTGTCGATGGTCAGATTCGAGCGCGAATAGACGCCACGCAGACCGATGGCCATGTTGTCGCGGATGGCATAGGCTGCCATGGGGCTGACGCGGAAGTTGTATCCCTCGCTTTCAATACCCTCGATCACCATGAAGGTGTAGTTGTCGTTGGCATGCGTCGAGTAGGAGATGGCAGCGCCGGCGATGATTTGGCCTTTGGGTACAAATACGGAGGCCATATCCGTCAGACCACGCCGACGGATGCGTTCGGTGCGTGATAGCGTGTCGAGTGATCGCTCCTCGAAGTTTTGTGCTTGCGTTGTTGCACACAAAACGAGCAGGATCATCATCAACGTAAGGCGCCCTATTTTGGTCAAAATGTTCATCATTTCATGTATCGTGTTGGCGCAAATATAGGTAAAAAGCTTTGCTTTGCACAATAAATTCAACGAGATAGGGAAATCTTATCACAGATAGTCGTTTTCGGCTATTTGTTGGTCGAAATCGGTGCTCGTTGATAAAAATTGGCTATTGGTGGGGTTTTGCAGCGCTCCGATTGAAAATATTTTTGAATCACGGCGCATACCTATATTTTTGCGTACGTGAAAAAGTGTATAGTTAGCTAACAAAATAGATCGTGCAAACAAAACTTTACATATCCTTCTTGCTTCTCTTGGCGCTGAGCTCTTGTGCGCTCGATGAGCAACCGGGTATCGATTATGAGTCCGAAAGTGGCTATTTGGTGCTGCGTGCCACCCAGGCAGCCTCGACCCGCACCGAGTTGGGCGATGGTGATGGAAGTGCCGGTTCGGCGCAGGAGATTCGTTGGTCGGTGGGCGACCGCATTTCGGTGTGGGCCCGGGCCGAGGGAAGCTCGGAGTATACCTTCGAAGCTGCCCCCTTCCAGCTGGCAACCTACAACGAGGTCTACTCCTCGGCCGATTTCCGTGCCGCACTCACCCCGATGAGCAAGGGGCGTTACACCTACCATGCCGTTTATCCCGTGGCTACAACCTTGTCGGGAACAACGGCAACCTTCACGCTTCCCGCCATGCAAAGCGGTGCGTATGATCCCGCGCTCGATGTGATGACCGCTACGACGACGGGCAATGCGCTCCAGGCACATTCGAGCGGGGAGTTCCCCGTGCAGTGGAGCGAGCCCGAGCTGAGCTTCTCCCACCTCTTCCACCTGATCCGTATCCGTATCCCCGAGGGTAAGAACTACCTCGGTTTGGGAATCAAGCGCCTCGATATCACCTTCCCGCAGGAGGTTGTCGGCACCGTTTCGTTTGATGTGACCGATCCGGAGAATACCATTTCGTGGTCGAATCTGTCGAATAAAGTGACTGTGGAGATCGATCCTTCCCACAACTTCGATGCCGGCGAGGAGTATATTTGGCTCCACGTGAAACCGACCACTCTGGATGGCACGATCTGCTTCGTGGCCTACAACGAGGCGGGGGTAATGGCCAGCGAAATTTCGACTACGGTACAGAAGAGCCTCGAGGCGCAGCGCATCACGCCGATCGCCCTGACGATCCCCGAATCGCCCCTTGCGCCGATTACCTATATTGATATACACGAAGTGGCCAACAACCTGGGCGAGGATTGGCAGACGATGACCTTGAGCGGTTACTCGTTTGTTGTCCCCTACAGCTATTCGACGACCTCCACGATGCAAATCACGCCCAACGCCGAAGATCGTTATATGGTGGCCATCGCAGCCGACCCCTCGACAATGGGCGGAGCTTTGCTCCCGCTGCAGTACGAGTCGGAGCACTGCCTCTTCGATGATCCGATTACGCTGCCTTCGACCGTTGTGGCCGATGCCTTCAACCGCATCGATAAGCAGGTGCCCTACGTCTTTGAAGAGGACTTCTCGGGTATCACCTCCTCGTTTGAGAACGGAACGGTGCACAAGACCTCCGATGCCGGTGAGTACGATGCCATTGCTTTGAGCCAGTACGGCCTGAACGATTGGTATGGTGCCCGTGTCGGTGGTGCTGCGGGTCTGAACCTGCGCATCTGCTCGCGTATGGAGATGGGTCTGTGGGTGACCAACAAGAACAAGGGTCGTGTCGATACCCCCGTTTTGAGTCGCCTCAAGAGCGGTGCCAACGCCACGATTATCGTTTCGTACGACTACGCCGGCGACCGTTACGAGTCGGTCGGCTCGGGTGGTTTCCCCGTCTATTCGGCCGGTACCTCGACGTCGGTGGTCGAGAAGGGTGACAACGAGATCGAAAATGTGGTTATCAGCGGTCAGGTCTTGGCCATTGACGGCCCAAATGCCAACGGTACCTACTACGGCAATACGCCGCACCACACCTCGTTCAACGCTTCGGGTTGCGCCAATACGACGCGCGTATGCTGGTATCTGACCAACAACCGCTCGGCCGAGTTTGCCGGTAACGGTATGTATTGGCTCTACATCGACAATGTCAAGGTCCAAATTGCACAATAAGAGAGAGAAAATAATAATCAATTCACTAAAGTAAAAACAGATGAAACAAAAATGGATGATTCCGATGTTGGCGGTGGCTTTGGTCGCATGCTCGTCGGAGGATGATCTCCAGAACAACTGCGGTAAGGGTACGGTTACCTTTGCTCCCGAGGTTGCTTCGGAGATTGCGCAGGTCGAGACGCGTGCGACGAGCGGCTATGAACTGCCCGCCGAGTTGATCCCTGCCGGTGAGGATTTTGTGTTGGCAATCGAGGGCTCGTATCTCGATGAGAACAACCAGACGCAGAACTATGCCCAGAGTTGGACTTCGGTGGCTGCTTTCAACCTCGAGAAGCCCGATCTGCAGGCCGGTACCTATACGGCAACCTTTACCTATGGCGATCCCGCAGCCGAGGGTGTCGGTAAGGCTTATTTTACGGGTGAGTTGGCCGATTTTGCCGTCAAGGCTTCGAAGACGACGACCTATCCGGTAAGCTGCAAACTTGCCAACAGCTGCTTCACGTTGCAGGTTACGGAGTGGATGCTCAACTACTACGATGAGATTCAGCTCACGATCCATACCGCAACGAACGACTTCAGCTACACGATGAATTCGACCGAGGTGACCACGCTGACCTTCATCTGCCCCGAGCAGAGCCTTTCGTTCAGCGGTACGGCCATTAAGTCGCAGAATGGTGTGGCTGTCGAGTTCCCCAAGACGACGATTGGCACCTCGACGGTGGCTGCCGAGACGCTCTATGCCATCTCGGTGGATCACGGTACGGCCGGTGCCGGCTCGCTGACGATCACCTTCGACGACAGCTTTACCGAGGTCGAGGAGGTCGAGGTTGAGCTGAACCCCGATGTCGAGTAACTTACGCATTAAAACAGCAAAACAGATATGAAGAATGTATTGAAAAGTCTGCTCTTCGTGGCCCTGGCTGCTACGATGACAGCTTGTGAGATCGATAAGTTGGATGCCGACATCGTGACCCCCGAGCAGGACGAGGTTGGTTATCTGAAGATTGGTGACGTGATGGTCAATCTCGACACCGAGCATGCCACGACCCAGGGTGAGCCGAAGGCCGCTACGCGTGCTACAACCGAGGCCGCTACCTCTTACTATGTATTTGTGAGCGACGCTCAGACAGGTGTTGTTGCATGGGAGGGTACCTATGCTGATGCCGTAAGTCAGTCGATTGCCCTCGAGCCGGGTACCTATGTTGTCTCGGCCCGTCAGACGCAGGATGGCTCGATTGCGGGTGTTGCGCAGGATGCTCCCTACTATGCCGGCTCGTCGGACGAGGTGGTTGTAAAGACCAAGGAGACCTCGACGGCAACCGTTACCTGTAAGTTGGCCAACATCCTGACCACGGTCGAGCTTTCGGCCGACCTGAAGGATTCGTTCAAGGAGTACGATGCCACCTCGGAGAAGCGTCTGAAGACCAACGTGAAGGTGGGCACCGATGCTGCATCGAACGCCTACGACTTCGAGGCAAGCTCGACCCACGAGGCTCCGAAGATGTACTTCCGCGATGAGGCCGGTCTGAACAGCACGACGGGCAACACGATGGTAATCACCCTCTCGGGTGACTACTACACGGGCAGCGTGGAGGATATCACTGCCGGCGCGATCGACGAGACGCTCTGGAAGGAGGTCAAGATGACCAAGACGCTGACCAACGTGCGTGCTGCCCAGTGGCGCAAGATCTCGATCAACATCTCGCACCCTACGACCGGTAACGTTCAGTTCGAGATCACGGTCGAGAGCTACATCTACGACGAAGAGATCACTGTTGATGTGGTAACGCTCTACGAGACGCTCAATATCGAGGAGGCTATTCCCGACGAGGAGGAGGAGAACGAGGCTGCTCCCGATGTGACGATCAACGGCCAGGAGGATCTGAACTACGCCATCAACAGCTCGCTCTACGACGAGGATGCCGAGGCTTGGACCTCGTTCCTCAAGCTCAACGTAACGCCGAAGGATGATACGACCGTTGCTTCGATCTACGCTGTGGTGAATTCGGATAATGCGGCCCTGATGTCGGCTATCGCCGCTTATGGTGAGGAGAATGGCCTGGGTAAGGATGTGAAGTTCAACCTCTTCCCGACGAACGATCTGACCACCTACTGCAACGTGGCAACCGATGGCCAGACCATCACGGTGAAGGCTGCCGGTATGGATGCCCTCTACAAGTATGCAGGTACCCACACCGTAAGCCTCTACACGGTCGATAGCGAGAACCGCATGAAGCACACTGATGTTGTGATTACGGTGACTTCGACGGCACAGGCTCCGACGATTGTTTGGATGAAGGATGGTGTCGATGTAATCGATCAGGTACACACGCTGACGGCTGAGAATTCGTCGAGCTTCGAGTGTAAGGTGGATATGACCTCGGTTACGGGCTTCACGAAGCTCGAGGTGGATATCGTCAGCTCGGTGCTCACCGACGAGGAGCTGCAGGGCGTAGGTCTGGGCAGCCACATCGACCTGGTGAACCCCTCGGAGAATCAGATTGGTGCTCTTCAGGGTCTGGGCTTCCTCGGTGAGGGTGTTACCTCGCTGGGTGGTGCCACGAGTGCTTCGTTCGATATCTCGGGCTTTATGGGTATGCTCTATGCCCTCTTCCAGGAGTCCGATCACTGCTACTTCAACGTCACGGCAGGTGACGCCGGTGGTGAGACGACCAAGTCGTTGCAGTTCTATATGCAGGTAGAGTAGTGCGAACCTCTAAATGTGATTACAATGAATAAGATTGCAAAATATATCTTGATGGCAGGTGTGGTCTTGATGGCTGCAGCCTGCGAGAAAGAGCAGACCGCGACAGGCGAGGGTGGTGTCAATTTTGACATCAACCTCTCGGCCGAGACGCGCGCTGTCAATGGCGGTGATTTTACCCCCGAGACGCTCAAAGTACGCATCTACCGCGAGGATGGCGCGCTGATTCGCCGCTACACCTCGATGGAGGAGATTCCTGCGCCGCTCTACCTCGTAGCCGGCAACTACTCGATTTTGGTCGAGGCCGGTGATAAGGAGAATACGGCTTTTGCCGATCCGGCCGATGCTGCAGCCCTGCAGCAGTCGCTCTGCTACCGCGGTGAGCAGCCCTTTACCGTATCGGCTCACGCGACGACCAACATCGCCGTAACGTGCCCGACCGAGAATACGAAGGCAACCGTTGTATTCGATACCGCCTCGACCGAGCATGAGAACAGCCTCTTGACCGATGTCAAGATTCAGCTTGCAGCCATGAGCTCGACGGCTACGACCGTGGAGGGCTACGAGGCCGATGTTACGGCTGCGGAGGCTCCCGCCCTGACCTTCAACGGTGCCGGTGCGGGTTACTTCCTCCTGCCCGAGGAGGTGACGAGCATCGTGTGGGCCTTCTCGGCCACGCACCCCGAGGATGGTGTCGTCTCGAAGGTGGGCACCATCTCGAATGTCGAGGCCGGCAAGGGTTACAAGGTGTCGTTCCGCTATTCGAAGACCCCCGATGGCTTCATGGGTATCCAGGTATTTGTCGATGACACGATCGACGAGATCGAGAACGACTTCGACTTCAAGCCCCAGCCCGAGATTACGGGTGACGGCATCACGACGGCTCTTAACACCTACACCGACGGCTCGACCGTGACGCTCGTCTGCGAGTCGATCAACGACCTGGTGTCGCTCTCGCTCGGTGGTGTTGAGTTCCTCTCGGAGGGCGCCGTTGTCGAGGGTGCCGTTACAGGTCTGACGGCCACCGTGCTCGAGTCGTCGAAGGTGCAGATTGTCCTCTCGGCTGACTACTTCGCTACGCTGCGCGGTGCTTACCAGAACCTCGAGTTCGGCATGACCGATACGGGTGGCGACTATACGCAGAAGATTCAGTTTGTCAAGACGGGTCTGGTTTCGACCGCTACGACGGCCGACCTGTGGGCCAACACCGCTTCGTTCGAGGCTGTGGTTACCTCGAGCGCATCGAATGTCGCCGTGCACTACCGCAAGCAGGGTACAAGCGAGTGGGCCGAGGCGCAGCTGACGGCCGGTGCCGATATGAGCTACACGGGTGTTTCGACGGCTGTGTGGAGCGAGTCGACCAACGTCAATGGCTATACGGTTTATACCCCCAACACCGCGAAGAGCATCTTCGCCAACTCGGCCTACGAGTACCAGCTCGTGGTGGATGGCACGGTGGTTGATTCGGCGGTGCTGAACACCTCGACCTCGCAGTCGATCCCCTCGGCTTCGCTGGAGGATACCTCGCTCTCGTGCTGGACGCAGTCGAATACGTCGGCTCCCTTCTGGGGCAGTGGTAACAACACCTACAAGTCGAACCTCTGCACCCAGAGCAGCTATACGGGTCAGGATGGCAGCTATTGTGCCTACCTGAAGTGTAGCGAGACGCTCGGTATGTTGGCTTCGGGTAACATCTTCACGGGTACCTTCTCGATGAGTGGTTTCTCGGGTACGGTATCGTTCGGTGTGAAGTACGATTGGCAGGCCCGTCCTTCGGCCCTCAAGGTGAAGGTATGGCACAACCTGGGCGCAGTAACGACCACGAAATATTCGTCGGCCATTCCGGAGGGTGATCCCGACCAGGGCGTTATCCAGGCCGTTGTAATCGATTGGAGCTCGCAGCACAAGGTGACTTCGGGTGCTTCGGAGCCTTCGGGTGTATGGTCGCCCGAGAATGGTACGGATGCTTCGTCGTGCGGTAAGGTACTCGGCTACGGTGTGACCTATCCGACGGGTAAGACGAGCGGTTCGTCGATGGTCGAGTTGGAGATTCCGATCGTATGGTACGACAAGACCTCGAAGCCCTCGAGCAACTACACGCTCATCCTCTCGGCCGCTACGAGCCGCTATGGCGACTACATGAACGGCTGTAATACGAACGAGATGTACATCGACCACTTCCAGTGGGTTTACTAATCGAATTTGGAAACGAGAAAAATGAATAAAATCAAGCACATAGCCTTCGCCCTGCTGGGGTTGCTTTGCTGCACGTCGTGTATCAAGAATACGATTCCCTACCCGGTGGTCGAGATCGAGATTCTGCAATACGAGGGCGAGGGCTTCCGTGCTCAGATTGACCCTTTGACCCGCACGGTGACCCTCACGCTCGACGAGCAGACCGACATCACGGCGGTCGAGGTGACCAACGTGCAGATTACCGACGAGGGTACGGCTTCGACCCACCTGACGGGTACGTTCGATATGCGCACGCCGATGGAGGTGACGCTGTCGCTCTACCAGGACTACGTCTGGACGATTCAGGCCGTGCAGCCCATCGAGCGTTACTTTACGGTGGCGGGTCAGATCGGCCCGACCGAAATCGACCCCGAGAGCTACACCGCTACGGTCTATGTGGCCGAGGGTACCGATCTGGAGCAGATTCGTGTTACTTCCCTCAAGCTCGGTCCGAAGGATGTAACGACGATGACCCCCTCGATCGAGGAGCTCACTTCGTTCAGCTCGGTGCGCTACGTCTACCTGCAATACCCCTCCTTGAAGGGTGCGCAGGAGCGTTGGCAGCTCTATGTGCTCGAGACGGATGTGAAGGTGACCCTCACGCAGGCCGATGCCTGGGCCAAGGTCGCTTGGCTCTATGGTGCCGCCGAGGAGGGTACCCGTGTCGGCTTCCGCTACCGCAAGGTGGGCGAGGAGGCTTGGTCGGAGGTGACCAACGTCAGCCAGACGGGTGGTACCTTTACGGCCAAAGTAACGGGCCTTACACCCGATACCGAGTATGAGTTCTTGGCCTACTCGAACGAGGATCTCTCGCCGACGGTTATTCGTCGTACGGAGCAGATGGCCCAGCTCGAGAATAGCGGCTTCGAGGATTGGTGCGTGGTGAACGAAATTGTCTATCCCTATGCCGAGGGGGGCTCGCCCTTCTGGGCTACGGGTAACGTGGGTGCCAGCCTGGTGAAGGCCACCGTAACGGAGGGCGTAAGCGATATCCGCCCCGGCTCGAGTGGCCGAAAATCTGCGCGCCTGACCTCGATATTTGCCAATATCTTCGGCATTGGTCGCTTTGCGGCAGGTAACCTCTATGTGGGTAACTATGTCCGCAACGACGGTACGCACGGCATCATCAACTTCGGTCGCCCCTTCACGGCTCGCCCTGTGGCCCTGCGCGGCTGGGTGAAATATACCTGCGGTGCTATTGATCGCATCACGACCCAGCCCCCGGGTGTTACCATCGAGCAGGGCGATATGGATTGCGGCTCGATCTACCTGGCCTTGGGCGATTGGGATCCGGCGATCTATGGCGGTACGGCCGACAGCCCCGTTGAGGTGGCTACGCGCCGCATCGACGAGACGGCCTTCAACCCCAACAGCGAGGCAGTGATCGCCTACGGTGAGCTGCTCTTCAAGGAGTCGGTCGATGGGTGGACCGAATTTACCATTCCGCTCGACTACCGCGCTACGGATCGCATCCCGACCCACATCTTCGTGGTCTGCGCCGCATCGCGCTATGGCGATTACTTCACGGGAAGTACGTCGAGTGTAATGTGGGTCGATGATTTCGAACTCATTTACGAATAAGCAAAAAGACAACCTCGCCGAGGTTGTCTTTTTTTTGTGTTTTCAGTTTTTTTTACTAAATTTGACTATCCTACCGCAACTATTGAACTTAAAAACTGATAACTTATGATTCGTATTGTAGCCGTGCATACGGCAATGGCGCTCGTCGAGCCCCTCAACAAACTCTTCAAGGAGCATCTTCCCGAAGTAAAACTCAACCACATTGCCGACGATTCGCTGATTCCCGAGGTGATTGCCAACAACTGCGTAACCCCTGCGGTGCGTCGTCGTCTGATCTCCTACTACAACGCAGCGGCCGATTCGGGTGCCGATGTGGTCTTCAACTGTTGCTCGTCGGTGGGCAAGGTGGCCGAGATGGGCGATGAGATTGCCCCGATCAAGGTCTTCCGCATCGATGGGCCGATGGCCGAGACGGCGGTGCGCGAGGGTAAGAAGATTGGCGTGATTGCCACGCTGCCCACGACGCTGGGCCCCACGGTGGCTCTGTTGGAAGATAAGGCCCGCGAGGCCGGTCGCGAGATCGAGATCGTCGAGGGTCTGGCCAAGGGTGCCTTTGGTGCCGATAAGGCTACGCACGACGGCCTGATCGAGCAGGAGGCTATGCGCCTGGCCGACGAGGTTGATGTGATTGTCCTGGCACAAGGCTCGATGGCTGCCATGGAGGAGAAGCTGGCCGCGATGACGGGTAAGATCGTTCTCTCGAGTCCGCTGCTCGGTATTCTGGGTCTGAAGGCCTACCTCAAGGAGAAGGGTCTGCTCTAAAAAGCTCCGACGATGAAAAAACGACCAATTGTTCTGGCGCTGCTCGTCCTGATCAGCGTCATCACCTTCCTCGACCGCATCAACATCACGATGGCCTCGGGCGACATCATGGCCGAGTTGGGCCTCTCGGAGTCGCAGTGGGGTTGGGTCTTGTCGGTCTTCACGATCTCCTACGGCCTGATGCAGGTGCCGTTGGGCGTGTGGGGCGATAAACGTGGCTACCGCCTTGTCTTGGCCCTGATCGTGCTCTGGTGGTCGCTCTTCACGGGTCTGACGGGTCTGGCGTGGAGCTTCGCTTCGCTGCTGGTCATCCGCTTTATGTTCGGTATCGGTGAGGCGGGTTCCTATCCCTGTATGACGGGTGTCGTTGTCAAGTGGTATAAGCAGCACGAGACCTCGACGGCGCAGGGCTACATCTGGGCTGCCAGCCGTATGGGTGGTGCCTTGACCCCCTTTATCGTGATTCCGGTCTTGACCTACCTGGGTTGGCATTGGGCCTTCTACCTCTTGGCGGCGCTCGGTGTTGTTTGGGCTGCAGGGTGGTATCTCTGGTACCGCAACAACCCCAAGGATGTGAAGGCTATCACACGCGAGGAACTGGCCGAGCTGCCCGCTTCGGAGGAGAAGACAGATGAGAAGGTGGCCATTCCGTGGCGCACGATCATGCACAACCGCCAATTCTGGCTCATCCTGGCCATGTATTTCTTCTATGCGTGGGGTAGCTGGTTCTTCTTCTCGTGGTTCCCGCGCTTTATGGAGGTGGGTCGTGGCTTTGCCAAGGAGGAGCTGACCTACGTGATTGCCATCCCCTTCGTGATGTCGATGACTGGCAACATCGCCGGTGGATACCTCTCGACCAAACTTTCGGTAAAGTATGGCCTCAAGGTGGGTCGTCGTCTGCTGGGTGTGGGCGGCTTGGCTGTCTCTGCCGTCTTTATGTTCCTGGCCGCCTTTATCGAGGGCAAAACCGAGGTCTTCGTATTCCTCGCCTTGTGCTTTGGTGTCATCGACCTGATGCTGCCTTCGGCTTGGGCTATCTGTAGCGATATCAGCGGCCGCTTCTCGGGTGCTGTCTCGGGTGCCATGAATACGGCAGGCAACATCGGTGGCTTTGTTTGCGCTACGGCCTTCGGTTACCTGATCGAGGCTACGGGTAACTACAACACGCCGCTCTTTGTGATTGCTGCCATGCTGGTGATTGCTGCTGTGCTCTTCTGCTGCATCAACCCCACCAAGAAGCTCATCAACGAGTAGGCTGCTCTCTGTCCAGACAAAAAAGGAGTCCGACTTTTCGGACTCCTTTTTTTTGTGTGCTTGTTGTGCGTTAGCTCTTCAGGCGTGCAACCACTTCGCGGAGGGTATCAACAGCCCCCACGTTGCCCGGGAAGATGACGTAGAGCATCTCGGGGAAGCGGCTCTCGGCCGTTGTGCAGATGGTCGGAATGCCGGCTGCGGCCTGACCTGCCACGCGGGCAATTTTGACCTCAAGGCTGTGGGTCAGGATGTCGTGCGAGGTGATACCGCCCTTCGATACGAGGAAGTCGGGACGGAAGGGGAGAGTGCGCACCAACTCGACCAGGAAGTGCGAGATTTTCGTGCCCAACGCCTGACGCTTGGCAACATCATCGCAGCGCACCTCACGGCGCGAAGTGTAGAATACGGGAGTCACCCCTGCCTCGTAGCGCTTCGCAGCGTGCGCCAGGAGCTCCTCGGCCTGGGTCGTATCGTCGTTCAGGATGCGCTCCACATCGATCTCGATACCCTCGACACCCTCGAGTGTCAGCAGGGCGTTGAGCTGTTCGGTGCTCTTCTTGACGTGTGATCCCACGATGACAACGCCGCGTGCGCCCCCTTTTTCGGCCGCTACGTACTCTTTCTCCTCGATGCCGCTCAACGCCTTGGGAAGCGATGATGAGGAGCGAATAACGCCCGTCTGGTGGCTCTTGCCCTTCTCGAAGAGGTTGAGCACGGCGAGCGAGAGCAGACGCAGGTCGCGGTAGTCGAAGGCGTCGACCGTGATGCAGCGCTTCGTGCGCTGCTCGATCAGCGTGGCAGTGAGTGCTTCGGTGTTCAGGTTGCGCAGCTCGTTGAGTGCAATGTGGTGCACCTCTTCGGCCGTAATTGCTCCGCGCCCCTTCTCGACCACATAGTCGGGGAGGTAGGAGTTGTGGTAGGCAAAGACATTGTCGCGAGCAAACTCCGTCTTATGTACGGGAGTCAGCTCCTCACCATTGAGCATGTAGTGGATACCCTCGATGGTCATGCGTCCCGCCTCGAAGAAGGCCGGCACGAACAACATCGGAAGGGTCGGTTGCAGCCCCCTCTCTTTAAGCACATCGCAGATCGTGTCGCTCTCGGCGGGGAAGTGACCGCGCAGGGTCGAGTCACTGCGGCTCACGAAGAGCAGGTTGTAACCCCGCTCGCGGTTGGCCTCGATAACGGCCTCGACCGCCTCGCGAACTACCTTGCGGGCATCCTCCTCGGTCATGGCACGGCTGTTGACGAGCATGTAGAAGAAGGGGGCTTGGTCGTCGAGCGCGGCGGCCACATTCTCGGGGCTGAAGTCGGTCAGCAGCAGACAGCCGTGTACGGTCTGAATACCCGTCGGGTCGTCGTCGATGACCACCAGACGAATACGCTTCTTGTGCAGTTGCTCGGCAATTGCGGGGCGCATTTCGGCCCCCTCGCAACGGTCGTAGCGGGCTAAAATATCGTGGATTCCGCGTGCCATACTATCCGCGTAAACGGTTGATGCCCAGAATCTCGCGCGCCTCGGCAGGCGTTGCGGGCTCGCAGCCCAGGGCGCGAATCAGTTCGACGAGCTTCTTGACCAGGAAGGCGTTCGTCGGAGCGGTCTTCCCCTCCTCGTAGTAGAAGCTGTCCTCGAAACCGACACGTACACACGAGGCACCCATCGTAATGGCGAGACCCAGGAAGTGCAGATCCTTCATCGAGTCGTTGTTCAGACCCCACTCGGCCCCCTCCTCCTTGAGCGAAACCATGTATTGCAGGTTGCGGGGCGTATCCGAGAGGTTGCTGGCCGTACCCGTGCCGAGGCAGAAGTTGTAGTGCATCGGACGATCGAGGACACCCTCGTTGGCGAGCTTCGTGCAGGTCTCAACCTGGCTCAGGTCGAAGATCTCCATCTCGGGTACCACCTTTGCCTTCTTCAGTCGGTCGGCCCAGTAGCGAATCTCGGGCAGGGTGTTGATGTAGACACTCTCGCCGAAGTTCACCGAGCCCATGTTGAGCGAGGCCACCTCGACACGCGGCTCGTCGAGACATACGCAGCGCTCCTCGAGCGTCAGGGTCGAAAGACCACCCGTCGAGCCTTGGATAACGATGTCGCTCTGGGCGGCAATCAGGTCGAGCGTCTGGCTGAAGACCGTCAGGTCGAAGGTCTGCTCGCCCGTCAAATCGCGCGTATGCAGGTGGACCATCGAGGCCCCTTCGGCGGCACAAGCAGCCACATCGGCTGCAATCTCTTCGGGCGTAAGCGGGTTTTTCGACCCTGCGGGCACCTCCTTGCCGACGTGGCATACGGGGGCTACGGTAACAACGATTTTACGTTTCATAGGTGTGGTTGGTTATTGTTAGCGAACTAATTAGACAAATATAGTGATTTTCGTGCACAAAAAAAAGAGGGTTGCGCATAAAAAAAAGGCTGCCGAAGGTTCGACAGCCTCTGTTTCTTGAAACAGGAATTATTTCTGCTCGCTCAGGATGCGCATTGCGACATCGAGAATCGTCGTGTCGTCGAGCGTGACAACACCGCCATCCGGTCCCGGCTCGAAGTGAACGCCCACGCACTCCTTGGCAATGTGGTTACCGCCAAAATAGTTGCGTACGGTCTCAACATCGAGGCCCAATTCATCTGCAATACGCTGCGAGCTACCGCTCGGCAATTTGTCCTTGATACGACGCAGTTCGTTGAATGTGATAATCATATCGGTAGATTTTAAGGTTGATAAAACAAATTTCCACTACTAAATTAGGCAAAAAAAGTCAAAGCGCAAAATTTTATGCCAAATAATTTTGTAAAATGACAAAAAACGCCTCCGAGGGTGCGAATACCTATTTATATTAGTGTTTGCCGCATCACGCGAACTGACGACCGAATTGCAACGCTTCCCTGTTTTCTGACGTGCGGCCTCGGCCGACTCCCAACAAAAAAGAGCCGCCTCTTTTGCGAAGCAGCTCTTTTGTCTTTACTTTTTGGCCGGCTCGATGTAGAACTCGAAGATCAGCGGACAGTAGGAGGGGATCTCCGTTGTGGTCGTGATCACCGTCTCGGTCGTATCCGCGGTGCCGTAGTAATTGTTGTAATAACCGCTGTAGTAGGGGTCGTAGTAGGAGCTACCATAATACGAGTCGTAGTAGTTGCCGTAGTAACCGCCATAACCACCGTAACCGCCGTAGCCGTAGCC
>JAUMXM010000045.1 GCA_030529085.1 Rikenellaceae bacterium | reverse complement strand
CTACCTTGTTCCCCTCCAACCGCAAAGAGCAGGGAATAGGGTAGATTCCTCCGCTTTTGCGTTCGGAATGACAAAAAGGGTGACTAAAGGACCCTTAGCATCCCTTAATCACCCTTAAAACCCTTAATTTTTAATTCCCGAAAAGCCTACTTTTCAAACATATACCCCACACCTTTGACCGTCTGGATGTGACCCTCGCCGATCTTTTGGCGCAGCTTGCGGATGTGGACATCGATCGTGCGGTCGCCCACGATCACCTCCTGACCCCAGATGCGGCTGTAGATCTCCTCGCGTGTGATGAGCTGTCCGGCACGGCTGTAGAGCAGTTCGAGCAGGGCAAACTCCTTGCGCGGGAGCTGCAGTTCCTCACCGCGGCAGAGTACCGTGTGGCGTGCTGCGTCGATTGTAACAGCCTCTGCTTCAGCCTCCTGCTTCGAACTTCCGATGCGCTTGAGTATTGCCTGCACACGGCTCACCAGGAGCTTGACAGGCAGCGGTTTCGCGAGGTAGTCGTCGGCACCGGCATCGAAGCCCGAGAGCTGGTCGTCCTCGCCCCCGAGGGCCGAGAGAAAGACAATGTGGGTATGCTTCAGCGCCTCGTCTTCGCGGATGCGGCGGCAGGTCTCCACGCCATCCATCACGGGCATCATGCGGTCCAGGAGAATCAGATGCGGACGTACGCGGCGTGCCACCTCGAGCCCCTCGACACCGTTTTGGGCCGTGTGGACCTCGTAGCCTGCGCGTTGCAGGTTGTAGGAGAGAAATTCCAAAATATCGACCTCGTCGTCGACGAGCAAAATGCGGTGACTCATAACCTTTTAGTCTGTTAATTGTGGGCTTCGGCCGAGGGTATTCCCGACGAAGATGTGCGAAGATAGCAATTTTTGGCGAAAAAGCTTTCTCGGTCGGCAGAAATTTTATATATTTGCACGATTGTGTGCTCGCGCGAGCGCGTATGATGCGCTCCCGACGCCCGCACGTAACGTGATGAACCAAGCCAAAACTTTTTAACCACTTAAACCCGAGCCCGTAAAGGCTCCCTACTACAATGGCTACTGAACAAGTTACCCTTCCTGCTCCCGAGGAGCAAGTCAGCCCCGCTGTGGCTGAAGATGTTAAGACGCAGGTTGCCGCCGAGGAGACGGCCGCCGAGGAACCCGTAATTGAACCCACGACCGAGGAGTCACAGGCTGCTCCGGTCGATTTTGCCGAAGAGGAGGTCGCCCTGGCCGCCCAGCAGGCAGGCCTCGAACTCGACGAGGAGACGGCCGAGGAGGCTGCCGAGCGTGTCGAGGTGGCCGACGATGAGTTTGCCGGCAAGAGCAAGCAGGAGCTGCTCGACTACTTTGCCCTGCAGCTCGAAGAGAAACCCATCCAAACCCTGCGCCGCACCGTGGAGCAGCTCAAGGTGGCCTTCTACCGCATTCGCCGCGCCGAGGTCGAGGCTGCACGCCGTCAGCATATCGAGGAGGGTGGCACGGAGGAGAACTTCGCAGCCCCCGTCGATGAGGCCGAGGTGCGCCTCAAGGAGCTCTTCAAGGAGTACCGCCAGCGTCGTGATGCCTACATCGCATCGCTCGACGAGGAGAAGGAGGCCAACCTGAAGATTAAATTGCAGATTATCGAGGAGCTCAAGGAGCTGGTGTCGTCCGACGAGACGCTCAACCACACCTTCACCAAGTTCCGCGAACTACAGACCCGCTGGAAGGAGACGGGTCTGGTCCCCCAGGCCAATGTCAAGGATCTGTGGGAGACCTATAACCTCCATGTCGAGCACTTCTACTCGTTCATCAAGATCAACAAGGAGTTGCGCGATTTGGACCTCAAGAAGAACTACGAACAGAAGGTCGCCCTCTGCGAGCAGGCCGAGGCCCTCATGATGGAGCCCTCGATTGTCGAGGCCTTCCACAAGTTGCAGAAGTTGCACGACGAGTGGCGTGAGACGGGTCCCGTGCCGACCGAGTTCAAGGAGTCGCTCTGGGAGCGCTTCAAGGCCGCCTCGAGCCGCATCAACAAGCAGCACCAGGAGCACTTCGAGACCCTCAAGGCCGAGCAGGTGAAGAACCTCGAACTCAAGAGCGAGCTCTGCGCCGCCACCGAGGCCCTCTCGAACGAGCCCTTCACCACGCGCAAGGAGTGGAACCGTGCCAGCGACCGTCTGCTCGAGATTCAGAAGACCTGGAAGAGCATCGGCTTCGCCCCGAAGAAGGATAACAACCGCATCTACGAGCGTTTCCGTGCCGCCTGCGACAAGTTCTTCGAGCTCAAGCGCGCCTACTATGCCGGCTTCAAGAGCGAGATGGAGCAGAACCTGCAACTCAAGCTGGAGCTCTGCGAGGCTGCCGAGTCGCTGCAGATGAGCGAGGCGTGGAAGGAGACGACCGACGAGCTGATTGCCCTGCAGGCCCGCTGGAAGGAGGTCGGTGCCGTGTCGCGCCGCCACTCGGACCAGGTGTGGAAGCGTTTCCGTGCCGCCTGCGACAAGTTCTTCGAGCGCAAGGCTGCCCACTTCAGCTCGGTGGATTCGGAGCATGAGCAGAACCTGCAGGCCAAGCTCGCCCTTTTGGCCGAGATGGAGGCTGCCGACATCAAGGCGGGTGGCTACGAGGCGATTCGCGACTTCCAGCGTCGCTGGGGTGAGATCGGCTTCGTGCCCATCAAGCAGAAGGATAAGATTCAGAAGCGCTACAAGGCGACCGTCGATAAGCTCTTCGAGACGCTGCGTGGCTCGGAGCGTGACCGTCAGATGGGTCGCTTCAAGGAGAAGATCTCCGCAATGAGGGGTGGCGAAAGACGCATGATCTCGGAGCGCGAGAAGCTCTACAACAAGGTCAAGCAGCTCGAGCAGGAGATTGCAACCCTCGAGAACAACATCGGTTTCTTCTCCAAGTCGAAGAATGCCGAGTCGCTCGTAGCCGACGTGAAGGCCAACATCGAGCGTCTGAAGCAGCAGATGCAGGATGCCATCGAGAAGGTGAAGCTCATCGACAGCCAGGCCGAGTAGGGTGGTGGTGAGCACCAATTTTGAAAGTCTAACAAGCCAAACATTTTTGAGCAGAAGAAAAACAAGGAATGAATAAGCAAACAATTTTAGGCGTTGTAGCCATTTCGCTGGTCTTTATCGGCTTTGCCTACCTCAACGGTAAGGAGCAGAAGCGTTATCAGGAGGAGATGGCCATCTATACCGCCTACCAGGACTCTGTCAAGCAGGCCGAGGCTGCCGCTATGGCCCTTGCCGATACGACAACGCTTGCCGTGGAGGGTACGGCCGAGGAGGCTGCAGCTTCGCTTCAGGAGGGTACTACGACGGCCGAGGAGTCGGCCTATCAGCGCAAGGTGGAGCTCTTTGGCGCCGAGCTGACGGCTGCCCAGGAGGGCGAGGAGCAGCTCTTGACGGTCGAAAACGACCTGATGACGGTGCAGTTCTCGACCCTCGGAGGTCAGATTAAGGGCGTCGAGCTGAAGGAGTACACCAAGTATGCTCCGCGTGGTGAGCGCACGGAGTTGGTCAAGATGTTCGACTCGGAGGCCGAGCGTTTCAACCTCTCGTTCTTCGTGCGTCGTGGTCTGCACGATTTGAAGATCCAGACGGCCGACTACTACTTCCGCCCCGAGGCCGTCACGACCACCGCGGAGGGTGCCCAGCGCGTAGCGATGCGCTTGGAGGTTGCCCCGGGTGCGGCGCTGATCTACGAGTACCTTATATATAATACGCAGGCCCCCGAACGCGACTACCTGATCGACTTCGATGTGCGCCTCGAGGGTCTCTCGCCCTTCCTCTCGAACCAGACGTCGCTGGCCCTCGAGTGGACGAGCAAGAGCTACCAGAACGAGCGCGGCTTCACGAACGAGAATATGTACACGACCATCGCTTACCACCACGTAGGCGAGGATTCGATCGAGGAGATGCGCATGGGTGAGGGTGCGAAGTCGGACGACACGTCGACGACGGTCGATTGGGTCGACTTCAAGCAGCAGTTCTTCTCCTCGGTGCTCATCGTGCCCGCGGGTATGAATGGCGCAGATGTCACCTTCGATACGGCAGCCGAGGGGTCGGGTTACATCAAGACCTTCTCGCTCCTTTCGTCGCTCCCCTACAGCTCGCAGACCGAGAACTACGATATGGCCTTCTACTTCGGCCCGAACCGCTATTCGGTGCTGCGCAAGGTGGCCGTTGCCGAGGATGAGGATCTCTACATCGAGCGCGTGATTCCCCTGGGTTGGGGTATCTTCGGCTGGATCAACCGTTGGTTTGTGATTCCGGTCTTCAACCTGCTGCGCGACCACATCGCCTCGTTCGGTATCATCATCCTGATTCTGGCCGTGCTGATTCGCCTCATCATCTCGCCCCTCACCTACAAGAGCTACGTCTCGATGGCCAAGATGCGCCTGGTGAAGCCCGAGATGGATGCCCTGGCCGCCAAGTATCCCAAGCAGGAGGATGCCATGAAGCGCCAGCAGGCCACGATGGAGCTCTACAAGAAGGCGGGCATCAACCCGATGGGTGGCTGCATTCCGATGCTGATCCAGATGCCGATCCTGATCGCCATGTTCCGCTTCTTCCCCGCCTCGATCGAGTTGCGTGGTGAGTCGTTCCTCTGGGCACACGACCTCTCGTCGTACGACAGCATCCTGAACCTCCCCTTCTCGATTCCCTTCTACGGCGACCATGTTTCGTTGTTCGCGCTGTTGATGGCCGCATCGACCTTCATCTTCTCCTACATCAACTACCAGCAGACTGCCTCGTCGCAGCCCCAGATGCCGGGTATGAAGTTCATGATGCTCTACATGATGCCGCTCATGCTGCTCATGTGGTTCAACAGCTACGCCAGTGGTCTTTGCTACTACTACCTCTTGTCGAACATCCTGACCATCGCTCAGACCTACATTGTGCGTCGCATGGTCGATGACGATAAGATTCGCCTGGCGATGGAGGCCAATGCCGCCAAGAAGTCGAAGGGCAAGAAGTCGAAGTTCCAGCAACGCTACGAAGAGCTGATGCGCATGCAGGAGATGCAGCAGAAGCAACGCAAGTAATAGAAAAAAAAGAGAGATCGCTCATCGGCGATCTCTTTTTTTTTTTACTCCACGTAGAGCACCAATCCCTTCAGGTACTCACCCTCGGGGTGGTAGATGTTGATCGGGTGGTCGGCGGGTTGTGTCAGCTGGTGCAGGATGCGCACCTTGCGCCCTGCGATGGCGGCTGCCGAGAAGACCGTTGTGCGGAAGAGCTCCTTCGATACGGCTTGCGAGCAGGAGAAGGTGAAGAGGATGCCTCCCGGCTTGATCTGCTTGATGGCGCGAGCGTTGAGACGCTTGTAGCCCTGCATGGCGTTGCCCAAGACCTTGTGGTGCTTGGCAAAGGCGGGGGGATCGAGGATGATCAGGTCGTAGTTCGAGCCGATGTCGCGCAGGTACTCCACCGCATCGGCGGCCACCTCCGCGTGGGGAACACGATCGCCGAAGTTGAGCTTCATATTCTCGGCGGCAAGCTGCACGGCACGCTCCGAGGAGTCTACCGAGCAGACCTCCAGGGCACCACCCTCGGCCGCGTAGACCGAGAAGCCACCCGTATAGCAGAAGGTGTTGAGCACGGTGCGCCCCTTGGCGTAGCGCTTGACCAGCTCGCGGTTCTCACGTTGGTCGAGGAAGAAGCCCGTCTTCTGACCCTCCTCCCAGTTGACCGAGAACTTCAGCCCATTCTCGAGCACCTCCTGCGAGGGGTGGTGCGACGAGCCGTAGAGGTAGCCATCGACGGCACCCGTATTGGCCTTGAAGGGGAGCGTCTGCGAGGATTTGTCGTAGATCGAGGTGATGCGCTCGCCGTAGGTGGCACGAATCGCCTCGGCAATCTGCATGCGCGAGAGGTACATGCCCACCGAATGGCACTGCACGACAGCCGTCGAGCCGTAGATATCGACCACAAGACCCGGCAACGAGTCGCCCTCGCCGTGAATCAGGCGGTAGCAGGTGGTCGCGGTCGAGTCGGTCAGCCCCAGTGTGCGGCGCACATCGTAGGCGATGGCTATGCGGCGATTCCACCACGCCTGGTCGATCTCCTCACGCTCGAACGAGAGGACACGTACGGCAATCGAGCCGATCTGGTAGTGGCCCTGGGCGATGAAGTCGCCCGCACGGGTATAGACCTCGACAAGGGCTCCTTCGCGGAGGTCCGACTCCGATTCGGCCTTGATGTGGTCGATGGCACCCGAGAAGATCCAGGGGTGACGGCGCAGGAGCGACTCCTCCTTGCCACGGCGTAAAAAGATTTGCGCTATCATGGTGCTATTTTGCTTTTTTCGGTGTGTTGATCAGGCGACGGTAGATCTGGGTGCAGACCCAGGCATCGGTCGCTGCGTAGAGTTGTTGTTTGTCGGTCAGCGTCGAACTCTCCCAGTTGCTCAGGCGTTGGGCCTTCGAGACTCTTTTGCCGAGAACGATGGCCGAGAGTTTTCGCAGGCTCTTCTCCTCGATGCCCCACTCGGAGGCGATCTGCTGCAGGTCGATGAATCCTCCGTCGTGGAAGTGGCGCAGCTGGTTGAGCGAACGCAGGTCACCCGCCACATCGGCACCGATCTTCAGGACCTCCTTGCTCTCCAGGAGGCGCAGCAGGGGCTTTGCGAGGGGAATCCGATTCAGTCGGAAGAGGTAGCAACGCTCCGTCGAGGAGAGCTGCAGGAGCGATACACGGTACGAAACCCCCGCCTTGAACGAGGGGCGTGTCTCGGTGTCGAAGCCGATGATGGGCTGCGATGCGAGGTATTTGCAGGCCTCCTCGATCTGCTCTTCGCGGTCGATGATGCGAATCTCGCCCCGAAACTCCACGGCAGGGAGCTGGGCGGTAGCCTCGTTGTCTATTTTTGCGATATACGGATTCTTGGCCATAACAATCGTTTCCGAAGGACAAAGGTACGCAATAAATTCGTGAAACGTACCTTTAGGGGCGGCTAATTTTCAGCAAACCATCCTCGCCGAGGGTGATTACCCCCTCCTGTTGCAGGGTGCGAATCGCCGATGCGGTCGTCTCGGGCGAACAGCCGAGCTGCATGGAGAGTGATCGCGGATCCTGTGGTTGCTCCTCGATGAGGCTGAGGAGTTTTGTGCGCAACGGCTCCTCCTCGTGGGTGATCTGCTCCTCGCTTTTGCGGCGGCGCTTCTCGCTTAGACAGAGGTCGCAGATGCCGCAGCGATGCTCCTCGTCAGAGCCGAAGTAGTGGTCGAGCAACTCGCTGCGACACTGGGTTTCGTTCTGCGTGTAGAGGAGCATCTGCTCGAAGCGCTCCTCCATCAATTCGCGGCGACGGATGTAGGTCTCGGGGGCGATGTAGAGATCCTCGCGCGGCAGACGTTCGGTGTGCATGTAGAGCATCGGGGAGCGGTTCGAGGGGATGTAGCGAATCACGCGCAGCTGCCAGAGACGACGCAACAGTTCGCGTACACGCTCGATGGTGTAGCCGCTCCAGAGGGCTATTTCGCGCTCGTCGATGGGTCTGAAGTCGGAGAAGACTCCGTTGTAGAGGCGCAGCAGGACACGGATAAAGGGGTCGAGCTCCTCGCGGCTCAGGCGCAGGCGGTAGAGCTCGTCACGGCTCACCGTGAAGAGGATGCGGGCGGGATTCTCGCGTGCATCGGTCAGTGTGAGGTAGTTGTTCATCTCCAGGAGCTTCAGGGTACACGACACGGTCCCCTCGAAGAGGTGGTTGCGGGCACAGAAGTCGAAGATGTTGAACAGGAACGAGTTCCCCTCGCCATCGCCGATGGCAATCTGGAGGTAGTTGCAGAGCTTCTCGTAGATATCCTTGACCTGATCCAGGGGTGGGAACTCCTGCTCGAAGCGGCGCTTGATGCGTGTTTTGTCGTCCGAGGCGACCAGCAGCAGGGCATAGGCGCGCTTGCCGTCACGACCGGCACGCCCCGCCTCCTGGTAGTAGCTCTCGAGCGAGTCGCACATCGCATAGTGGACCACGAAGCGGACATCGGGCTTGTCGATACCCATGCCGAAGGCGTTGGTGGCCACCATGATACGCACCTTGTTTTGGATCCACTCCTCCTGGCGGAGCGAACGCTCGGCGTGGGGTAGTCCTGCGTGGTAGGCAGCTGCCGTGTGCCCCTCCTCGTTGAGCCAGGCGGCGAGCTGCTCGGTAGCCTCGCGGGTGCGGACATAGACGATACCCGACCCCTTCACGTTGTTTACCAGGCGGAGCAGTTGCCCATTCTTGTCGTCGGTGTGGCGTACGCTGTACGAGAGGTTGGGACGTAGAAAGGTGCTGCGCACAATGTTGGGCTCGTCGAAGCGGAGGTTCTCCATGATATCCTTCATCACCAGGGGTGTAGCCGAGGCGGTGAGGGCCAGAATCGGCACATCGGGGTGCACCTCGCGCAGGCGCGCAATCTGGAGGTAGGCGGGACGGAAGTCGTAGCCCCACTGCGAGATGCAGTGTGCCTCGTCGACGGCAATGAGCGTGACGGGCATCTTCGCTACACGCGTCAGAAAGAGATCGGTAGCGATGCGCTCGGGGGCGATGTAGAGGAACTTCGTCGAGCCGTAGATGCAGTTGTCGAAGGCGATGTCAATCTCGCGGGGCGAGAGTCCCGAGTGGATGGCTGTGGCCTTGATGCCGCGCTTGCGGAGGTTATCCACCTGATCCTTCATCAGGGCAATCAGGGGTGTGATGACGATGCAGAAGCCATCCTCGGCCAGCGTAGGTATCTGGTAGGTGAGCGACTTTCCGCCACCGGTGGGCATCAGGGCAAGTGTATCGTATCCGTTCAGCACCTCGTTGATCACCTCAAACTGTGCCGAACGGAACTCCTTGTGACCCCAATATTGCTCGAGTAGTTGGTTTAGGCGGAATTCTCTCATAGCACAAAGATAGTGAGGATGGAGGAGAAAAAGCAAATTATGATTTAAAAATTATTAAGGGTGGCTAAGGGGTAGCTAAGGGTTTCCCTTAGTTTCCTTTAATCCCTTTAATCTCCTTTTCCTCTTTGCTCTTTCCTCTTTTTTTCCTATCTTTGTCCCATTATGAAGATTGCAACCAAATTCCAAGTCCGTGAGATGGCCGGCGAGCACATCATCGTGATGCCGGGTCGCTATGGCGCCGATATGACGCGTGTTATCTCGCTCAACGCCACGTCGCTCTACCTCTGGGAGCAGCTCGCAGGACGTGAGTTCGATGTCGAGGAGGTGGCCCGTCTGCTCACCGAGCACTACGAGGTCGATTCGGCTGTGGCCGAGGCCGATGCCGCCAAGTGGGTCGCCCGCCTCGAGGAGTGCGGCGTTTTGGAGGGCTAAAGCCGACAAACGACCCCGACAAACGATAACCCGAATTAACGAAAAGACATGAAGACTCGTTGCTGGAAACAACTCTTGGCCCTTGCGTGCTGTGCGTGCTACCTCTTGCAGGTGGGCGGTGCGGCACTCTCGTCGCTGTTGTGTCCCTGCGTCGAGCTCCATCACCACACCGCCTCCTGCTGCCACAACCATTCGCACGAGGCGATGCATCCGATGGCTGCGGCCCACGATGCCGACCTGGCAGCCCCCTGCTGCGACGATAACCACTCGCTTCATATCGCCCTCTATACGGCCGACTCGGAGCGCAAGGTGCAGCGTTGGCTCCCGATTTATACCACGTTGGTCGCCCTGCCGACACCCGAGCAGGAGACCCTCAAACCCCTTGTGGGGCATCTTCTCTCGCTTGCAACCCGCAAAGCGCCCCCCACAGCCTCGGCCGAAGCTGCCTGCTTCGGTCTGCGTGCCCCGCCTGTTTTGGTCTAAAACCCCAGCACCCGTCGCAGCAACGAATCGGGTGCCGACTCCGTTTTAACCTTAACAGCAAGCAACAATGAAAATCAAACTTTTACTCCTTTTCTTAACCCTCGGCCTTGTCGCGGGTGCCTCGGCCCAGAGCCTTGCAGGCCGCGTGACCGACACGAACGGCGAGCCGCTGATCGGTGCATCGGTCTATTGGGCCTCGACCAACATCGGTGCAGGTAGCGACCTCGAGGGTAACTACGCCCTCTACCGCGTCAAGGGCTACAACCGCCTGGTGGCCTCCTACCTCGGCTTCAAGAACGATACGCTGACCGTTGCCGAGGGTGTCGAGCGCATCGACTTTCGCCTCGAGACCGACGGTGTTGCGGTCGAGGATGTGGTGATCGAGGGTGCGCAGAGCGGCAACTTCGTCAAGCGCGACGGCATCCTCAAAAACGAGATGATCTCCTTCGCAGGTCTCTGCAAGATGGCCTGCTGCAGCCTGGCCGAGTCGTTCGAGAACTCGGCATCGGTGACCGTGGGTTACAGCGATGCCATCTCGGGTGCGCGTCAAATCAAGATGCTCGGTCTGGCGGGTACCTATACCCAGATTCTCGACGAAAACCGCCCGATGATGCGCGGCTTGAGTGCCCCCTACGGCTTGAGCTATACCCCCGGTATGTGGCTCAACTCGATCCAGGTCTCGAAGGGTGTCGCCTCGGTGACGGCGGGCCACGAGGCAATCACGGGTCAAATCAACCTCGAGCACCGCAAGCCGACCGACGAGGAGCGTCTCTTCGTCAACTTCTACCTCGACGACGAGCTGCGCCCCGAGCTCAATCTCTCGTCAGCCATCCCCCTGACCGAGGATAAACGCCTCTCGACGGTGCTGCTCTTCCACGGCTCGATGGATACCGATGTGCGCGAGATGGACCACAACCACGACCTCTTCCGCGATCAGCCCGAGACGAACCTCCTCTCCTTCTCGAACCGCTGGCTCTACCAGACGGCTGCAGGCACGCAGCTGCGCTGGGGCTTCAAACTCCTGCAGGAGAATCGCCTGGGCGGTATGATGGACTACGAGGATGAGGCCGAGCAACGCTCGCTGATGGCGCGCGATTGGGATTGGGCCTCGGAGGATAAGACGATGCCCCTCTATGGCTCGCACATCCGCAACCGCGAGGCGGGTGCCTTCTTCAAGTTCGGTACCCCTGTGGGTCGTGCCGTCTATGATGCCGAGAACGAGGAGGAGTTCCGCTCGAGCATCGCGGCCATGGTCGATTTCGACCACTACGGCGAGGAGGCCTACTTCGGCCTGAACGACTACGCCGGCTACCAGAATATGGCCTCGCTCAACCTGGTTTATAACCGCTACTTCACCCCCCGTTCGCAGATCAACCTCGGTCTGCAGGGCTACCACGCCTCGGTCAATGAGTCACTTGTGAACTACACCCCCTGGATCGACGCCACGGTCAATGGCTTTATGCTCGACCGCGAGGAGCAGGAGGTGGGTCTCTATGCCGAATATACCTACACGATCAAGGATAAGTTCTCGGTGGTGGCGGGTCTGCGTGGCGACTACAACAGCTACTACGACCGCTACTTCTGTACCCCGCGCGGCCATATCCGTTGGAACATCACCCCCCTGACGGCCCTGCGCCTCTCGGCGGGTCTGGGCTACCGCTCGACCAATGTGCTGACCGACAACATCGGCATCCTCACGACGGGTCGCCGCATCCTCTTCAACGACGGTAACTACGGCGCAGCCGATTGGTTCGAGGAGCTGGATCGCATGGAGGAGGCCCTGACCCTCGGCGGCTCCTTTACGCAGACCTTCTCGCTCCTGGGTTACGAGAATGCCACGTTGAGCTTCGACTACTTCCGCACGGAGTTCGACAACGCCGTCATCGTCGATCAGGAGTGGGATCCAGCGCTGATCAACATCTACACCCACGACGGCGATTCGCATACCGACACCTACCAGGTCGATTTCTCCTGGACACCCGCCACGGGACTCGACATCTTCGCCACGTTCCGCTATACGGACAGCGAGATGACGATCCGCCGCCCCGATGGTACGACGGCCGTCGTGGAGCGTCCGCTGGTGCACGACTTCAAAACCCTGCTCAACATACAATATGCCTCGCGATTCCGCCGTTGGGTAATTGATGCTACGGCGCAGTACAACGGCTCGGCCCGCATCCCCTCGCAGACGGGGAACCTCGCCGATGCCACCTCGTCGCCCTGCTACCCGATGTTCTACGCCCAGGTGACACGCAAGGTGGGCAAGTTCGACCTCTATGTCGGTTGCGAGAATATCGCCGACTACCGCCAGGAGATCCCCATCGTGGGGGCCGAGAATCCCTATTCGACCGCCTTCAATTCGATGAACGTATGGGGTCCGCTGATGGGTCGCAAGTTCTACTTCGGCCTGCGCTTTAATTTGTATTAATGTGAAACCTTAAAAAATAACAGCAAGATGAAAAAATGGATGATGCTTTGCCTGGTGCTTGTGATGAGTGCCGGCGTAACGATGGCCCAGAAGCCCCAGAAGAAGGCTCCCAAGCAGTTTAAGACGACCACCTTTGTCACCAACCTCGACTGCCCGAACTGCGCCAAGAAGGTCGAGACGAATGTTCCCGTGCTGGGCAAGGGTATCAAGGATATGCAGATCGACCTCGCCACGCGTGAGCTGAAGGTGACCTACGATGCCGCCAAGAACAGCGACGAGAATATCATCAAGGGGCTCGAGAGCCTCAAGGTCGAGGCCGAGGTGAAGCCCGAGCCGCAGGGCGAAAAGAAGTAGAAGTCGAATTCTAAAACCCCATCACCGATGAAGATTGTAACCTTTGGTGAGCTGATGTTGCGCCTCACGCCCCCGACCTTCGACCGCTTTGGTCAGTCGTCGCGCTTCGAGGCCAACTTCGGAGGCTCGGAGGCCAATGTGGCCGTCTCGCTGGCCAACTACGGCCTGCCGTGCGAGTTTGTAACCTGTCTGCCTGCCCACAAGATTGCCGATGCTGCCGTGCAGGATCTGCGCCACTACGGCGTTCTGACCTCCCACATCGTGCGCAAGGCGGGTCGCCTGGGCCTCTACTACATGGAGGAGGCGGTGGCAATGCGCTCCTCGCAGGTGGTCTACGACCGTGGGGATTCGGCCTTCGACCGCATCGAGGCGGGCGATATCGATTGGGAGTCACTCTTTGCCGATGCCACCTGGTTCCATTGGTCGGGTATCACCCCCGCCGTGAGTGCCGGGGCTGCCGCCGCTTGTGCCGAGGCGATTGCCGCCGCCCGCAAGCTCGGATTGGTGATCTCGTGCGATATCAACTTCCGCCGCAACCTCTGGAAGTGGGGTAAGGCCCCCTCGGAGGTGCTGCCCGCCATGATGGAGCAGTGCGACATTGTCTTCGGTACGGAGCTTGAGTATAAGCAGGCCCTCGGGGTCGATATGCCCGCCTTCAAGGCTGTCGATACCGCCTACGAGATGCCGATGGAGGGGTATAAGCGCGCCGCCGACGAGGTGGCAGCCCTCCTGCCCCAATGCCATACGATTGTCTTCGCCCTGCGCAACGTGCTCAATGCCCAGCACCACCTGCTGGGTGGTACGCTCTGGCACAAGGGGGAGATCTACTCCTCGCGCATCTTCGATATCGAGGGTGTGGTCGATTGTGTCGGCGTGGGCGATGCCTACAACGCCGGTATTATCTACGGCATGCTCCACAACACGACCATGCAGCGTGCCCTCGACCTGGGAGCTGCCGCCTGTGCCCTGAAGAACACCGTGCCGGGCGACTATGCACAATTCCCCATCGAGGAGATTATGGCCGCTGCCGATGGCCAGACCAACGGCCGCGTGCAGCGATAGAGTCTGCGCTACGAGTAAAAAGAAAACGGTTGTCTGAATCATCAGACAACCGTTTTTTCGGTTTGCAGTGCAGTGACTACTCCTCAGCAGCAACCTCAGCAGCAGCCTCCTCCGAAGCGGC
>JAUMXM010000015.1 GCA_030529085.1 Rikenellaceae bacterium | reverse complement strand
GTAGATTCCTCCGCTACGCGTTCGGAATGACAAATCTACGTCATAGCGAGGAGCGCAGGCGACGAGGCTATCTCGCCGAGGAGTTTGGCGGTCGTGGTGTGTGTTTGGATTGCCACGCGCCCTGAATGGTCGCTCGCAATGACGGAAGAGGAGTGGATGGCTAAAGGCAACTAAAGGCTTGGGTTCGATTCCTTTAATAACCTTTTGTCTCCTAACCCTTTAGCTCTCTTTGCCAATAGCAATAAAAAAGACGACCCGATCGGGCCGTCTTTTTGTTGAATGCAGCTGAACTTATTCGGCAGCAGCAAGGGTCATCTTGACGTTGTCGTAGTTGATCGGGTCGCACTGACCGCTGATCGACTCCTCCTTCTCCAGGTTGTCGAACGTACAATCCTTGACGTAGATGTTGTGGATGTTGTTCACATTCTCGAGGGCCGTCACGCAGACACCGTAGCGGCTCTTCTGGCTCGTCATGTTCTCCAGATATACATCCTGTACGATGGGGTAGTCCGTAGCGTCGCCTACGCTCTTCTGGTCGTAGATCAGGTTGATCTTCAGGACTGCCTCTTTGCACTGACCTACGGTCACGTTGCGTACATAGACATGCTCGATGACACCACCACGACGGGCGTTGGTCTTGATGCGGATGGCACGATCCAGCTCGGGCGAATCCATTACGCAGTTCTCGACGAAGAGGTTCTTGTAACCGCTACCGATCTCGCTGCCGATCACCACACCACCGTGGCCGTTCTTCATCTCGCAGTTGCGGACGATCATATTCTGGCTCGGGATGTCGATGGCGCGTGCGTCACCGTCGCGACCCGACTTGATGGCGATGCAGTCGTCACCGGTGTTGAAGTAGCAATCCTCGATCAGGACGTAGTTGCACGACTCGGGGTCGCAACCGTCGCCGTTGGGGCCGTCGTTGTTGAACTTCACGTCACGTACGGTGATATTCTCGCAGAATACGGGGTGCAGGTTCCAGAAGGGCGAGCGGATCATCGTAACGCCCTCGATGAGGATGTTCTTGCACTCGAAGGGGCTCACCAGCTGGGGGCGCATGCCGTAGCCGTGACCCATTACGCGCTCCTCGATGGGCTTCTTCTCGTCCATCCACACCTGGAGCAGGGGACGACCATAGCGCTGCGTGTTGCGGCGATCCTTCTCCCAGTCGGTCTCTACGTTCCATACCATCGACCACCAGTTCTGGATCGAGGCACCACCGTCGAGCGTACCGAGACCCGTCACGGCGATGTTCTCCTGCTGGTAGGCGTAGATCATCGGCGAATAGTTGTAGCAATCCATGCCCTCCCAGCGCGTGCGCACGATGGGGTAGTGGTCCAGGTTGTCCGAGAAGAGGAGCGTAGCGCCCTCCTCGAGGTGGAGGTTTACATTCGACTTGAGGCAGATGGCACCCGTGAGCCACGTGCCGGCGGGTACGAGTACCTTGCCACCGCCCTCGGCGCTACACTTGTCGATGGCAGCGTTGATGGCGTCGTGGCTCGCTACGTCGGTCTTGGCACCAAAGTCGCGGATGTCGAAGATCTGCTCGGCAAAGGTCGGAGCGATGATTTTTGCCTCGATGGCCGGGTAGATCTCTTCCCAAGCTTTCTGGCTCGGCGACTTGGGCGCGCAGGCAGCTACTGCGATGGCCACAAGGGGTAAAATGAGTTTGTAGATTTTCATAAGTTTTATATTTTGTTAATTGGTTTTGCATCCAAAGATACAAAAAAAGCGATAAAAGTTAAACAAACTCCGCTTTTTCTGCACTTATTCCATAAAAATTCTTATCTTTGTTTGGGTAAAAAGGATGAACTAACAAAAACCTAAATACAGATTCTATGAAAAAGTTGCGTGGCATTATTCCGCCGATGATTACCCCGCTCAAGGGGGACGATGAGCTGGATCGCGAGGGCGCGATTCGTTTGGTTGAACACATGTTGAAGGGTGGTGTACATGCCCTCTTTGTGCTCGGTACGACGGGCGAGGCCCAGAGCTTGAGCTATGGCGTGCGCTACGAGTTCGTGGAGCTGGTCCTCAAGCAGGTGGCCGGTCGTGTTCCCGTGTTGGTGGGTGTTTCGGATACCTCGCTCAAGGAGAGTGTGAAGCTCGCCGAGCATGCCAAGCAGCACGGCGCCGAGGGTGTGGTGGCTACGCCTCCCTACTACTTCGGCTCGTCGCAGCAGGAGTTGATCGAGTACTACACGGCTCTGGCCGATGCACTCCCCCTGCCCCTCTACCTCTATAACATGCCCTCGCACGTCAAGGTCTTCATCGAGGCCAAGACGGCTGTAGCGCTGGCCGATCACCCCAATATTGTGGGTCTGAAGGATTCGTCGGCCAACATGAACTACTTCGAGACGCTGATCCACCTGCTGGGCGACCGCGAGGACTTCTCGCTCTACGTAGGTCCCGAGGAGCTGACCGGCGAGTGTGTGCTGATGGGTGCCGACGGTGGTGTGAATGGTGGCGCGAATATGTTCCCCGAGCTCTATGTCGAGATGTTCGAGGCGGCCGATAAGTGCGATATCAAGCGCGTGCGCGAGTTGCAGCACCGCATTATGCAGATCTCGACCTCGATCTACACGGTGGGTAAGTATGGCTCGAGCTACCTCAAGGGTGTGAAGTGTGCCCTCTCGCTGCTGGGCATCTGCGACGACTACCTGTCGTATCCCTACCGCAAGTTCCGCGAGGAGGAGCGTGCCAAGATCGCCGAGGCGCTCAAGGCACTGGGTGCGATTTAGTCTCCGCTCCGTTCAACCCCTAAAACCAACCGAATAACCGAAAAAAGAACACTAAATAATGGGAATCACCTGGATCGATTACCTCATCTTCTTTGTTTTTGTGGCAGGTGTCGTGCTCTTTGGATGCTCGTTCTACTTCCGTAGCAGCCAGGGTGCCGCCGCCTTCACGAAGGCCGAAGGTAAGCTCCCGTCGTGGGTCGTGGGTATGTCGATTTTCGCCACCTTCGTCTCTTCGATCAGCTTCCTCGGACTCCCCGGCCAGGCCTTTGCCGGCAACTGGAATCCCTTTGTTTTTTCGCTCTCGATTCCGCTGGCTACGTGGCTTGCAGCTAAGATTTTCATCCCCCTCTATCGTCAGGTCAACAGCGTCTCGGCCTACCACTACCTCGAACTCAAGTTCGGCTATTGGGCACGCTGCTATGTCGCTGTCTGCTACCTCTTGACGCAGCTGGCCCGCACCGGATCGATTCTGTTGCTGCTGGCCCTGCCGCTCAACGCGATGTTTGGCTGGGATGTCGAGACGATCATCATTTGGACGGGAGTCCTGACGCTGCTCTACTCGCTCATGGGCGGTATTGCGGCGGTGATGTGGACCGATGCTATTCAGGGTATCATCCTGATTTTGGGTGCCGTAGCTTGTGCCCTGCTGCTGACCTTCTCGATGCCCGAGGGACCCTCGCAGCTCGTCGAGATTGCTGCTGCGAATGGTAAATTCTCGCTCGGCTCGTTTGGTGCCTCGCTTGTTGAGCCTACCTTCTGGGTGGTGTTGATCTACGGTCTGTTTACCAACATGCAGAACTACGGTATCGACCAGAACTACGTGCAGCGCTATATGACGGCCAAATCGACGGGCGAGGCTGTCCGCTCGACCCTCTTCGGCTCGCTGCTCTATGTTCCCGTGTCGCTGATCTTCGTCTACATCGGTACGGCCCTCTTCGCCTACTACACGGCACAACCCGATCTGCTCCCTGCGGGGACCGCTTCGGATAAGGTCTTCCCCCACTTTATCGTCTACGGCCTGCCGACGGGTCTGACGGGTCTGGTCATCGCTTCGCTCTTCTCGGCGGGTATGTCGACCATCTCGACCTCGATCAACTCGGCTGCCACGATCGTCTTGACCGACTTCGTGCAGCGCCTGGCGAAGAAGCCCCTCTCGGAGAAGAAGAACATGGCGGTGCTCTACACGGCCTCGTTTGCCGTGGGTGCTTTGGGTATTCTGATGGGTCTGGCCATGATGCACATCGACGGTGTGCTGGATGCTTGGTGGAAGCTCGCCTCGATCTTCAGCGGCGGTATGCTCGGTCTCTTCCTACTGGGTGTTGTCGGCACGCGTGTGCGTCGCTCGCACGGTATTCTGGCCGTTGTGATGGGTCTTTTGGTGATCGCTTGGATGAGCCTCTCGCCCTTCATCAACGAGGGACAGCCCTTCTATGAGTTCCGCTCGCCGCTGCATACCTACCTGACGATCGTCTTCGGTACGACCACGATCTTTGTTGTAGGTTTCCTCTTGACGAAGCTCTTTAATCGCAAAAAATAACTGAATTAACAACCATAAAAAACGAAAGAAAAAACTATGAAGAATTACCCCAAAATTGGTATTCGTCCGGTCATCGACGGTCGTCGTCGCGGTGTGCGTGAGTCGTTGGAGGCCAAGACGATGGGTATGGCCGAGTCGGTGGCCAAGTTCTATGCCGAGAACCTGCGCTACTCGGATGGTACGCCCGTTGAGTGTGTCATTGCCGACACGACCATCGGTGGTGTTGCCGAGGCTACGGCTTGCGCCGAGAAGTTCCGCAACAACAACGTGGGCGCCGTTCTCTCGGTGACCCCCTGCTGGTGCTACGGTACCGAGACGATCGATATGGATCCGCTGATGCCCAAGGCTATCTGGGGCTTCAACGGCACGGAGCGTCCGGGTGCTGTCTATCTGGCTGCTGCCCTGGCTGCCCACACGCAGAAGGGTCTGCCCGCCTTCGGTATCTATGGCCACGATGTGCAGGATGTTGAGGATATGTCGATTCCGGCCGATGTGCAGGAGAAGCTCCTGCTGTTCGGTCGTGCTGCGCTGGCTGTGATGCAGATGCGTGGTCAGTCCTACCTCTCGATCGGTTCGGTGTCGATGGGTATCGCCGGTTCGACCTGCGATCCCGACTTCTTCCAGGAGTACCTCGGCATGCGCAACGAGTATGTTGATGAGACGGAGATTCTGCGCCGCATGGAGCAGGGCATCTACGACGAGGAGGAGTTCCAGAAGGCTATGAAGTGGGTGGAGCAGTACTGCAAGCCCAACGAGGGTAAGGATTGGAATCGCGAGGATCTGATCTACAGCCGCGAGGAGAAGGATAAGAATTGGGAGTTCGTGGTGAAGATGATGCTCATCATCCGCGACCTGATGCAGGGCAACGAGAAGCTCAAGGAGATGGGCTTCGAGGAGGAGGGCTGCGGCCACAGCGCTATTGTGGGCGGCTTCCAGGGCCAGCGTCAGTGGACCGACTGGAAACCCAACGGCGACTTCGCCGAGGCGCTGCTCAACTCGTCGTACGACTGGAACGGCATCCGTGAGCCGCTGGTGGTGGCTACCGAGAACGATACGCTCAACGGCGTTTCGATGCTGATGATGAAGCTTCTGACGAACCGCTCGCAGATGTTTGCCGACGTGCGTACCTATTGGTCGCCCGAGGCTGTGGAGCGCGTGTCGGGCATGAAGCTCGAGGGTAAGGCTGCCGGTGGTATCATCCACCTGATCAACTCGGGTGCTTGTACGCTCGACGCTACGGGTCAGCAGTCGAACGAGCAGGGTGAGCCGGTGATGAAGCCCTTCTGGGAGATCACCGAGGAGGAGAAGGATAAGTGCCTCGCCGCTACCACCTGGTTCCCCGCCGATCGCGGTTACTTCCGCGGCGGTGGCTACTCGTCGCACTTCCTCACGCGTGGTGAGATGCCAATGACGATGTGCCGTCTGAACCTGGTGAAGGGCATCGGCCCCGTGCTGCAGATTGCCGAGGGTTGGGCTGTGGATACCGATCCGCACATCTTCGAGGTGATCAACAACCGCACCGACCGCACCTGGCCGACGACCTGGTTTGCACCGCGTCTGACGGGCAAGGGTTACTTCCGCGATGTCTACTCGGTGATGAACAACTGGGGTGCCAACCACGGTGCCATCAGCTATGGTCACATCGGTGCCGAGCTTATTACGCTCTGCTCGATGCTCCGCATCCCCGTATGTATGCACAACGTGGAGGAGGAGAAGATCTTCCGTCCCTCGTCGTGGGCTGCTCACGGCATGGATCAGGAGGGTGCCGACTACCGCGCCTGCCAGAACTACGGCCCGATCTACAAGTAGACCGCAAGCCTCAAAAAATAAGCGAAAAACGCACCCTTTTCGGGGTGCGTTTTTTTTGTGGCTGTGTGGGGAAATTTTGTTTTATTCCCCACTTTTGTTATCTTTGTAAGTTAAGGGAACTTAGTTCCCTTGCAAGACCCCTAAAACTACGAAAAAATGAGAAATAACGCACTTCGTCTTTGGCTCCTCGCAGCCCTCCTTTGCTGTGTGCAATCGCTTGCTGCGCAGTCGAATAGTTCCCTCGAAAAAGAGTTCTTGAACCCCTCGGGCGACAACAAACCCTGGACCCTGTGGTACTGGATGTATGGCGCCGTGACCGAGGAGGCTCTGACAGCCGACCTGGAGGCAATGCAGGGCGCAGGGCTGGGTGGTGCTCACCTGGTGACAATTCGTTCGAGCGAAAATCCGCGCGGCGTGCAGTTCGAAGGTCAGGCCGATCAGCTGACCGAGAATTGGTGGAAGATGGTGCGCCACACGATTCGCGAGTGCGACCGCCTCGGGTTGCAGTTGGCCGTCCATATTGCCGACGGCTTTGCCTTGGCGGGCGGCCCTTGGATCTCGCCCGAGGAGTCGATGCAGAAGGTGGTCTTCGCCGAGACGGCCGTTGAGGGCGGTGAGGTGCATCTCACCCTCGCAAAGCCGGCACACTATCCCGACTACTACCGCGACATCGCCCTCTACGCCATCCCCGAGCGTTACGCGCCGATTGAGGTAAAGCCCCGCGTGAGCTGCGAAACCCTTGCGCCCAATGCCACCGAGAAGCAGCGCGCCAATATCGACGAGAAGGGGGTAATCCGTGCCGGTGCCCGCTGCCGCATCGATTTGACCTACGACGAGGTGGTCGAGGTGCGCAACGTCGAGATTATCCTCTCGGGCAACAACTACCAGGCCCACCGCCTGAAGATCTACGCCTCGGAGAACGGCACCGATTTCCGCTATGTAACCCAGCTTGAGCCTGCGCGCCACGGTTGGCAGAATAACGATTCGCAATCGACCCACGCCATCGTCCCGACGCGTGGCAAGGTCTTCCGCTTCGAGTGGGACCCCGAGGGTAGCGAGCCGGGAGCCGAGGATTTGGATGCCGCAAAGTGGAAAGCCAACCTCAAAATCAAGGAGATTCTTTTGGGTAGCGAGCCTCGCCTCCACCAGTGGGAAGGTAAGTCGGGTCAGGTGTGGCGCGTAGCCCGCGAGACGACCGACGCAGAGATTCCTGCGGCCGACTGCCTGCAGGCAGATGATATGATCGATTTGACCGCCGCGCTCAATGGCGACGAGCTTCGTTGCACCCTTCCTGCGGGCCAATGGCGTCTGGTGCGCCTGGGTCACACCTCGACGGGCCACACGAATGCCACGGGCGGTGCCGGTATCGGCTTGGAGTGCGATAAATTCAGCCGTGCGGCCGTCTCGGAGCAGATCGAGGGGTGGTTTGGTGCCATCTATCGCTCGGTGGATGAGGAGTTGGCCAAGCGTGTCATCAAACTCCTCTATGTCGATAGCTGGGAGTGCGGCTCGCAGAATTGGAGCGCGAATTTTGCCGCCGAGTTCAAGGCGCGCCGTGGCTACGACCTGAAGCCCTACCTGCTGCTCTACGCCGGTATTCCCGTCGAGTCGGCAGCCCGCTCCGAGGAGGTGATGCGCGACATCCGCACGACGATTGGCGAGCTGATTCACGATGTATTCTTCACGGTTTTGGCCGAGAAGGCCGACCAATACGGCTGCCGTTTCACGGCCGAGAGCGTTGCTCCGACGATGATCAGCGACGGTATGTACCACTACGATAAGGTCGACATTCCGATGGGCGAGTTCTGGCTCAACAGCCCCACCCACGACAAACCGAACGATATGTTGGATGCCATCAGCGGTGGTCACGTCTACGGCAAGCAGGTGATTGCTGCCGAGGGCTTTACCACCCTGCGCGGTGTCTGGAACGAGAGCCCTGCGACGCTCAAGCCGCTGCTCGACTACAACTATGCGCTGGGTCTGAATCGCCTGGCCTACCACGTCTATACGCACAATCCGTGGCTGAATCGCAAGCCGGGTATGACCCTCGACGGCATCGGCCTCTTCTACCAGCGCGACAACACCTGGTGGGAGCATGGTGCGAAGGGTATGAACGACTATGTGGCGCGCTGCCAGGCCCTCCTGCAGTGGGGTCGCCCCGTGGTCGATATCGCCGTCTTTACGGGTGAGGAGATGCCCCGCCGCTCGATCCTGCCCGACCGCCTTGTCCCCTCGTTGCCGGGTCTCTTCGGCAAGGAGCGTGTCGAGAGCGAGCGTCTGCGTCTGGAGAATAAGGGTGTCCCGACCCGTGTCAAGCCCGTCGGTGTGACCCACTCGGCCAATATGGCCGACCCCGAGGATTGGGTGAATCCCCTGCGCGGCTATGCCTACGATGCCTTCAACCGCGATGCCTTGCTGCGCCTGGGTGAGGTGAAGGAGGGTCGTCTGACCACGCCGGGTGAGTGGGGTGGCTCCTACAAGGTCTTTGTGGTGCCCGATGCCCATCCGATGAATCCCGAAAACAAGTTAAGCGACGAGGTCAAGGCCAAAATCGAGGCGTTGAAAAAGGGTGGGGTGATTGTCCCCGAGATTCCCTACACGCCCGAGGATTTTGCCGCCTATGGGCTGGAGCGCGATGCGGTGCTGCCCGAAAATATCGCTTGGTGCCACCGCCAAAAGGGTGACGAAAATACCGACATCTACTTCCTGGCCAACCAGAGCGCCGAGAAGCGCTCTTTCACCGCTTCGCTGCGCGTTGCGGGTCGTGTGCCCGAGCTGTGGAACCCCCTGACGGGTGAGATCGTCGATGCCGCCACGTGGCGCGTGGTCGAGGGTCGCACCGAGGTTGATCTCACGCTCGAGGGCTACGGCTCGATCTTCGTTGTGCTGCGCCGTGCCGGTGCACCTGCCGAGGTGAAGGCTATGAAGCAGCGCGTAACGCCCCTGAAGACCACTTCCGATTGGTGGCTCACCTTCGAGCTGGAGGATGAGGGCGTGCGCACCGAGCGCGCCAAGGAACTCTTCGATTGGAGCACCTTCTCCGAGGACCGCATCCGCTACTTCTCGGGTACGGTTGTATATCGCACGACCTTTAGCTACAAGGGCAAGGGCGAGCGTGTGGTGCTGCGCCTGGGCGAGCTGTACGACGTAGCTGCCGTGAAGGTCAACGGCAAGGCCTGCGGTATTGTGTGGACCGCGCCCTACGAGGTCGATATCACCGAGGCGGTGAAGCGTGGCGAAAACCAGCTCATCATCGAGGTACAGAACACCTGGGCCAATGCCCTGCTGGGTGCCGATACGGGCAAAGCCCCCTATCGTCGCATCTGGACCAATGCCACTTATCGTCGTGCCGAGAAGGATCTGCTGCCGGCCGGTCTGATAGGTCCGCTCGAACTTGTGGAGATGAAAAACTAATAAAAAACAGATAACCTATGAAACTGAATCGTTGGATGCTGCTCCTCGTAGCAGCGATGATGGCCTTCAGGGCCGAGGCCGAGGTGAAACTCCCCGCCTTCTTTATGGACAATATGGTGCTGCAGCAGCAGACCACGGCCCGCATTTGGGGCACGGCCACCCCCAAGAAGGAGGTGAAGGTGACCCTCTCGTGGAGCGATGAGAGCTATACGACGAAGGCCGACAAGGAGGGTAAGTTCGCGATCGAGTTCCCCACCATCGAGGCGGGCGGTCCCTACGAGGTGACCATCTCGGATGGTGAGCCTCTGACGCTGAAGAATGTGATGCTGGGCGAGGTGTGGATCTGCTCGGGTCAGTCGAATATGGAGATGCCGATGAAGGGTTTCAAGAATCAGCCCGTCGAGAATGGCAACATCGATGCCGCACGCGGTACGAATCCCAACATCCGCCTCTTTACCGTCAAGCGCAACGCGCAACTCTCGGAGGTGGAGGATGTGACGGGTAAGTGGGCCGAGGCAACGCCCCTCTCGATCCGCGACTTCTCGGCTACGGCCTACTACTTCGGTCGCATGGTCGAGGAGGTGATCGATGTCCCCATCGGTCTGATTTGTGTCGCTTGGGGTGGCTCGGCCTGCGAGGCGTGGATGACCCCCGAGATGTTGGAGGCCTTCCCGCAGGTGACCCTGCCCAAGACGCAGGCTGAGGTCGATAAGACCAAGCAGCGCTGCCCGACGGCCCTCTGGAACGGTATGCTCAAGCCCCTTGTGGGTCTTCCGATGCGCGGTGTGATCTGGTATCAGGGTTGCGACAACTGGAACCGCGCCTACTACTATGCCGACCTCCACGCCACGATGATCAAGGGTTGGCGCGAGCAGTGGGGTATTGGTGACTTCCCCTTCTTCTACTGCCAGATTGCCCCCTACAACTATCCCAACATCACGGCTGTGGGACAACCCCTCTACAACTCGGCCTACCTGCGTGAGCAGCAGGCCAAGGTGGAGCATATGGTGCCCAACTCGGGTATGGCCGTGCTGCTCGATACGGGTATGAAGGATGGCATCCACCCCTACAACAAGCAGGCTGCCGGCGAGCGTCTCGCGCTCCACGCCCTGGCCAAGACCTACGGCATCGAGGGTATCTACTGCGATAGCCCCACCTACAAGGGTATCGAGATCAAGGGCAACACGATCGAGGTGCTCTTCGAGCGCGCTCCGATGTGGATCAGCTGCAAGCACGGCTTCGAGTCGGAGTACTTCGAGGTGGCCGGCGAGGATCAGGTCTTCTATCCCGCCAAGACGAAGCTCTACCGTTCGAAGATGATTGTCTGGAGCGACCAGGTCGAGAAGCCCGTGGCGGTGCGCTACGCCTTCAAGGATTGGGTTGTAGGCGACCTCTTCGGCTCGGATGGTCTGCCCATCTCGTCGTTCCGCTCGGACAATTGGCCCGATCCGCAGACGATCAAGACTGAGTAGTGTGATAGGCTTTTAACCCTGTAAAGCAAAATTTAGGCATGTTTTTACGAACGATATTTGCGCTTGTAGCCCTTGTGGGGTCGGCGGTGGCGGTAGCGCAGCCGACCGACTACAGCTGGACGACGCAGAGCCAAAACTCCTCGGAGTCGATGCCGTTAGGCGGCTGCGATGTGGGACTCAATGTCTGGGTCGAGGGGGATGACCTGCTCTTCTACATCTGCCGCAGCGGCTCCTACGACGAGCACAATACGCTCCTCAAATCGGGTCGTGTGCGCCTCGAAATCGAGGATGGCGACACAACGGCCCCCTTCAGCCAGACCCTGCGCCTCGGTAAGAGCGCGATGGAGGTCAAACTGCACGGTGCGACCATCACCCTTTGGGTCGATGCCTTCCGCCCCGTGATTCACGCCGAGGTGGTGAGCCCCAAGGCGGTAGGTTGCACGGTGAGCTACGAGAGTTGGCGTTACCAGGATCGCCCCTACCGCAAGAATGAGGGTCGCCAGGCCTCGCACAAGTGGCGCAAGCCGGCCGGCATCTTTACGACGGCCGATTGCATTACGCCCGACGAGAAGGGTGTCACCTTCTACCACCAAAACCCCGCCGAGACGGTCTTCGATCGCACGGTCGAGGTCGAGGGTATGGCCGCCGTGAAGGGCGAGCTGTGGAATCCCTTGGCGTGGCGCATCTCGGGTGGTCGCCTGTGGAGCGAGGATATGCAGTATGTGGGTACGGAGGATGGCGTTTACCTCTCGACCGACTACCGCGCCTGGCTCTTCCGCTCGCGCAAGCCGATGCGCCGCCAGCACTTCACGATCGCCCTGGCTACGCTCCAGAGCGAGGCAGTAGCCCCCTGGCAGGAGCTGCTCGCAACGACCATCGCCGAGGCCGAAGCCGACAAAACGGCTCGCGCGAAGAGCGAAAAGTGGTGGAGCGACTTTTGGCAGCGCAGCTGGATCGAGGGTACGGGCGACGCCGAGGAGGTAACCCGCAACTACACCCTCTTCCGCTATATGTTGGGCTGCAACCGCACGGGTAGCGACCCCACGAAGTTCAACGGCGGTCTGTTTACCTTCGATCCCGAATTTGTCAAGGAGGATCACTTCTTCACCCCCGACTTCCGTAATTGGGGCGGTGGTACGATGACGGCGCAGAATCAGCGTCTGGTCTATTGGCCGATGTTGCGCGCGGGTGACTTCGACTTGATGCCCGTCGAGTTCGACTTCTACGAGCGTATGCGCTCCAACGCCGAGCTGCGCTCGCGCTTCTATTGGGGCCACGAGGGAGCCTCCTTCTCGGAGCAGATCGAGCTCTTCGGCCTGCCGAACTACATGGAGTATGGCACGAAGCGTCCCGAGTGGTTCGATAAGGGTGTCGAGTACAACGCCTGGCTGGAGCACTGCTGGGATACGGTGCTCGAGTTCTGTCAGATGATTCTCGAGACCTACCGCTACGACCGCGCCGACATCGAGCGCTACAAGCCCCTGATCGAGAGCTCGCTCCGCTTCTTCGACGAGCACTACCAGTACCGCGCCAAGCAGCGCGGCCGCAACGCCCTGGATGGCAACAAGAAGCTGGTGATCTTCCCCGGCTCGGGTTGCGAGACCTACAAGATGACCTACAACGCCTCCTCGACGGTGGCGGGTCTACGAACCGTTTTGGAGAGTTACCTCGAGGTGAAGCAGATGCAGGGCGATACGGCGGTGAGCCCCTGGCGTGCGATGCTGGAGCGCATCCCCGAGATTCCGCACCGCACGGTCGATGGGCGCGAGATGATTGCCCCGGCTGTGGTGTGGGAGCGCATCAACAACAGCGAGACCCCGCAGCTCTATCCCGTCTTCCCGTGGCGCATCTACTCGATGGCCTCCGACAAGCCGATCGATGTGGCGCTCAACACCTACCTCTACGACGACCACGCCGTGGCGATGCGCGACTCGAAGGGATGGAAGCAGGATAATATTTGGGCTGCCGAGCTGGGTCAGACGGCCGATGCCGTACGCCTGGCGCAGGAGAAGCTGGGCAATGGTCCCCACCGCTTCCCCGCCTTCTGGGGCCCGGGCTTCGATTGGACCCCCGACCACAATTGGGGCGGCAGCGGCTCGATCGGCCTGCAGGAGATGTTGATGCAGACCGATGATGAGCGCATCGTGCTCTTCCCCGCCTGGCCCAAGACGTGGGATGTGAAGTTCAAGCTCCACGCACCCCACCAAACGACCGTCGAGTGCGAGTTGAAGGGGGGCAAGGTGGTTCGACTCGAGGTGTTGCCCGCCTCGCGTGCCAAGGATGTGAAAATTTTATTACCAACCGAATAATCTACTTTTTCGATGAGAAACTTATTCTTGCTTTTTGCGCTGTGGCTCTTGCCCGCGACGGCTTTGGCCGAGCAGTACACCCCGGCCGAGACCTCGGTGGCGGGTCTGATTCCGCTCAAGGGCAGCGGCCGCGTAGTCTATGATTTCAATGCCGGCTGGCGCTTTCTGAAGGGCGATGTGGCCGGTGCCGAGGCGGTTGCGTTCGACGACTCGCAGTGGGAGGTGGTATCGACACCCCACAGCGTGGAGCTGACCCCTGCCGAGGCGAGCGGTTGCCGCAACTACCAGGGCATTGTCTGGTATCGCAAGCACTTCACCGTGCCCGAGGATTGCGCGGGTAAGGAGGTGCTGCTCCACTTTGAGGCGGTGATGGGTAAGCAGGCCTTCTACATCAACGGCAAGCTCGTCGAGGAGCACCTGGGCGGCTACCTGCCCGTGATGCTTTCGCTCACGGAGGCGGGTGTTGAGGCCGGCGAGGAGTGTGTCGTGGCGGTCAAGGCCGACAACACGAACGACAAGATGTATCCTCCGGGCAAGCCCCAATATACGCTCGACTTCGCCTACCACGGCGGTATCTACCGCGATGTGTGGCTCATCGGCCGCTCGAAGGTGGGCTTGACGGATCCCGTAGAGGCTAACCGTGTAGCCGGAGGCGGTATCTTTGTCCACTTCGAGGATATCTCGGAGGCGACTGCCAAGGTGTGGGTCAAAACCGAGCTGAAGAACCAGCTGGCCAAGACGACCTCGGCTACGATCGAGACTACGCTCAAGAATCAGCAGGGCGAGGTGGTTGCCACGCTCAAGAAGCGACTCACGCTCAAGGCCTCGGCCGTAGGTGCTGCGGAGCAGTGCTTCACGGTCAAGAGCCCCCGCCTCTGGTCGCCCGACGATCCCTATCTCTACCGCGTGGAGACGCGTGTGTGGGTCGGCAAGGAGTGTGTCGATGGCGGTGTGACGCGTGTCGGCATCCGCTCGTTCGACTTTACGAAGGATCAGGGCTTCATCCTCAACGGCAAGCCCTTCGGCAAGCTTGTCGGTGCCAACCGCCACCAGGATTTCGCCTATGTGGGCAACGCTGTGCCTAACTCGCAGCAGTGGCGCGATGCAAAGCGCCTGCGCGATGCAGGTTGCCGCATCATCCGCGTGGCACACTATCCGCAGGATCCCTCCTTTATGGATGCCTGCGACGAGCTGGGATTGTTTGTCATTGTCGCCACCCCGGGTTGGCAGTATTGGAACAAGGATCCTCTGTTTGCCGAGCGTGTGCACCAAAATACGCGCGAGATTATTCGCCGCGACCGCAACCACCCCTCGGTGCTGATGTGGGAGCCGATCCTCAACGAGACGCGCTATCCGCACGACTTCTCGTTGGAGGCGCTGCAGATTACCAAGGATGAGTACCCCTATCCCTACCGTCCCGTAGCGGCTGCCGATGTCCACTCGGCAGGTGTTAAGGAGCACTACGATGTGGTCTACGCCTGGCCCGGAGACGAGCAGAAGGAGGATGCCCCCGAGCAGACGATCTTCACGCGCGAGTGGGGTGAGAATGTCGATGATTGGTATGCCCACAACAACAATAACCGCACCTCGCGCAGCTGGGGTGAGCGCCCGCAGACGGTGCAGGCCCTCTCGTTGGCTGCGACCTACAACGGCCTCTACGATACCGAGGCGCAGTTTATCGGTGGTGCACAGTGGCACCCCTTCGACCACCAACGTGGTTACCACCCCGACCCCTATTGGGGCGGTATCTACGATGCCTTCCGCCAGCCGAAGTATGCCTACTGGATGTTCCGCTCGCAGACGGCTGCCGATTTGAATCACCCGACGGCCGAGAGCGGCCCGATGGTCTACATCGCCCACGAGATGTCCCAGTGGTCGGAGGATGACGTGCTCGTCTTCTCGAATTGCGACTCGGTGCGCCTTTCGATCTACAACGGTGCCAAGTCGTGGACGAAGGCTGTCGAGCGCGGCGACCGCACGATGCCCTCGCCGCCGGTCGTTTTCGAGGATGTGTGGGATTTCTGGGAGGCTCGCTCCTACAGCTATACGAACAAGAATTGGCAGGCCGTGAATATGGTGGCCGAGGGTATCGTCGACGGGAAGGTGGTCTGCACGATGAAGCGCATGCCTTCGCGCCGCTCGACCAAGCTGCGCCTCTATGTCGATTGGGAGAACAAACCCCTGGTGGCCGATGGCTCGGACTTCGTGGTCGTGGTGGCCGAGGTGACCGACGACAGCGGCAATGTGCGCCGCCTGGCCAAGGAGAATATCCGCTTCACGATCGAGGGTGAGGGCGAGATTATCGGCGATGAGACGATCTACGCCAATCCGCGCCCCGTTGAGTTTGGCTCGGCGCCGATTCTGGTGCGTTCGACCCGCAAGGCCGGCAAGATTCGCATCAAGGCCGAGGTGGAGTTCCCCGGAACGCACGCCCCGACTCCTGCCGAGATCGAGTTTGAGTCGGTGCCCGCCGCACTTCCCTTCTGCTACCGCGATGAGCGCGGTGCCGACCGTGTGCAGCGCGCCGATGAGGGGGGTGCCCGCAACCAGCTCTCGGAGGAGGAGAAACGCCGTCTGTTGGAGGAGGTTGACCGTCAGCAGCAGGAGTTCGGCATCCAATAAAGTCGCTTCGCCCTGCGATTTGGCCGTTTGACCGAACAAAGCGAATTGTTGGGCGATAAAATTAGTACTTTTGCGGCGCTTTTTTGAGCGAAAAATATTTAACTAAAACTACATAACTATGAAAAAAATTCTGATTTCGATGTTGGTTGCGCTCTTCGCGCTTCCCGTTATGGCACAGTATCCCGATGTGCCCGATTCGGTTGTACGCCGCTCGGCTCGCGAGCAGGCTGCATGGAATGCGCTTCATCAGCAGGCGTGGGCCGATGCTTACAAGATCGTACAGCAGGAGGAGAAGGAGTTTGGTCGCGTCTATCGCCCCTGGGCTTCGAAGCCCGAGGATCTGCCGCAGGCCAAGATTCCCGCATTCCCCGGCGCTGAGGGTGGTGGTATGTACACCCCGGGTGGCCGTGGTGGTAAGGTCTTCGTCGTGACCTCGTTGGAGGATCGCGGTGAGGGTACGCTGCGTGAGGCTTGCGAGGCCGGTGGCGCCCGTATCGTTGTCTTCAACGTTGCCGGTGTGATCCGCCTGAAGGCTCCCATCGAGATCGACGCCCCCTACATCACCATCGCCGGCCAGACGGCTCCGGGTGACGGTATCTGCGTGACGGGTGCTTCGGTACACATTAATACGCACGACGTAGTGATCCGTCACATGCGTTTCCGTCGTGGTGCAACCGATGTGGCTTACCGCGATGACGCTCTGGGTGGCAATGCCGTAGGTAATGTGATGATCGACCACGTGTCGGCTTCGTGGGGTCTGGACGAGAATATGTCGATCTACCGCCACGTTTATGGTCGCGAGAAGGATGGTCGCGGTCAGAAACTTCCGGCTGTTAACATCACGATTCAGAACTCGATCTTCTCGGAGTGCCTCGATATGTACAACCACGCTTTCGGTGCTACGATTGGTGGCTACAACTCGGTATTTGCCCGCAACGTCTTTGCCTGCAACGTGGCTCGTAACTGCTCGATCGGTATGAACGGCAGCTTCAACTTCGTGAACAACACGGTCTTCAACTGGTGGAACCGTTCGGTAGATGGTGGTGACCACACCTCTTTCATGAACATCATCAACAACAACTACAAGCCCGGCCCGATCACCCCCGAGGGTAAGCCCGTTTCGTGGCGTATCGTCAAGGTGGAGAATGGTCGCAGCCCCGAGGCTCGTGGTAAGTTCGGCCGTGCTTATGTAAGCGGCAACAAGACCTGGGCCAACGATGAGGTGACGGCCGACAACACGAAGGGTGTTGAGGCTTCGGCTCCGATGACCGACGAGATGCGCAAGGCTATCATCATGGAAAAGCCCTTCGAGATGGCTCCCGTGACGATCCTGCCGACCGATGAGGCTTATGAGTTCACGCTGACCAAGTCGGGTGCTTCGTTCCCGAAGCGCGACGCTGTCGATGAGCGTGTGATGAAGCAGGTGAAGACCGGCAAGATCTTCTATGCCAAGGATGCCAAGGAGCACCAGCCCCTCTACGTGAAGCGTCGTCTGCCCGCCGATTCCTACAAGCAGGGTATCATCACCAACCCGCAGCAGGTGGGTGGTCTGCCCGAGTACAAGGGTAAGCCCTACGTGGATACGGATAAGGATGGTATGCACGACAAGTGGGAGGTGAAGTATGGTCTGAACCCCAACGATGCCTCGGATGCCAACGGTGATATCTCGGGTGATGGTTACACCAACATCGAGAAGTACATCAACGGTATCGATCCTACGGTTAAGGTAGATTGGACCAACCTGGAGAACAACCACGATACGCTGGCTGGTAAGAAGAAGTTGTTCTAAAAATTAGGAACATATATGAAGAAGCTGATTTTAACGCTTCTCGGTATTGCGGGTTTGTGCTGCTCGGAGGTAGCGGCACAACCCGCTTTTCCTATTAGCGTAGCGGATGGTAAGTTGCAATATGCCGCAACGAAGCAGGGTGATCGCATCCTCGACTTCTCCTACTGCGGTTATCGCAACTCGAACGAGATGATTCCCGATGCCGAGGTTGTCTTCACCCTCGCCCCGTCGGAGAACGACAGTAAGATGATTCAGGGCCATATCGACGCCCTGGCAGCCCGCCCGGCCAACGAGCAGGGGCTGCGTGGTGCCATCCTCTTGGAGGCGGGTACCTACTATTTGGATGAGCCGCTCCGTATCACCGCCTCGGGTATTGTCCTGCGCGGTGTCGATAAGGAGAAGACGGTGCTTGTCAAGCGCGGTGTGGATCGCGGTGCCGTGATCTATGTCGAGGGTGTGGATAACCGCACCTACGGCGCTGCGACCGAGCTTACGATCGACTACCTGCCCGTGGGTGCAACCTCGTTTGAGGTGGGCTCTGTCGAGGGGCTTTCGGTGGGTCAGCCGATTATCGTCGAGCAGCAGCCCGTAGCGCGTCCGCGCGAGCGAGAGGCTGTGATTACCCCTGAGATTGCACGTCAGCTCGGCCCGGGTAATGTGCGCATTGGCTGGGATCGCACCGTGACGGCTATCGAGGGCAACCGCGTGACGATCGATGCTGCCCTGACCTTTGGTCTGGGGCTGCGTCCCGTGGTGGTGAAGCCCTACACCTGGAGTGGCCGCATCAGCGAGGTCGGTGTCGAGCACCTGACCCTTGTGTCGGACTACGATACGGCCTACCCGATGGATGAGAACCACGCCTGGATGGGTGTTTGGATCAATAATGCCGAGGATTGCTGGGTGCGCCAGGTCGATTTCAAGCAGTTTGCCGGCTCGGCCGTTGCCCTGCAGCGCGAGGCGCGTCGTGTGACCGTCTCGGATTGCCAATCGTTCGACCCCGTGTCGGAGTTGGCAGGTTCGCGCCGCCGCACCTTCTTTACGCTCGGTCAGCACAACTTGTTCCTGAGCTGCTACTCGGTGGAGGGTCAGCACGACTTCTCGGCCGGTATCAACGCCCCCGGCCCCAACGCCTTTGTGCAGTGTGACAGCCACCTCTCGAAGGGCTTCAGCGGCTCGACGGGCGCCTGGGCCTGCGGTCTGTTGTTCGATATCGTGAATGTCGATGGCCATGACCTCTCGTTCAAGAGTCTGGAGCGTACCCACGCACGCGCCGGCTGGAATACGGCGAACAGTGTCGCTTGGCAGTGTGCGGCGGCCGGTGTGGAGTGCTACGCTCCGATCGGCTACGGCATGAACTACGCCAACGGCTCGTGGGCCACGATGTGTGGCAACGGTGTGATGACCAACTCGGATGAGTTTGTCAAGCCCTACAGCTTGTTCCGTGCCCAGCTTGCCGAGCGCGTAGGTGCCGAGAAGGCCCAGCAGCTTGTGCGCATCTACGACCGCAATACGAATGCTTCGTCGAGCCCGACGATTGAGCAGGCTGTGCAGCTGGCCAAGCAGGCCTATGAGCCGCGCGTAACCCTCCCGATGTGGATCGCCAAGGCCCCCTTCACCGCATCGGTCGAGCCGAATGGCGTGCAGGCGACGCTTGCAACGCGCGATGAGGCGAAGCGCGAGGTGGAGTATGCGCTGGTGAATGGTCGCCTGACGGGCAACGGTAAGTTGCTGGTGGGTGGCCGTCAGAATGTCCGCTGGTGGAGCGGCAACCTGGAGTATGATCAGCTGCTGAAGGCTACCGACCACGTGACGCGCTTTGTCCCCGACCGCGAGGGTCAGGGTCTTACGGACCGCGTCGATCAGGTGGTTGCCAACATGAAGAAGCGCGGTGTGCTGCTGCTCGACCACAACTACGGCCTCTGGTACGACCGTCGTCGTGACGACCACATCCGCGTGCGCCGTCGTGATGGCGATGTGTGGGCTCCCCACTACGAGCAGCCCTTTGCCCGCTCGGGCGAGGGTGCCGGTTGGGATGGCATGTCGAAGTATGACCTGACGAAACCCAACACCTGGTATTGGAGCCGTCTGCGCGAGTTTGCCGGCAAGGCAGCCCAGGAGGGTATGTTGCTCTTCCACCAGGACTACTTCCAGCACAACATCATCGAGGCGGGTGCCCACTGGGTCGATTCGCCTTGGCGTACCCCCAACAACATCAACAACACGGGCTTTGCCGAGCCTACGAACTTCGCCGGTGATAAGCGTGTCTTTGTGGCCGATATGTTCTACGACGTGAACCACCCGACGCGCCGTCCGCTCCACCGCGGCTATATCCGCATGTGTTTGGAGCAGCTGGCCGACTACGGTAATGTGGTACACCTGATCAGCGAGGAGTATACCGGCCCGCTCCACTTTGTGGAGTTCTGGCTCGACTGCATCGCCGAGTGGGAGGCCGAGACGGGCAAGGAGGTTCTGATCGCCCTCTCGGCGACGAAGGATGTGCAGGATGCCATCCTGCGTGATCCTGTGCGCTCGAAGGTGGTCGATATGGTCGATATTCGCTATTGGCACCACCGCGCCGACGGCACGACCTACGAGCCCGAGGGTGGTGTGAGCATGGCTCCGCGTCAGTATGCGCGCAAGATTAAGGTGGGCACAATCGATTTTGCTTCGACCTACCGCGCCGTGAGCGAGTACCGCAAGGCCTACCCCGAGAAGGCGGTGACCTTCTTCGCGCAGAACTATCCCGCCTACGGTTGGGCTATTCTGATGGCCGGTGGCTCGTGCCCCACGCTCCGTGTGGAGGATAAGGCGCTTCTGGCTGCTATTCCGCAGATGACCGACATCGCCGAGGTGGAGGGTGGCTACATCCTCTCCGGCAAGGAGGGTGCACTGCTCTATAAGAGGGGCGACGAGGCTGTCGAACTGCAACTTCCGAAGGGTAACTACCGCATCAAGGTCGTAGATCCCGCTACGGGTGCTACGAAGGAGCTGCGCATGCGCCTCAAGTCGATCGACGGCAGCTGCACAGTCGAGCAGACGGAGGGTATCTATTGGATTGAGAAACGATAGCGTAAATAGAGCTAAATAAAAAAGGCTGTCCAATGCGGACAGCCTTTTTTGTTGCCTTTACGGCCTCTTCGTTAGGCGATCAGACCCGAGATGAGGAACGTAGCAGCTACGGTAAGAATAGCGTAGAGCTCGGGGAAAGCGGCCAGAATCAGCGTCTTACCCATCACGTCGTGGCCATTACCGATAGCGGCGATACCGTTGGCGCAGACCTTGGCCTGGTAAACGGCAGCAGCCAGGTTAGCCATACCAACGAGCAGACCGGCACCCAGAATAGCGGCACCCTGCAGCATCGTGGGAGCAGCGAGGTAGCCCTGCACCATGAAGAAGCAGACGAAACCGTAGAGACCCTGCGAACCCGGCAGAGCCGACAGAATCATGTAGCTACCGAAGGCGTTACCGTTCTTCTTCATAGCACCTACGGCTGCCTGACCGGCAATCGAAGTACCAATAGCCGATGCAACACCGGCCAGACCAACCATCAGCGCTACGCCGACATAGGCCATTACTAAAGCAGTTGTTTCCATAATTGTTTTTGGTTTTTAATTGTTTGTTGTTTTGTTTTTCGTTTCTTAATTCTCTTTACGCAGCGGCTCGAAGTTGCGCGAAGCCATCTCGAAGCCGGCATTCTTATAGAACTCTACAAAGGTCAGACGCATCGGGTGCACAAAAGACGAGATGGTCGACATAAAGAGGTTGATGGCGTGGCCGATCAAGAGGATGATGGCCATCACCAGGATCTTCAGCACGATGTTGCCGTCGGGCGAAAGACCGTCGGCCAGCGAGTTGAATACCTGCGCCAGCACACCACCCGAAAGACCGATGGCGAAGAGGCGGATGTAGGAGAGCACGTCGCTCAACAGACCCGTGATGTTGTTGTAGAGGTTCCAAAGACCCGAGCCGATGTTGAGGAACGGGTTGTGGAACTTACCCGGGGTGTTCAACAGCAGCAGCAGTGCCAAACCGACACCGATGGCACCGTAGAAGGCGGGCGACGAGGCGGTGAAGCCCGGAATCGTCCACGCCTCGTTCATCATCGGAAGACCTGCGGCAAGCGAGCCGGAGAGCAGGATGATGAACCAACCCAGGTTCGAGTAGGCGTACTTCAGACCGAAGCAGTGAATCGTCATAATGACGTTGAGCAGCAGACCGAAGAGAATCTGCACCATGCCGATAGCCAGGGCCCAGGTGAAGAACTGACCCTGGAAGTCGAAGAACTTGATCGGCAGGTAGTTGCCCAGATTCACACCGAACAGCGAGCCGCAGAAGAGGCCGAAGAGGGTGGTCGAGAGGGCGCACATCGTCGCAAACCAGGCGGCGCGGCGCATCATACCCTCCTTGCACTTGGCCAGCATCACAAGGCCCGCGATGAGCAGAATGAGACCGTAGCCCGCATCATTCAGACAGATGCCGAAGAAGAGCATGTAGAAGGGTGCGAAGAAGGGCGTGAGGTCCATCGTGCCGTACTTCGGACGGGCGTACATGTCGCCAATCATCTCGAAGATGCGTGCGAAGCGGTTGTTCTTGAGCTTGACGGGGGTGTTGTCCTCGGGGGTCGGCTTGCCCTTGAGGTAGACCACGTTGGGGTACTCCTCGAGCAGCTTATCGACCGCCTCGGAGGTAGCCTCCTCGGCCCAGCCCTCCATCACGACCAGCGATCCGTCGGCAGCCGAGGTGGCTGTGGCGGAAATCTGATCGGTCTCAAGGCGCTCCTTGAGCGATGCGGCATACTCCTTCAGGAGCTTCTCGCTTGCCTTGACGCGGGCAAAGCAGTTGTCCAGCTCCGTAAGCTCGGCCTGGGCAGCAGCGATCTGCGCCTCAGCCTCGGTGATGTCGAGCTGCGGGGCCTTCATCTCTTGGGCGTCGATCGAGAGCTCCTCGCCGGGCTTCGTAACGACTACGAACCAGACGGTCGAGGCCGTGCGGTTGATCTCGGCGATGGTGTACTCCTCGCTCCAGGCGGCCAGCTCCTTGTCGAAGGCGTTGGCGGCCGTTGAGAGGTAGTGCAGCACGATGCCCTGCTCGGCGAGCTTGGCCGTCTGCTTGACATCGAACTGACCCCAGGGGCGCAACTCGTCGGCCGTCTTCTCCAGACGGGCGATCTCGGCGGCCAGCGCTGCGGCCTGCTGCTGTGCAGCCTGGAAGTGCTCGAAGGCCTCCACGCCCGAGGCGTAGGGCTCACCCTTGAGGGCGGCCTTCTGCTCGTCGGCAGCCCAGCGCGCGAGGTAATCCTCGGCTTTGGCCAGGGCTTCGATGTCGAGAATCAGCTGGCGATCCTCCTCCGAGGGCTCCCAGCCGGTAGTGGTAATCTCGACCAAACCCAACTCACGCAGGCGAGCAACGAAGTCTTCGCTCTGTGCTGCCAGGAGCACAAAGTTGTATTTCGACATTTTTGCTATCATAACATCTTGCCCTCCCCGGCTTGCTGTTGTTTGGTTTTGACAATCTTCTGGGCAGACTTCGAGAGATTCTCCTCGTCCTCCATGAAGCGTTTGATTTTACGAATGGCATCCTCGTATCCGGGAATCTGTACCTTCTCGTAGAGGTTTACCTTTTGCGTGGTCTTGCGGCGTGCGTAGTCCAAAAGCTCGGTCTTGCGGCGGAATACCTCGTACTCAATCCCCAACTTGGCCATCTTCTCCAGCACGGCAACGCCATCGGCGTACCAGACAGGCGAGGAGAAGAGATCGTAGGGTTTGCGGTCGAAGATGACCTCCTTTAAAACCGGCGTGCGGACACCCGCAATTTTCTGTTCCGTAAGCTCCACATCGGCAATGCGCACCAGCGTACAATCAAACTCGCCCCAGAGAGCCACCATGTAGTCGTACTCGCCCTTCAAGAGGTCGAGGCGACGCTGGAACTCCTCCGCGGTATCCTTCGCTCGTTTTACCTCGGAGCGCAGGGCCGACTCCTTCGACTTGATGGTCGGAAGAGCCTTCTGGCGCATCTTCAGCTGCTTGCCGAGTTCACCGAGCGAGGTCTTGTTGTATTGAAATTTGATTGCCATTGCTTGTTATGCTTTCCAGTATTTCTCGATAAGTTCGGCCTTGATAGCAACCTCCTCCTTCGTGAAGTAGGCGGCGAAGAGCTCCCAAGCCGTATCCAACATCTCCGTAATCTCGATATTGATGTCGATGGCCAGCAGCTTGCGCGAGTAGTCGCGGGCAAACTTCAGGGCGCGCTCGTCGTAGTCCGAGAGGTCGAAACCATTCTCGAGCTTCGTCTTGGCGTTGGCGGCATCGGCATAGAGGCGCACACAGGCATTCATCACCTGCGGGTGGTCCTCGCGGGTCTTCTTACCGATCACGAGCTGCTTCAGACGCGAGAGCGAACGGAAGGGATCGACGATAACCTTACCCGTATCCGAGTCGTTGCGCAGGAAGAGCTGACCCTCGGTGATGTAACCCGTGTTATCGGGAATAGCGTGGGTAATGTCGCCACCCGAGAGGGTCGTTACAGCGATAATCGTGATCGAACCACCGTTCGGCAGCTGCACGGCCTTCTCGTAGATCTTCGCCAGGTCCGAGTAGAGCGAACCGGGCATCGAGTCCTTCGAGGGGATCTGGTCCATACGGTTCGACACGATGGCCAGGGCATCGGCGTAGAGGGTCATATCGGTCAAGAGCACGAGCACCTTCTCGCCCTTATCCACGGCGAAGTACTCGGCAGCCGTCAGGGCCATATCGGGCACCAGCAGACGCTCCACGGGGGGATTCTCGGTCGTGTTGATGAACGAGACGATGCGGTCCAAGGCACCGGCGTTCTCGAAGACCGACTTGAAGTAGAGGAAGTCGTCGTTCGTCAGACCCATACCGCCGAGGATGATCTTATCGGCCTTGGCACGCAGGGCCACGTTGGCCATCACGGCGTTGTAGGGCTGGTCGGGGTCGGCGAAGAAGGGGATCTTCTGACCCGTTACGAGCGTGTTGTTGAGGTCGATACCGGCGATACCCGTAGCGATGAGCTCCGAAGGCTGCAGACGCTTGTAGGGATTCACCGTCGGGCCACCGATCTCGCGAGCCTCACCCTCAACGGCCTCACCGCCCTCGAGCGGCTCACCATAGGCGTTGAAGAAGCGACCTGCCAGGTTGTCCGAGACGTTGAGCTTCGGGGGCTCGCCGTGGAAAATCACCTCCGAGTTGGTGGCGATACCCTCCGTACCGGCAAAGACCTGAAGCGTCACGTTCTGACCCATAATCTTTACCACCTGTGCCAGCTTACCGCCTACGGTAGCCAGCTCATCGTTGCCCACCCCCTCGGCGCGCAGCGTCACGGTCGCCTTGGTGATGTTGTCGATTTTGGTGTATATCTTTTGAAATGCACGTGTTGTCATATCTTCTGCTTATTTGGCTTTTTCACTTACATACTTCTCGATCTGAGCCTTGTACTGCTCGAATTTATCCGACTGCCACTCCGCGTAGTTCATCTGGCGGAAGAGGTTGATCAGACCCTTGAAGAACTGCGAGCACTCCTCGAAGTCGGTGAAGGGGAAGTCGTGGCGGCAGATGTCGAGTACCATCTCGTACATCATCTTCTGACGCTCGATGGGGCAGTTGGCATCAATATCGTCGAAGGCATCCTGCTGCAGGATCACAAAGTCGAGCAGCTCGCTCTTCCAGAAACGCTCGTGGTAATCAACGGGTACACCGTCGTCACCGAGGATGTTGATCTGGTCGTTGGCCTCCTTACCGCGCTGCACGAAGGTCTTACCCTCGTAGACCGACTCCACCCAGCCCTTGCCGATGTGCTCGTCGAGGTAGGAGGATACTTCGGGATACTCGAGGTACTTCGAGTAGCTGTCCAGCGGGTCGATAGCGGGGTAGCGCTTCGAGTCGGCACGACCCTGCGAGAGGGCGTAGAAGCAACGTGCGGCCTTCTTGGTCGACTCGGTCACCGGCTCCTTGAGGTTACCACCGGCGGGCGATACCGTACCGAGGAAGGTTACCGAACCCGTCTCGCCGTTGGTCAGCTTCACCAGACCGGCACGGGCATAGAAGGCGGCGATGATTGCCGAGAGGTCCATCGGGAAGGCGTCCTGACCAGGAAGCTCCTCCAGACGGTTCGACATCTCACGCAGCGCCTGTGCCCAACGCGAGGTCGAGTCGGCCATAACGAGCACCTTGAGACCCATCGCGCGGTAGTACTCACCGATGGTCATACCCGTATAAACCGATGCCTCACGGGCAGCTACGGGCATGTTCGAGGTGTTACAGATGATGATCGTACGCTCCATGAGCTTGTGGCCCGTGCGGGGGTCAACCAGCTCGGGGAACTCCTTGAAGATCTCCACCACCTCGTTGGCACGCTCACCGCAGGCTACGATGATGATGATGTCGGCCTCGGCCTGCTTCGAGATGGCGTGCTGAAGCACCGTCTTACCGGCACCGAAGGGGCCCGGGATAAAGCCCGTACCACCCTCGGCCAGGGGGTTGAAGGTGTCGATGGCACGCACACCCGTCTCCATCACGCGCGAGGGGCGCGGCTTCTCGACATAGGCACGCACGGCCTGCTTCACGGGCCACTTCTGAACCATCGTTACGTTGTGGTCGTTGCCCTCCGAGTCGGTGATCACGGCGATCGTGTCGGTCACCTTGTAGACACCCTCCTTGACAACGCTCTTGACCGTATAGTTGCCCGTCATCGTGAAGGGAACCATGATCTTGTGGTTTACCCACTGCTCCTTCACCTCACCGAGCCACGAGGCGGCCGACACCTTGTCGCCTGCCTGGGCCAGGGGCTTGAACTCCCACGTCGAATCGTAGTCGATCGGGTCGGTTACCGAGCCGCGCTCGATAAACAGACTCTCCATCTTTGCGAGGTCATTCTGCAGACCATCGTAGTTCTTCGAGAGCATACCCGGGGCCAGCGTAGCCTCCAGCATGTGACCCTCGAATTCGACCTTGTCGCCGATCTTCAGACCGCGCGTCGAGTCGAATACCTGGACGTAGGCGTCCTCGCCCACGACCTTGATGACCTCGGCCATCATCTTCGTATCACCCACGTACACGTAGCAAATCTCGTTCTGGCCGACGGGGCCGTCAGCTTTGACGATCACGATGTTCGCGATGATACCGTTTACACGTCCTGTTGTTTTCATTGTATTGTGTTATTGTTTATTGATCATATCCTTGCCGTCGAGCTCAGCGAGGAGCTTGCGGAACATCTCGCGGCCGCGCTCCACGTCGAGCATCGACCAGCGGGCCACCAGATTCACCTTCACGAGGTAGGCCACCACGGCGTTGATGTCGAAGTAGTCGAAGGCCGAGAGCTCCGAGCACTCATTCCAGCGGATGAGGTCGATTTTGTGCTCCTTCTCGACAATGTTCTGCTCGTCGCTGATGGCCGCAATGGCGGCATCGAGGTACTGCAACTCGCCACGCAGACCGAAGTCGGAGGCTGAGCTGCGCTGCAGCTGCTCGACAATCTCACCCTCACCCACGGTCACCTCCTCGATCGGGCGGTTCAGCTCGCGGGCCGTGATGGCTGCCGAGACATTTCTCAGGTTGCGGTCGAAACGGGCCCACTCCTTCAGGAAGCGGCAGGCCGAGGCCTCGCACAGGGCGTAGTAGGCGGCCAGCAGTGCCTTCTCGAAGGGTTTGGTCGTGTCGATCGTCTCGGCCTCCTCGCCCTCGGGATCCAGGAAGGCGCAGATGACCTCCTGCAGCTTGGCGGGCAGACGGCTCGGGCGGCTCAGCTCGGCCTCGATCTCCTCGCGCGTGAGGTTACCCAGCGCATTGTGCGCCGAGCGGCCTGCGCGGGCTGCGATGATGTTCTCGCAGTCGTAGTAGCCGTAGAGCAGCTCGACCGCCTTCGAGTCGCGTGCGGAGATGGTCTCCAACACCTCGTTGCGAATCTCAAGGGCATCGAAACCCTTGTGGTCCGCGTCGAGTGCGTACTCGCGGAAGCCGGCAACTAACGTATAGTAATTGGTTGCAAACATGGTTTTGCGGTGTTATGCCTTGAAGAGCATATTCGATACCTTCTCGCGCAGGTACTCCGAGATCAGTGCCTCGATGTCGGCGTCGGCAAACGAGATGTAGTAGCCGCCATCCTTCTCGGCTACGCGGAAGCCCGTCTTGACCTCCTTCGAGTAGCCTACCTCGATGCCCTCCTTGAGGAGCTCCTTCGAAGCCTTCTCGAACGAAGCGTCGAGGGCCGTGCGCTGAGCCTCGGGCAGCAGAGCCTTGAGCTCGACCTTGCCGGCCGATGCGCCGTTCCAATTCTTGGCTACCGAGATGAGCATCTCCTTGATGAAGGCGGCATCCATCGTGGCGGCCTTCACCTGAGCCGAGGTGCTCTTGGCTACGATCAGCTGGGCAATCTCGCCCTTGATGCGGGCTACGGCCTGCTTGCCGGCCAGCGTGATCTCCGTGTCGGTGTTCTTGGCTACATCCTCGGCCTTAGCCTCGGCCTTGCGGATAATCTCCTCGGCCTCCTTCTTGGCATCGGCGATGATTTTGGCAGCCTTCTCCTGGGCCTCGGCAATCTGCTTTTCAGCCTCCGTGCGACCCTTCTCCAGACCCTCCTCGTAGAGTTTCTGGGTTAATTGTTGCAGTTTGTTTTCCATTTTAGTGTGTGTTGTTTTATATAGTTTTTTTGTATTCGCGATTTCAATCAGACAAAGATAGTGTTTTTTTTATGACTTTATCCTTTTTCGCGCGCGTATTTATCTTCTTAACCTCTTTTTTCTTGTTTTCGACAAGTTTTAACTATGCCGCAATGCGTGCCGAAGAGGTGTTGAATTTATAAATACTATAAAATTCGAAAATAACCTTCGGTTTTCTTGCAAATTAGTTTTTTAGAACTTACATTTGTACATCGTTTCTAATCTATTAGAACGGCGTTGTTTTTTGCGTTGTATAAGATGGGGAATATGGCGCAAGTTAAAAGGAACAACGATTGCGCATTTAGTTATCAAGTAGGATTTTTGATTAAATGGGCCGGGCTCTTCGCAAGAGGAGCCCATTCTTTTTTGTGGGGTGGTTGCTATAGGTTGCAATAAGGGAGCTAAGGGTGATTAAGGGTAACTAAGGGTAGCTAAAGTTTCCTTTAGTCGCCTTTAATTCCCTTAGTGCCCTTTAGTTTTCCTCTTTACTCTTTAATCCCGCTTCGTGGGCTTGACTTTGCTCCGGCTCGGCATTCGCTGCAAGCAGCCACTGCCCTCGCCTCAATCGCAAAGTTCCTCTTTCGCCGGCCTTGTCGGGCGGTTGGCCGTTCGATTCGGTCGATTCGCCGATGTGTCGGTGCAGGGTGTGTTGGTTTGTACTAATTTTGTGTAACCAACCACGAACCTTAAACCATGAACCAACTTTTTCGCCGGATATTGCCGCTGCTCCTCCTCTTAGGCATGGGTCGCGTAGTCGCCCAAACAGCCTATGGCCCCATGAGCGGCCAGGTCTTTGAGCAGCCGGCTGCCGACCAGATTGCGCAGCGTCCGCAGGCGATGGTTGGAGCCGTGGTGGCGGTTCTCTCTCCACGCGATACCCTCCACACGACAACCGATTACATGGGTCGATTCTACCTCAAGCAGGTGCCGGCCGGCTATGTGCGTGTCGAGGTTTCGTTCCTCGGTTATGAAACCTTTACGCGGGATTCGGTGCGCATCGCGCCGCGTTATGGCCTGCAACGTCCCCTGCGAGTTATGCTCAAGACCGCCTCGCAGGAGATTGATCAGGTGGTGGTCGAGGGGCGCGCACAGCTCGTCTCGCAGCGCGGCGATACGTTGGTTTATAATGCTGCGGCCGTTCGCACGATGGAGGGCGACGAGACGATTCGCATGCTCGAACAGCTGCCCGGCGTGGAGGTTAGCGACAATGGCAGTGTGACCATCCAGGGCGAAAGGTTGGCGCGCGTCTATGTCAATGGGCGCACCATCTTCGGTGAGGATCCTACGGCTGCGCTCAATGCCCTGTTGGCGGGTGATGTGATGCGCCTGGAGGTCTACGACGAAGCTACCGATGACGAGATTCGCCAAAATCGCCGCTTTGCCGAGAAGCAAAAGGTGATGAACATCCGTACGAAGCGCGACTTCAGCTCGATGTTCGACGGCTTTGCGCTCGGTGCCTGGGGTTTGGATATGAATCGAGAGGAGGATGGCTCCCTGCGCCACCGCTACGGCATCGGCTTGACGGCCAACCTCTACTCCGAGAAGTTGCAACTCACCTTCGATGGCTATTCGAACAACATCGGTCGCAGCTCGAACCGCCTGCGCGATGTCCTGCGCAACCGCATCTCGGCGGGTACCTACGAAGAGCAGCACCGCGCCTACTTCGGTCTCTCGCGCCTTTGGGGCAAGAGTCGCCGCGAGGGGCAGGTTTTGGATGTGAGCTATGCCTACGATAACAGCTATACCCACTCGGGGTCGGCTACCGTGCGTAACTACTTTGCGACCGAGGCCTCGCCGGCTCGTCTCTATGCCGATACCACCTCGTCACACAGCTCGGGCGGAACCCATACGCTCAAAGTCTATACGCTGCTCCATCCGGGAGGCAAGCACCAATTCTCGTCGCGCAACGAGTTCTCGTACAGCACCCCCAAGAGTGGCTCCACGCAGCATATAACCAACCGCAGCGAGGCGCTCGATCTGCGTACCGAACTCTTCGAGGGGAGCTCCTCGACGGGCTACACCTTGAAAAACAACCTCAACTACCAGTGGGACAATCCGAGCGTGGTGCGCCCCTATATGTCGCTCAACTCGACCATCTCGCGCAACGACCGCATCGGTTGGCGCATCGACACCCTCACGCAGGATAAGCGTGTCTTGGAGACCGATTATGTCGGTCCGCGCGAGTCCTACAATGCCGAGTTCTCGTTGCAGAAGGATGTCTTCCAGACCGAGGGTATGCGTGTCGAGCTCTTTGCCTCCTATCAGTATGATTATGAGCATAGTCGCACGCGGCAGATGGCGCTCAACACCTACGATCCGATTGTCGAAATCGACCCGACGAATACCTACAACTACACCTACAACTACGGTACCCACTCGGGGCGTTTCGCCTTCCGCCTCAATTCGTCGCTTTTCCGCCTCAATGCCATCCTCGATGTGCGCTCGGCCAAGATGAACAAGGATGAGTTCTACCCCGAGGAGTTGCAGTATCGCGAGAAGTTTGTTTCGTGGCTCCCCTCGTTGCAGTTCACCCTGATCCGCCACGGGCGAAGAATCAACATCTTCAACTATTCGACCTCGGCGTCACTCCCCTCGGTCGAGCAGCTGCGCGACCGCATCGACAACAGCAATCCGCTCCTCTTGCAGAGTGGTAACCCGGCACTGAAGCAGAGCGTGCGCCACAACATCACGCTCTCCTATCCGGGCAATGTCAATGTGGATAATGGCCGCAATTTTACGGCGAGTGTAACCGCTTCGATCCACCCCGATCAGATCACCCAGCGTAGCTACTACTACGAGCAGGATACCTACCTCGAAAAGTGGGATTACATGGCGCCGGCGGGTAGTACGCTCTACACCTACGAGAATATTTCGGGCACCTTCTCGCTTTCGGGCGATCTGTCGTTCAGTCAGCGCATTGCGCCCCTGAAGTCGACCTTCCGTGCCTCGTTGCGCTACGCCTACAACCAGCGCCCGACCTATATCGAGGATCGGAAGAACCTCTCGCGCCAGCAGCAGCCCACGTTGAGCCTCTCGCTGGGGGGTACGCAGTCGAAAAATTTGCGTCTCTCGCTCCACGCCTCGACCTCCTATTCCGATGTCGAGAATACGATCGGTACCGATACGCGTTACCTGCACCAGAATGCCTCGGCGATGGCCGAGATCCGTTGCTTGAAGGTGTTGCAGATCTACCTGAACTACAACCTGGCTCATTGCCACTACCTGACCGATACGGGTACCGACACCACGAGTCAGATGCTCAATGCGATGGTGGGGTGTATGTTGGCCAAGGGGCGCGTGTTGGTGGGCGTGGCGGCTTACGACCTGCTCAACCGCGGCTCGAACTACACGACGACGACCTATGCCGATTATGAGATGCAGCGTTGGCAACCCTCCTATGGGCGCTACTTCACGCTCAATGTGGGTGTGCGACTCAATAAGGCCTCGCAACGCGAATTTGGCTCGGGAGGACCGCAGCGCCGCCGATAGCCTCGCTTTGGGATAGAATAATAGCACATTTAGGTTAATTTTTAGATGGGATTTGTTGATTAAATGTGCCGGGCTCTTCGTTTGAAGGGCCTTTTTTTGTGGCTGATGGCGGGTGCGGCGTGTGGGGTGGGTCGAAGATGAAAAAGTTTCTTATCTTTGCGCCGTGAAAAGAATCAAAGCATTTTTGAAGCGTCTCTCGTTCCGCACGGGGGTGGTGGTGCTGCTCTGCTGCATCCCCTGCTACATCCTCTCCTTTGCCCAGATGGCCCTCCCCATCTCGGCTGCAGCCAAGGGGGTGTTGTGGTTTGTGCTCTTCGGTCTGGCCAAGACGACACAATATGCCGGCCTGACGATCCTCGGCGTCGAGGGCGTCAAGCGACTGAAGGCGTGGTACAAAGGAGAGAGGAAAGCGTAAAGAGGAGAATTAAAAAAGCCGCCCCGGCTGGGGCGGCTATTTTTTTACTGGTGTTGCTCGCGCAGCAGGTCCTGCACAACCTTCACGGGCGAGAAGGTGGTGATGGGCACATCGACAAAGATGGTGTTCCACTTGGCCATGGCGCCGTTCCACAGACCGGGCAGCTCCTGCGCACGCAGGTCGCGACCACCGGCCGACTTCTCCGAGATGAAGCCCGTCTCGGGATCGGTGTAGGCGGGCAGGTTGAACTTCACGCCCTTCGAGTTCTTTACGCCGCAAACCAAATCTACGGGGTTGAAGTGGGTTGCCGACTTCATCAGCGGCATATCCTCGGGGGCAATCTGGCTCGACTCGGCAATCTGCAGCGACTCGGTGCCGTCGGCATTCTTCACCCAGAAGGGACCGCCACCCGGCTCACCCTCGTTGCGTACCATGCCGCAGACGCGGATCGGACGGTCGAGGACAGCCTTCAGCAGGGCGCTGTCGTAGTTCTCGGGCAGTTTCACGCAGAGACGCTGCTCGATGAACTCGGCAATCGGCTCCAACTCGGCACCACCTACCTCGAGGGCCTTCAGGTACTCGAACGAGCGCTCCTGCAACTCGATCAAAAGACCTGCCAGCATCTTCTTGCAGCGGGTCGTGTCGCCGCGACGCGAGTCGGTCGTCACGTTGTCGATATTCTTGATGAAGACGATGTCGGCGTCGATGTCGTTCAGGTTCTCGATCAGGGCACCGTGGCCGGCGGGACGGAACAGCAGCGAACCGTCGTCCTGGCGGAAGGGGGTGTTGTCGGGATTCACGGCAATCGTGTCGGTCGAGGACTTCTGCTCCGAGAAGGAGATCTCGTAGCGGATGCCGTAGCGCTGCTCGTAGTAGGGAATCTTCTCCTCCAGGAGGGTCGTAAAGCCGGCACGATGCTCGGGCGATACGGTGAAGTGGATGCGGGCTACGCCATTCGTGGTGGCATAGGCGGCACCCTCGGCCAGGTGCTCCTCGACAGCCTTGCGGGCACCCTCCTTGTAGGCATGGAAGGTAACCAGACCCTTCGGCTTGGCACCGTAGTTCAGACCCTCCTTGACGATGGCCGATACGATCTGCTTGTCGTCGGCACCCTCGGGCAGCAGCGCCTTCAGCTCGGGCCAGAAGGCGAACTTCTCGATGTTCTGGATCAGCTTGTCGATGCCGGCGCCGCGCTTATCCTCGTTGACGAACGAGAAGAGCTCCTTGAACATGCGGGTAGCGGCACCCGAGGCGGGTACGAACTTAACAACCGAGAGTGCATTCTTGGCCTGCTCGTAGCGAGCTACAGCCTGGTCGCCCTCCTCGATCGAGAGCACCGTGACACCGTCCGAAGGCGATGCGGCGCGCGTAACGGGCAGGAAGGGGAATCCGCGGCGGAAATTTTCGATCTGAATCGCTACGGCCTCCGTCGTCAAGCCGTGGGCAGCAATCTGCTGCAGGTCTTTTTCGGTAAACATTTTTATGAGGTAGTTTTAGAGTTGTCGGCACAAAATCTCTTCAAAGTTAATAAAAATTTCTAACTTTGCACTATGATACGCGAGTTTTACGACATAAATTTATCCGAGCGCAACAGTTTTCACGTTTCGCAACGGGCTGCGCGACTTGTTGAATTTGATACGGCGACCGATCTGGTCCGATTTTTCGAGCGCGAGCAACCCGAGCGCTGGATGGTCCTCTCGGGCGGTAACAACATCCTCTTTACCGCCGATTACGACGGTGTGCTGCTGACCCCCGTCGGGGAGCAGATTACGCTCCTCGGTGAGGAGGGCGACGCGGTGCGCATCCGTGTTGAGGCGGGCCTCGAGTGGGACGACTTGGTGGCCTGGGCCGTTGAGCGCGATTTGTGGGGTATCGAGAACCTCTCGCTCATCCCGGGCAAGGTGGGTGCTGCCCCCGTGCAGAACATCGGCGCCTATGGTGTCGAGGTCAAGGATGTACTGACGGCGGTCGAGTTTTATGACGTTGAGCAGGGCACGATGGCGCGCCTGGAGCGCGAGGCGTGTCGTTTCGGGTATCGTGAAAGCATCTTCAAGCAGGAACTGAAGGGACGCGTGGTGATCACGGCTGTCGAGTTCGCCCTCTCGCGTGTGGCGGCTCCGAAGCTGGGCTACGGCGACGTGGAGCGCGAGGTGGCGGCGCGTGGCGGTGCTACGCTGCGCAACATCCGCGAGGCGATCTGCGCCATTCGTCGCTCGAAGCTCCCCGATACGGCGGTGCTGGGCAATGCCGGCTCCTTCTTTAAGAATCCCGTGGTCGAGGCCTCGGTAGCCGAGGCGCTGCTGGCAAGCTATCCCGAGATGCCCCACTATCCCGCAGCCGACCCTGCGAAGATCAAGCTGGCGGCCGGTTGGCTCATCGACCGTGCCGGACTGAAGGGTTATCGCGAGGGGTGTGTGGGTGTCCACGATCGCCAGGCCCTGGTGCTGGTCAACCACGGTGGCGCCACGGGTGGCGAGGTGATTGCCCTGGCACGCAAGGTGCAGCAAACGGTAAAGGAAAAATTCGGCGTCGAGATCGATACCGAGGTCAATATCTTATAACGCTATGCCGACATTCAAGCAACAATTTGCCCGCTATGTGGCCGAGAACAACCTCTTCACCCACGAAGACCGGTTGCTGCTGACCGTTTCGGGCGGTGTCGATTCGATGGTGATGCTCACGCTCCTCGCCGAGGAGGGTTACAACTTCGGTGTGGCCCACTGCAACTTCCAGTTGCGTGGTGCCGAGAGCGACGAGGACGAGGTGATGGTGGCCCACGAGGCGGCCCGCTTAGGTGTTCCCTTCTACAACAAGCGCTTCGATACCGAGGGTGAGATGGAGCTGACGGGTGAGTCGATGGAGATGGCGGCACGCCGTCTGCGCTACGCCTGGTTCAACGAGTTGTGCGATACGGAGGGTTACACGGCCATCGCCGTTGCCCACCATGCCGACGACTCGGTCGAGACCTTCTTTATCAACCTGCTGCGCGGCACGGGTCTGCGCGGTCTGACGGGCATCTCGACCCGCGTGGGACGCATCGTGCGCCCCCTCTTGTTCGCTTCGCGTCGCGAGATCTTGGAGTATGCCGTACAACACAAAATTCCCTACCGCGAGGATTCGTCGAACCGCTCGACGAAGTACCTGCGCAACAAGATACGCCTGGGTTTGGTGCCCCGCATCCGCGAGATAAACCCCAAATTTACCGCCCTGATGCGCCGCAATATCGGTCGCCTGACCGATGCCCAGCAGTTTATCACGCAGTCCGTGGAGCGCATCCGCGAGGTGGCTTGCGAGCAGTGGGACGGGGTGGATCGCATCTACCTCGACCGCATCGACGCCGCCCTGCCCCGCAACTTTGTCCTCTATGAGCTGCTCAACTCGGCCTACGGCTTCAAGGGGGATGTAATCGACCGTCTGTGTCACGCCCTCGATGAGGGGGCTGTGGGTCGTCGTTTCTACGCCCGCGACCGCGTGGCGGTGACCGACCGCGGCATGGTGGTCGTGGCACCGATCGAGCCCGACGATGATTGCGCCGTGGAGGTGCCCGCAGGTGCTCCGCGTGCCTATTGTGGCAACTCGGTACTCTTCTTCGAGCGCATGAGCATCGACCTGATCGAGGATCTGAATCAGCCGCCCCACATTGCCCTGCTGGATGCCGACCTGCTCACCGAGCCGCTCACCCTGCGCCGCTGGCGCGAGGGGGATCGCTTCACCCCCTTCGGGATGGTGGGCAAGAAGAAGCTGAGCGACTTTTTGACCGATTGCAAACTCTCGTTGCCCGAAAAGCAGCGCCAATTTGTCCTGCTCTCGGGCGAGGAGATTGTCTGGGTCGTGGGTCAGCGCATCGACGATAAGTTCCGTCTAACGGAGAAGAGCGAAAATGTCCTTTGTATCACCCGTGAGATTGTATAACGATGGCTAAAAGTGCAGTGAAATTCCGCGACTCGGTGGCCGAGTTCGAGCGATTGGAGGGGCAGATCAAGGCGCGTAAATTTGCCCCCATTTACCTCTTGATGGGCGATGAGAGCTACTTCATCGACCGCCTGCAGGAGCTCCTGGGCGATACGATTCTCAACGAGGCGGAGCGTTCGTTCAACCAGCTGACCGTCTATGGCAAGGATAGTGAGGTGGGACAGGTGATCAACCTCTGCCGCCAGATGCCGATGATGGGCGCCTACCAGGTGGTCATCCTCAAGGAGGCACAGCAGTTGCGCCAGATCGAGAAGCTCTCGCTCTACTCGCAGCAACCCTCGCCGACGACGATTTTGGTCGTCTGCCACAAGGAGAAAAATGTCGATAAGCGCTCCTCGTTCTACAAGGGGTGTGTGGCCAACGGCGTGGTCTTCGAGTCGGTGATGCCGCGCGACTACGAGATCAAGGAGTGGCTGGGTCGCTTTATTGCCGCGCGCGGTTTTCAGATCGACCACAAGGCCCTCGAGATGCTGACCGACCACCTCGGAACCTCCATCTCAAAAATTGCCCTCGAGTTGGAGAAGCTGGCCGTCTCGATGCCTGTCGGTGCGACGCGCATCACGGATGCCGATATCGAAACCAATATCGGAATCTCGAAGGATTTCAACAACTTTGAGCTCTGCAAGGCGGTCTTGGATCGCAACATGGGGCGCGCCCTGATGATTGCCGACCACTTTGCCCGCAACCCGAAAGATAACCCCCTGCTGCTCACCATTATGGCCCTCTTTGGGCAGTTCCGCGACCTCTTCACGCTCAACTACCTGGCGTGGCTGACGCGCTACAAGGGGCAGCCGATGCCCTCGGATCAGGAGCTGATGCGCACGCTGCGCAAGCCGGCCGTATTCATTGTGCAGGAGCTGCGCCGTCAGGCGGCGTTGTGGCCCAACCAGAAGGTCTTCCAGATTTTGGGGCTGCTGCGCGAGTACGATGCAAAATCGAAGGGTCTGAATGCGGGCGGTGCCTCGGATGGGGAGCTGCTGCGTGAGTTGCTGATGAAGATTTTCCTGCTCTAAAGCGAATCGATGATAGAGGCCTATCTATACCAGATTGTCCACCTTTACGGAGGGCGTGCGCGGATGCTCCGCGAACACGTCGGGGTGCTTCATGCCGCCTCGTGCGAACTCTTTGGTCGCCCCTATCGTCCCGATTTGAAGGCCCTCGAGGAGCGTCTGCAGGCCGAACATGCGCGCGAACACTATCCCGAAGGGGTCTCGTCGTTTATTCGCCTCGAACTCTTTGCTTCGGGGGAGGAGATTTGCTACGGTGCCGGGGTCTCGCTCTATGCCGGCTATGCAGTGCGAAGCCTGCGTCCGACGGCAATGACGGTGGCCTATGATCTTCCCGTTGAGGCCCCCACAACCGCCTCGGAGTCGGCCTGGCTCGTGGCGCAACAGAGGGCGCGCACGGCGGGTTTTGACGAGGCGGTGCGTGTCGATCGCAACGGGGCGCTTGTCGCGCTGGGCGAGGGGTCGATCTGCGCCTTCCGCGAGGGTATTCTGTTGCTGCCCGTGGTGCTGCGCACGGCAACCGATGTGCTGGTCAAGGAGGCGGCCGAGCGTGCCGGTATTCGCTACCTGCAACACCCAATCCGCAAGAGCGAAATGCACCTCTGCGACGAAATCTTTGTCGCTGACCACTATGGTCTTACCTCCCTGTCGCGCCTCGACGACAAACCCCTGATGAGTCTGCGCGTGGAGCGTCTGGCCGAGGCGATGGAGCGCCTCGCCGCGAAGCGATCTTAAGGGCCTTAGCGCCTGATCTCCACATAATCCGAATAGATGATTCTCACGGCAGGATTCGACGAATGAATCTCCTGCCGTATTGCTTTTGTGCCCCACCGAATAAAGAGAAAACGGCGCGGTACGCGGTGGATGATTTGGCGCAGCGTGTCGCGTGCCGTGAGGGTGCAGTGAATCGAGTCGCGCCCCACAACCCCCTCGACGATGTTCCACCCATCCTGCCAGCGAAAGGTGCGGAGCGTGTCGATAAGGGGGAGCGTGTCGTGCCGAACGATTCGGAGCGTGTCGCGGAGGGGCGCGGCGGCCTCGATGCGGCTCTCGGTGTGGGTTACGGCAGTGCTCTCGAGGCGGCGTAGGCGGATTCCCAAGGCGCGAATCGTGGCGGCATCGGCGGCCTGCAACGCCCGAAATTCGTGCAGGGTGAGTTGGAGTACTTCGCACGAAGAGCGGATCGAATCGCAGTCGGAGCGGGCTGCGATGAGGTGCTCCGCGAGGGCGCTTTGGTTGGCTTTGAGGCGTTGGTTTTGGCGGTAGAGACGACGGGTCGAGGCGGCGAGCAGCAGGGTGGCTGCGAGGAACAGCAGACCGAGCGAAAGGAGTAGTTTTTTCATGGCTGTAACATTTTGCTACGCAAAATTAGGGGCGAAAAGTGGCCTCGGTTTCCAAATTTTGCCGACAAAATATGGCTATATTCCAAAATCTTGCTACCTTTGTTCTATTATGGAAAGGACTGCAATTTTCCCCGGGTCGTTTGACCCCTTTACGCGCGGCCATGCCGCCATTGTCGAGGAGTCGCTCAAGCTCTTCGATCGCATCGTAATCGGCATCGGGAACAACTCGCTGAAGCACGGACTGCTCTCGGTCGAGAACCGCAAACGCCTCATCGACGATGTCTATCGCGGCAACGACCGTGTCGAGGTGCATATCTACCACGGTCTGACGGGCGAGTTTGCCGAGCAGATGGGTGCCTGCGCCATTATTCGCGGTGTGCGCAACACAACCGACTTCGAGTATGAGCGCACGATGGAGGCTACGAACCACCGCATCTATCCCGAGCTGACGACCGTCATGCTCTTTACACCCGCCCCTGTGGCCGACATCGCCTCGTCGACCGTGCGCGAGGTGCTCTCGTTTGGTCGTTCGGTCGAGGAGTTCCTGCCCGAGGGGATCGACATTGCCGACTATCTGAAAGATTAACAAACAAAAAAATAGCTTTTATGGAATTTACAGCGGAGATGATTGCCGGCTTTCTGGGCGGCGAGATTGTAGGCGATAAGAGTGCGGCCGTGCATACCGTATCCTCGATCGAGGAGGGTAAGAAGGGGTCGCTGGCCTATTTAACCAACCTGAAATACGAGGAGTTCCTCTACACAACGGGTGCATCGATTGTCTTGTGCGACAAGTCGTTCGAGCCGAAGCAGGAGGTTCCTGCGACGCTGATCAAGGTCGATAACGCTGCCGAGTGCATCGTCAAGCTCCTGCAGATGTATGCCGCATCGAAGCCCCGCCGCAAGGGGATCTCGGAGCGCGCCTCGATTGCCGAAACGGCTACCGTCGAGGGCGATACGTATGTGGGCGACTTCGCCGTCATCGAGCAGGGTGCCAAGGTGGGCGCCAACTGCCAGATCTACCCCCAGGTCTACATTGGTGCCGGTGTCACCGTGGGTGAGGGTACGACCCTCTACCCGGGTGTGAAGATCTACGAGGGTTGCCATATCGGCAAGAACTGCATCCTGCATGCAGGTGCGGTGATCGGTGCCGACGGCTTTGGCTTTATGCCCAACGCCGAGGGTGGCTTCGATAAGATTCCGCAGCTCGGCAACGTGATTATCGAGGACGATGTGGAGATTGGTGCCAACACCTGTATCGACCGCGCCAAGACCGACTCGACGATTATCCGTCGCGGCGTGAAGCTCGACAACCTGATTCAGATCGGCCATAACGTGCAGGTGGGCGAGAATACCGTATCGTCGGCCCAGACGGGTATTGCCGGCACCTCGAAGGTGGGCAAGAACTGCTTCCTGGCCGGCCAGGTGGGTATCGCCGACCACGTGACGATTGGCGACCGCGTGATGGTGGGCTCGAAGAGTGGTCTGGATAAGAATGTCCCCGACGGCGAGATTCGCTTCGGTTACCCGGCACTGCCCGGTATGCAGTACCACCGCTCGGCAGCCGTCTTCAAGCGTCTGCCCGAGTTGGATCGCACGGTGCGCCAGTTGGAGAAAGAGATTAAAAACCTTAAAAACGAATAATACAATGAAAAAGATGATGCTTTGCGCGCTGGCTCTGGCCGCGCTGGTAGGTTGCACGTCGCAGCCTAAGTATACGATCACGGGTCAGGTTGAGGGCCTCGAGGGTATGGTCTACGTCTTCGAAGGTCAGGATGTTGTGGACTCGGTGAAGGTCGAGGGTGGTGTGATCGACTACAAGGCTGTGGTCGAGAACCCCAAGATGATGCTCATAGCCGACAACACCAACCCCCGTGCTGCTTCGTTCGGTGCTCGTTACATCGCCGAGGAGGGTGCTATGGTGGTTGAGGCTGTCGATGGTGGCTACCGTATCGCCGGTACCCCTGCAAACGATGCTTCGAACGCCTACGGCGAGCAGGCTCAGACCCTGATGAAGGAGTACTACGCCGAGAGCACGGAGGATGAGCGTCGCGCTGCGATCGAGGAGGAGTATGCCGCCCTGGGTGAGGCTGCCCTGACCGATAACGTGGGCAACTTGTTCGGTGTGGTGATGCTGCGCAATGCCGCCTACGAGAAGTCGGTGGCCGAGATGGAGGAGCTGATCGCTCAGTTCTCGCCCGAGATGCAGGCCACGGAGATGATGAACGATATCAAGGCAAATGTGGAGAAGAAGAAGCGCACCGAGCCGGGTCAGCCCTACATTCCCTTCGAGCAGGCCGACAAGGATGGCAACGCTGTTTCGATGCAGTCGGTGATCGAGAATCCCGCCAACAAGTATGTCCTGATCGACTTCTGGGCTTCGTGGTGTGGTCCCTGCATGGCCGAGGTTCCCGCTCTGAAGGCTGCCTACGATGCCTACCACAAGAAGGGCTTCGAGATCTTCGGTGTATCGCTCGATAACAAGAAAGAGGCTTGGTTGGCCGCCATCGAGAACAAGGAGCTCAATTGGCCCCACGTGAGCGACCTGCAGGGTTGGAATAATGCCGCTGCCGACCTCTACGGTGTGCGCTCGATTCCTGCCAACTTCCTGATCGACTGTGCTACGGGCCAGATTGTGGCTACGGGTCTGCG
>JAUMXM010000068.1 GCA_030529085.1 Rikenellaceae bacterium | reverse complement strand
GCTCCGCGCCGCAGCGCAGAGCCTTTTAATATATAAGGTGTAGCCTTATTACTTCGTTGCCTTCTTCTTGTCGGCCTTCGTCATCAGGTCGTAAGCAATCGGGGTAGCCACGAAGATCGTAGCAGCCGTACCGATGCAGACACCCAGAATCAGGGCGAAGATGAAACCACGGATCGTCTCACCACCGAAGAGGAAGATAGCCAGCAGCGTTACGAGGGTCGTAGCCGAGGTGTTAATCGTACGCGACAAGGTCGAGTTAACAGCGTTGTTTACGTTCTCGTAGAAGCTACGCTTGGGATAGATACCCAGGAACTCGCGGATACGGTCGAAGACTACCACCGTATCGTTGATGGCGTAACCAATGATGGTCAGAATAGCGGCGATGAAGGCCTGGTTAACCTCGAGGTTGAAGGGCAAAATACCATAGAAAATCGAGTAGAGACCGATGATCATGAAGGTATTAACAGCCAGGGCGATCGTAGCACCCGAAGCCCACTGCCAACGCTTGAATCGCAGCGTGATGTAGAGACCGATGGCGATCAGCGAGAAGAACACCGAGTAGATAGCGTTCCAGGTCGTATCCTTGGCAATCGAGGGACCGATCTTGTCGGCGGTCAAGATACCGTTCTCGTCGGTCTGCGTGTTGCGGAACTGCTCGAAGGTGATCTCGTAGGTGTAGAGACCCTTCACAGCCTCGTAGAGGATCTCCTCCACCTCGGCCGTAGCCTCATCCGACGTGTCGTCGAAACGATACTGCGTCACGATACGCATCTGGTTCTCGCCACCGTACTGCTTCACCTCATACGATACGTTCGATGCATCGGCATCCTCGATCTGAGCGAACTGGGCAGCCAGGTTACCACGTACCTGCTCGGCCGAAACAGCCTGGTCGAAGCGAACTACATAGGCGCGACCACCCGTGAACTCGGCACCGAGGTTCAGACCGCGAACGGCGAACGAGATGCACGACAGACCCAGGACAACAGCAACCGTGATGTAGGCAACCTTGCGCTTCGAGAGGAAGTCGATCTTCGTGTTGTTGAGGAAGTGCTCCGACCATGCACGCGAGAAGGAGATCTTGCCCCACTTGGCAACCACCCACTCGATGAGCATACGGGTAATAAATACAGCGGTGAACACCGAGGTGATGATACCGATTACGAGGGTCGTAGCGAAGCCCTGAACGGGACCCGTACCGAATACGAAGAGGACGATACCGGTGATGATCGTGGTCAGCTGACCGTCGATGATTGCCGAGTAAGCCTTGCGGAAACCGTCGGTGATGGCGAGCGAGAGACCCTTACCGCCACGCAGCTCCTCCTTGATACGCTCGTAGATGATCACGTTGGCATCGACAGCCATACCCATCGTCAGCACGATACCGGCGATACCCGGGAGGGTCAGCACGGCGCCGAACGATACGAGTACGCCCATCAGCAGGAATACGTTCAGCAGCAGCGAGATATCCGATACCCAACCTGCGGTCTTGTAGAACAGACCCATGTAGAGCAGTACGAGGATGAAGGCGATTACGAACGAGAGCAGACCTGCGTTGATCGACTCCTGACCCAGCGAGGGACCTACTACGGTATCCTGGATAATCTTAGCGGGAGCGGGAACCTTACCCGACGAGAGTACGTTGGCGAGGTCCTGAGCCTCCTGAATCGTGAAGTTACCCGTAATCTGCGAGCTACCACCCTCGATCTTGTTGATCACGTTGGGAGCCGAATATACATAGCCGTCGAGGACAATAGCGATGCACTTGTTGACATTCTCACCCGTCAGGCGAGCCCACTCCTGAGCACCCTCGGCGTTCATCGACATCGAAACCTCGGCCGTAGCACCCGTCTGGGCATACTGCTCGCGAGCCTCGGTGATCACCGAACCATCCAGCGGAGCCTTGCCGTTGGGGGTCGAAACGCGAATGGCGAAGAGCTGGTAGCGACCATCCATCGTAGCATCACCCTTCACAGCCCACTTGAAATCAACGTCGGCGGGGAAGAGATCGCGTACGGCGGGCATGGTCAGGTAGGCCTCAACCTGTGCCATATCGGCCTTGTAGGCAGCACCTACGGCAGCACCACCGGCATAGGTGGGATCGAGCACGGCGAACAGGGGGTTCATCTCGCGGCTGTAGCGCGAAACGGCAACCTCCTCAGCAGCCTCCTCAACGGGCTGCTCACCGATCTCGGCAATCAGACCCTCGGCCTCCGAAGCAGCCTCCTCGGTCGTCTCCTCGGCTGCGGTCGTCTCCTCGGCCTGGAGCGTCTTGAGGTACTGATCGGCCTCCATCAAGGCGGGGAACATCTCATTGGCGCTGTAGGTGGTCCAGAACTCGAGCGATGCGGTGCCCTGCAACAGGTCACGTACACGCTGCGGCTCCTTGACACCCGGCAGCTCGACCAGGATGCGGTGCGAGTTGGGCAGACGCATGATGTTGGGCTGCGTTACACCGAAGTGGTCGATACGGCTGCGCAGTACGTTGAACGAAGCGGCGATAGCGGCCTCGGTCTCGCGCTGCAGCACCTTCTGAACCTCCTCGTTCGAGCTCTCGAGCGTGATATCCTTGCGGTCGGGGCTGACGAAGATAACGGCCAGCGAACCACCGTTGGTCTGACGCTCGTAGATCTCTACGAAGTCGGCGATATAGTCCTTCGAGGTACCGCTCTTGAGGTTGGCGTTGGCCTCCTCGATGGCGGCTACGAAAGCGGGATCCTGGGCGCTGTCACCGGCCAGAGCCTTGACAACATCCTCCACCTGTACCTCGAGCATGACGTTCATACCACCCTTGAGGTCCAGACCCAGGTTCAACTCCTTCTCCTTGCACTCCTTGTAGGTAAACGACTTGAAGCCGATGTTGTAGACCGGCAGGTTCTGAATCGAATCCAGGAAGTGCTGCTCCGCCTCGGCCTGCTGCTCGACGGGGAGCTGGGCAGCGTAAGCGGCTGCCTTCTTCTCTACGCTACGCGTCTTGAACGTAAACGAGAGCTGGTAAACACACGCCACTGCCAACAGCACGGCGATGAGTTTAATAAAACCTTTACTTTGCATTTTGGAATGAATTTTGTTTTTTTATGTTGTTTTTTATTCTGATTTGGCACTCAAACCATAATATCGCGCAAAGATAGAAAAATAATGTGAAACGCGAAAAAAATTCAGCGATTAGTTTTTATTTATTGGGAGTTTGCAAGAAGTGGAAAGGGAACTAAAGGTGACTAACGGAGACTAAAGGCAACTTAAAGCCCTCCTATAGCGACCTATAACCCTTAATTCCCCTTAACAACCCTTAACAACCCT
>JAUMXM010000002.1 GCA_030529085.1 Rikenellaceae bacterium | reverse complement strand
TGGCGCGGTGCCATGGCGGTCAATGCCCTCAAGCAGATGATCCACCAGACAAAGTGGGGAGCCTTGGATTTCCTGATTTGCGACCTGCCCCCCGGCACGGGCGATATTCACCTCTCTATTATCGGCGAGTTGAAACTCTCTGCCTCGGTGATTGTATCTACCCCCCAGCTGGTGGCTGTGGCCGATGTGGTGCGCGGTGTGGAGATGTTCCGCAACGAGCAGGTAAATGTACCCGTGGCGGGTATTATCGAGAATATGGCTTGGTTTACCCCCGAGGAGTTGCCCGATAACCTTTATTATATCTTTGGTCAGGGTGGAGCAAAGCGCGTAGCCGAAGAGTACGAAGTTCCCTTCCTGGGTGAGATTCCCATCGTGCAGTCGATTATGGAGGGTGGCGACACGGGTCGCCCGGGTGCCATCTTCGATCCCCGCGTCGAGGAGTGGTATCGAGCCATTGCCGAGAAGTTGATTAACACGGTGATGAAAAACGGTTAATAAGAGGTTGAAAAGTGGTTCATAACAGGGTTCATAAAAAAGAAGAAATAAATTTGCTTTTCTCGTTTGAAGTCGGCTTAATCGACCCAAAGGAGTTTTCCAAAAAAAGTTTTCTCATTTTATTCTCCCCTTTTAGACCGCTATCAACCGAGGAATTGTTTACAATAAGGATATGTTGATTTGTTGAAAAGGGTTTTTAACAAAAGTTTATTTCCTCTTTCCCTTCTATGAATGACAGCATGTTACGAAGCGAAAGAATGAACATTCAAAAGAAAGAGCGTATATAAAAATTTTTGATAACCCACTTATCCACACTTTCAACACCCATTATTTTAATTATTCCTTTTATTTATATTTAAAATAGAATTAAAAAAATTAAAAGAGAATGGTCGAAAACCTTCCGGCAAGAATTGCCGAACTGAAGCGCGAAAAGGGGGCTGTGATCCTGGCCCACTACTATTGCCTGCCCGAAGTGCAGGCCGTTGCCGATTTCCTGGGTGACTCGTTGGCCCTTTCGATCAAAGCCCAATCGGTCGAGGAGAAGGTGATCCTCTTCGCCGGCGTAAACTTTATGGCCGAGACAGCCAAGGTGCTCTGTCCCGAGAAAACGGTCCTCATCCCCTGCCCCGAGGCGGGATGTTCGTTGGCCGACTCCTGCGAGGCGGAGGAGCTGGCAGCCTTCAAGCGTGAGCACCCCGAGTGTATGGTGGTCTCCTATGTAAATACGACGGTAGGGGTGAAGGCACTGACCGATATCTGCTGCACCTCGTCGAATGCCCTGCAGGTGGTAAAGTCGATTCCCGAGTCGCAGCCCATCCTCTTTGCCCCCGATCGCAACCTGGGCAGCTTTATCCAGGCACAGACGGGTCGCAAGAATATGATTATGTGGGATGGCTGCTGCAAGGTACACGAGGAGTTCTCGGCCGAGGCTATCAAGCGCCTGATGGCAGAGAATCCCACAGCCAAGGTGGTAGTTCACCCCGAGTGCACGAGCGAAGTGGTTGCCCTGGCCGATTATGCAGGCTCTACGGCGGGTATTTTGGAGTATTGCCGTGCAAGTGAGGCCGAACTATTCATCGTGGTTACCGAGAGCGGTATTTTGGCCGAATTGGAGAAGCAGATGCCTTCGAAGCAATTCATCCCGGCTCCGACGTTCGATCCTACGGTCAAGTGCAACGAGTGCAAGGATATGAAGCTCGTGACGCTCGAGAAGATTGCGGAGTGCCTCGAGAAGATGTCGCCCGAGGTAGAGATAGACGAGGAGATCCGCTCGCAAGCCGAAAAGGCCATTATTAATATGGTAAACATCAAATAGAACTAACCCTATAATGACCTATAGCGACCTATAAAGACTTATAAAAAAAAATAAAAATATGAAGAAACTGATTTTGAGCTTTGTTGCTGCTCTGGTAGCCTTGACGGCTACGGCTGATGAGGGTATGTGGCTTCTGCCCTACCTCCAGAAGATGAATATTAAGGATATGAAGGCCAAGGGGTGTAAACTCTCGGCCGAGGATATCTATTCGGTCAATAAAAACTCGCTCAAGGATGCTGTGGTTATCTTTGGCGGTGGTTGCACGGGTGAGATTGTATCGTCGAAGGGTCTGCTCTTCACGAACCACCACTGCGGCTTTGGTGCTATCCAGTCCCTTTCGTCGGTCGAGCACGACTACCTCAAGGATGGTTTCTGGGCGCGCAACCACGAGGAGGAGCTGCCCGCTCCGGGTCTTTCGGTGCGCTTCATCCGTCAGATCAAGGATGTCACGGCCGATATCATCGGTAACATCCCCTCGATTGCCTCGGAGGAGGAGTACCAGCGTATGGTGGGCGAGAATAAGAAGGCCCTGATCGAGCAGCTGGAGAAGGAGAACGAGGGTATGAGTGTTATGATTCCTGCCTTCTTTGGTAACAACCAATTCTTCGCCTTTGTGATGGAGGTCTATACCGACGTACGTCTGGTGGGTACCCCTCCGCAGTCGATTGGTAAGTTTGGTGGTGAGACCGACAACTGGATGTGGCCGCGCCATACGGGCGACTTCTCTGTTTTCCGTGTCTATGCCGACGAGAATAACCGTCCTGCCGCTTACTCGAAGGAGAATAAACCCTATCGCGCCGAGAAGTACCTCAAGGTAAATATCAAGGGTGTCGAGGAGGGTGACTTCTCGATGGTGATGGGCTTCCCCGGCTCGACGCAGCGCTATATGACTTCGTACGAGATCGACTACATGTTGGAGGTGGACAACCCGCAGCGCATCTTTATCCGCGGCGAGCGTCAGGCTATCCTGGCCGAGGATATGGCTGCCAGCGATAAGGTACGCATCCAGTACGCCTCGAAGTATGCTTCGTCGTCGAACTATTGGAAGAACTCGATCGGTATGTCGCAGGCTGTTAAGAAACTCAACGTAAAGGGCGACAAGGAGGCTCAGGAGGCTTCTTTCCAGGCTTGGGCCGATGCCAACACGCTCCCCGAGGAGGGTTACATGACGGCTCTTCCCAAGATTAAGGAGTATATCGAAAAGTCGAAGGCTGCGCGCAAGGATGCACAGTATATTTCGGAGTCGATGATGCGTGCTGTCGAGTTGCTCTCGCTTGCTTCTGTGCTGATGGATGGCGAAGGTGTGAAGAAAGAGGTGAAAAAGGAGGCTCTCTTGGCCTATGCCAACCGCATCTTCAAGGATTACAACGAGCCGACCGATCGTCGTGTAGCGAAGCGAATGCTGACCATCGCACGCGATAATATGGATAAGCTGCCCACCTTCTATGCCGAGATTATCGACAAGGAGTTTGGTGGCGATGTGGAGAAGTATGTGGATTACCTCTACGACAATACGGCTGTAACTTCGCCCGAGAAGCTGGCGGCTCTTATCGATAACTACAGCGTAGAGAAGGCTGAGGCCGATCCCGCTGTTCCCTTCTTTAAGTCGGTGATGGCCAAGATGATGGAGCTGCGCAAGGAGTCGTCGAAATATACGAACCTCTACGCCGAGGGTCACCGTAAGTACATCGCCGGTCTGATGCTTCAGCACCCCGACAAGGCGTGGGCTTCGGATGCCAACTTCACGATTCGCCTCTCGTATGGTAATGTGCTGCCCTACAACCCCGCCGATGGTATTCGCTACGAGTACTACACGACCCTGAAGGGTGTAATCGAGAAGGAGGATCCCGAGAATCCGATCGAGTTTACCGTTCCTGCCAAGCTCAAGGAGCTCTATGAGAAGAAGGATTACGGCCGCTATGCCAACAAGAAGGGTGAGCTGGTGACCTGCTTCCTGGCCAACCTCGATATTACGGGTGGTAACTCGGGTTCGCCGATGCTCAACCGCAAGGGAGAGCTGGTAGGTTTGGCTTTCGATGGTAACTGGGAGGCAATGTCGGGCGACGTAGCCTTCGAGCCTGCCCTGCAACGCACGATCGCTGTCGATGCACGCTATGTGTTGTTTATCATCGATAAGTTTGCCGGTGCAACGTGGCTGATCGACGAGATGGATATCGTCGAGTAAAGAAGAGATTATATACTTTATACTATATTATAAAATGGCAAAAGAGTTTAAGAGATATTTGGTAACCTCGGCACTTCCCTACGCCAACGGTCCGGTCCATATCGGCCACCTGGCAGGCGTCTATGTGCCGTCGGATATCTATGTACGCTACTTGCGCCTCAAGGGGCACGATGTAGTTTCGATTTGTGGCTCGGATGAGCACGGTGTGCCCATCACAATCAAGGCGCGCAAAGAGGGTGTTACGCCCCAGGATATTGTAGATCGCTACCACAACCTTATCAAGCGTTCGTTCGAGGGGCTGGGTATTTCGTTCGATATCTATTCGCGCACCTCGTCGCCCACCCATGCCAAGACCGCCTCGGATTTCTTCCGCAAGCTCTACGACGAGGGTAAGTTCATCGAGCAGACCTCGGAGCAGTACTACGACGAGGAGGCCAAGACCTTCCTGGCCGACCGCTATATTGTGGGTACCTGCCCCAAGTGCGGCAATGAGCGTGCCTATGGTGACCAGTGCGAGAAGTGTGGCTCTACCCTCTCGCCCGACGAGCTGATCGATCCCCACAGCGCTGTTTCGGGTTCGAAGCCCGTCAAGAAGGAGACCAAGCACTGGTATCTGCCCCTTAACGAGTATGAGCAGATGCTCCGCTCGTGGATTTTGGAGGGTCACAAGGAGTGGCGTTCGAATGTCTATGGTCAGTGCAAAAGCTGGCTCGATGGCGGTCTGCAGCCCCGTGCAGTGAGCCGCGACCTCGATTGGGGTATCCCCGTACCCGTTGAGGGTGCCGAGGGCAAGGTACTCTACGTTTGGTTCGATGCACCGATTGGTTACATCTCGGCTACGAAGGATCTTACGCCCGAGTGGGAGAAGTATTGGAAGAGTGAGGATACGAAGCTTGTTCACTTCATCGGTAAGGACAACATCGTATTCCACTGCATCGTATTCCCCTCGATGCTCAAGGCACATGGCGACTATATCCTGCCCGAGAATGTACCCTCGAACGAGTTCCTCAATCTCGAGGGCGACAAGATTTCGACCTCGCGTAACTGGGCTATCTGGCTCCACGAGTACCTCGAGGAGTTCCCCGGCAAGGAGGATGTGTTGCGCTATGTACTCTGCGCCAACGCCCCCGAGACGAAGGATAACGACTTTACCTGGAAAGATTTCCAGTCGCGCAACAATTCGGAGTTGGTGGCTATCCTGGGTAACTTTGTGAATCGTGCCCTGGTACTGACCCAGAAGTATTACAACGGTGAGGTTCCCGCTTGTGGTGAATTGAATGACTACGACCGCGAGACGATCACCGAGTTGCAGGCCATCAAGGCTAACCTCGAGCGCAACATCGAGAACTACCACTTCCGCGAGGCATTGAAGGATGCTATGAACTTTGCGCGCATCGGTAACAAGTATCTGGCCGATACCGAGCCCTGGAAGGTTGTTAAGACCGACCCCGAGCGCGTGAAAACCATCCTGAATATCGCACTTCAGATTACGGCTAATACCGCAATCGCCATCGAGCCTTTCATGCCCTTCACGGCCGCGAAAATGGTCGCTATGCTCAATATTGAGAAGCAGGGCTGGGAGCAGATGGGCTCGATGGAGCTTGTCGAGGCCGGCCATACGATCGGTAAGGCCGAGCTCTTGTTCGAGAAGATCGAGGATGATACGATCCAGAAGCAGCTCGATAAGTTGGCTGCCATCAAGGAGGCCAACCTGGCAGCAGAGAAAGCGCAAAACGTTGATGCACAGAAAGATAACATCACTTTCGATGCTTTCCAGACGATGGATATTCGCGTTTCGACGATCCTGACGGCCGAGAAGGTTGCCAAGACGAAGAAGCTCTTGAAGCTCACCGTCGATACGGGTATCGACCAGCGCGAGATTATATCGGGCATCGCCGAGCACTTTAGCCCCGAGGAGCTTGTCGGTCAGCAAGTGCTCGTGCTCGTGAACCTCGAGCCGCGTGAGCTGAAGGGTACCCTTTCGCGCGGAATGATTCTGATGGCCGAGGATGCCTCGGGCAAGCTGCGTTTGTTGCAGCCCAATGAGAAGACCAACAACGGCGCCATCGTAGGTTAATTGTAAATAGGTGAGAGGCAGGCCCTTCTTTGGGCTTGCCTTTAATCTTTTAGTAATGAGTAAGATAGAGAAAATAGAGTGGGAAAAGCTCAATTTCGACTACTACCCCACCGAGTATAATATCCGCTATGTTTACTCCCCGGCCAAGGGTTGGAGTAAGATGTTGGTCTCGCAGGATGAGACACTGCCTGTTCCCCTGGCGGCGGCTTGTCTGCACTACGGCTCCTCGCTCTTCGAGGGGTTGAAGGCTTTTCGTGGTGCGGATGGTAAGATTCGCATCTTCCGCCTCGACGATGCTGTGGAGCGTCTGCAACGTTCGGCAGCTCGCCTCTGCTTACCTGTTCCTACGCGTGAGATGATCGTTGAGGCCTGTACCGAGGTAGTAAAAAGAAATATCCGCCACCTGCCCCCTTATGGTCATGGTGCTGCGATGTATATCCGTCCGTTAGAGATTGGCACCTCGACGAGCTTCGGTGTCACCCCCTCGGACGAGGCTTGGTTTGTGGTCTTCTGCTCGCCCGTTGGTCCCTACTTCAAAGGGGGTATTCGCCCGATTAAGGTGGCTATCGACCGCGAGCAGGATCGTGTTTCGGTCAATGGTACGGGTGATGTGAAGATTGGCGCTAACTATGCAGCCAGCCTGCTACCCTACCGCAATGCTCATGCATTGGGTTATGCGAGTGTCCTTTTTCTCGATCCCAAGGAGCACAAATACCTCGATGAGTGTGTAGCTGCCAACTTCTTTGCTATCAAGGATGGTAAGTATATCACCCCCGATTCAAAGACGATTCTCCCCTCGATTACCAACAAGACCCTGCGTACGTTGGCTGCCGATATGGGTTTGGAGGTCGAGGAGCGTCCGATTGCCGTCGAGGAACTCTCTACTTTCGAGGAGTGTTGCTGCTGTGGCACGGGTGCAATCATTGCTCCCATCAGCCACATCTACGACATGCAGGAGGATAAGACCTATTACTATGGCAATAAGGTAGGCGCAACGAGTCTGAAACTCTACGAGCGTCTGCAAGCCATCCAACACGGTGAGTTGCCCGACGAACACGGCTGGTGTACGATTGTAAAAGGATAAATGTTCCACGTGGAACTTTAATAGACAAAAAGAAAGGAGGGTCGCTAAACCCTCCTTTTTTATTTAATTGTTCTACGTGGAACAATTTTATAGCTGTTCCCCTATCGGCCGAATTTGATCAACAGCACATTGACATCGGCGGGCGAAACACCGGGAATGCGCGAGGCTTGACCAATCGTGGTCGGACGAATTCGCGTCAGTTTTTGGCGTGCTTCGATCGTTAACGACTGCATTGCCATATAATCAAACCCCTCGGGAATCGAAATTTCTTCCAAACGATGCAGTTTTTCGGCAATCTGCTTTTCGCGTTCGATGTAGCCGCGATACTTAATAGAGATCTCCGCCTCCTCGATCTCCTCGGCCGAAATCTCCTCCGAGCGGATAAATTTATCGAGTCGCGGCAACTCTTTGCGCAGCCCCTCGATCGTCACGCCGTTGCGCATCAAGAGGTCGGCCATCTTCTTTCCCTGCGTCAAAGGCTCCGAATCGACCGATTTTAGATAGTCGTTAATTTCGTTTATTCGGATACTTGTGCGGGTGGCAAAAGAAATAAGCGATTCTACGTTGCGTTTTTTTTGCGTGAAAAATCCGAATCTTTTGCGCGAAATCAAACCAATTTCGTAACCAAGCGGTGTGAGTCGCTGGTCGGCATTGTCCTGTCGGAGCAGGATGCGGTACTCGGCGCGCGAAGTAAACATGCGGTATGGCTCGTCTACACCCTTCGTCACCAAGTCGTCGATCAGCACACCGATATAGGCTTCGTCGCGTCCCAGGGTGATCGTCTCCTCCCCTTTTCGCGCGCGATGGGCGTTGATACCCGCCAATAGACCCTGCGCGGCTGCCTCCTCATACCCCGTTGTACCATTGACCTGACCGGCAAAGTAGAGCCCCTCGATAAGCTTCGTTTCGAGCGAATGGTGGAGCTGTGTCGGGGGAAAATAGTCATATTCGATGGCATACCCCGGGCGGTAGATATGGAGGTCTTCAAACCCCTCGATTTTGTGCAAGGCCTCCCACTGCACCTCCCAGGGAAGCGACGAGGAGAAGCCGTTCAGGTAGTATTCGTTGGTGTTTCTCCCCTCGGGCTCGAGGAAGAGCATGTGCTCCTCTTTGTCGGCAAAGGTGCGCAGCTTATCCTCGATCGAGGGGCAATAACGCGGCCCGATACCGTGAATGACACCCGTAAAGAGGGGCGAGCGGTCGAAACCGCTGCGCAGGGTGTCGTGTACCTCCTTCGAGGTGTAGACCTGAAAACAGGGAAGTTGATCCTTAACAGCCTCTGTTTCAGGAGAGAAGGAGAATTTCGATGGGTTTTCGTCCCCATATTGCGGCTCCAAAATCTCGAAGTTGATCGTGCGCGCATCGAGGCGTGCGGGGGTACCCGTCTTCATGCGTCCCACCTCAAATCCGAGGTCGGCCAGAGTCTCCGTAATGCCGTGCGAGGCGGCATCTCCGGCACGCCCACCCTCGGCACTGCGCTCGCCAATGTGCATCAAACCTCCGAGGAAAGTGCCGGCCGTCAGAATCAGCTTATCACAACTGAATTCGATACCCATTGTAGTCTTAACTCCTTGAATACGAGGAGTTTCACCCGATCTATCAACTACTAATTCTTTCGCCGAGTCTTGCCAGATATAGAGGTTGGTAGTATTCTCCAACTCCTTGCGCCAGGCGGCCGAGAAGGCCTCTTTGTCACACTGCGCACGGGGGCTCCAAACGGCGGGACCCTTCGAGCGGTTGAGCATGCGGAATTGGATGGCGGTCTTGTCGGTGATGATACCCATCCGACCGCCCAAAGCGTCGATTTCGCGGACAATCTGTCCCTTGGCTACCCCACCGACGGCCGGATTGCACGACATCGAAGCAAGCTTGGTCATATCCATCGTCAGTAGCAGGGTGCGCGATCCGAGGCGAGCGGCAGCCGAGGCGGCTTCGCATCCCGCGTGGCCGCCACCGACCACGATTATATCGTAGTGTAGGGTCATAAAGTCCAGAATTTCAAGTATTTGTCCTCTTTGCGGTGCATCTGGGCATTGGCTCTTGGCGTCTTGTCCTTTTGGCCGCAGAGGTGCAAAACGCCGTGTACCACTACCCTACGCATCTCCTCGAGGCGCGTGGCGCCGTATTCGCGGGCGTTGTCGGCTACGGTCTCTACGTCGATGTAGATGTCGCCGTGGATCACCCCCTCCCCCTTCAGGTCGCTATAGTCGAAGGTGATGATGTCGGTATAGTAGTCGTGGCCGAGGAATTGGCGATTCATCTCCAGCAGGCGCTGAGCCGAGCAGAAGATGTAGTTCACCTCCCCCAGCTTATACCCTTCCGCTTCGGCCACTTCGCGAAGCCATTGGCTCGTCAGGCGCTTTGCAGGCAGGCGGTAGCGACAGTCGTCGTTGTGGTAATGTACAGCCATTTTGCGTGCTATTTTTTGAAACAAGTCGAGGCCGAGAGGGTCTCGTTGGGGTTGGGCGAATAGATGCCGAAAACGAGCTTGTATTCGGTCTCCATCGTCGTTACGTTGACGGCGGCTCCCACCGTGCCCAAGGCTTGGTTTTTGGCCACCTTTTGGTTCTTCTCGACGGCTATCGAGCCGAGGTTGGTGTAGGAGGTGATATACTCGCCGTGGGCTACGAAAACCTCGTATTTTGCCGTGATGCGGTTGCGTTTCACGTCGACCACCTTACCCTCGTAGATAGAGCGCACGGTGGCGCCGCGACTACCCGTAATCTCGGCCATGTTGCCCTTGTAACGCTTCACGTGACCACCCACGACGGGCAGGTTCAGACCCGAGGTGCGCTTCGAGAAGGAGGCGCCCTCCTTGTTGCCCTTCGTGAGCTTGCGCAGCTCGCTGATGGCGACGCTCAGCTGCTCCTCCTGGGCCACTTTACGCTGCATGGCCTGCTTCTCCTTGTTGCTCATCGTGCGGATCTCCTGCTTGGCCGCCGTAGCATCGCGTTGCAGGCGCATCTTTTGGCCCGAGACTTTCTCCGAGACAGAGTCCAACTCGTGTTGGCGCTCATCGAGGCGGAGGCGCTCATCGGCAACAGATTGCTTTAACTCCTTGATTTCGCGTAGTTTGCGGTCGCGCAGGGCGGCCATTTCGCGCATCGCGCTGATGCGACGGGCTATGTCGGCAAAGTTGCGCGAGGAGAAGATATAGCTGATGTAGTTCTGCTGGCGGTAGTTGCGATAGGATTCGCGCGCCAGGGTGATATACTCCTTTTCGTTGCGGTCGAGGGCCGTCTGTAGTGAGTCGGCGCGGCGGTCCGATTTGGCAATCTCCCCCTCCAGGCGCTTCGCTTCGCGCTCGGTCTCACCCAGCAGGCGGTTGCGCTGCTCTATTTGGCGGGCCAGGCGGCGGGCGCGCTCCTCGGTATTCTTGCGACTCTTCTGGATTTTGTTGATGGCCTCCTCTTCGGCTGCAATCCTCTTTTCGAGGGCTGCAATCGCCTTGCGCTTCTCCTCGATGGCACGTTCGTCCTGCGCTGTGACCGAAGAGGTCGCAACGAGCAGCAGGGCGGTGAAGAGGGTTGTAAGGAATAGGCGCATGGGGTAGGGTAGTTATTAATCTTTTTGTGGCTCCGAATCGCTCTTCGGGGCGGGTTTTTCAACAGGAGGCAGGGCCAGGCGCTCCTCGATCTTGGCCTTGTCGTAGCCCTTGTCGAGCGCCTTTTTCCAGTAGTTCTCGGCCATAAACTGCTCGCCTAAGGCGTGGAGAATATCGCCGTAGTGGAGTAGTAGTTCAGGGCTCTTTTGGCCGTCGAGCGCCACCGCCTGACGCATCAGCTGACGCGCCTCCTCCAGGCGACCCATGCGGAAGAGAATCCAGGCGTGGGTATCCATGTAGGTCGGGTTGCGCTCGGTGAGCTCCGTGACGCGCTCGGCCATCTGCAATGCGCGCTCCAACTGCTTGCCCTCCACTGAGAGGAAGTAGGCCCAGTTGTTCAACACCAAGACGTTGTCGGGGTTGTATTTCAGCGCCTTCTTGTAGGCGCGGTAGCAGTCTCGCTGATATAGCTTTCCAATCAGGATGCCCGACGATTCGCCGTAGGCATGATATACATCGCCAATCTGACCCCAAATCTGGCTGCGCAGGGTGTCGTTGTTGGCATATTTCAAGGCCTTGTGGTAGCTCATCGCTGCCCCGATGTGGTTTCCCATACGATAGCGCACGTTGCCCTCGGCCAGGTGGAATTCGATATCGTCCGGGAAGCGGGCGTGACCCTCGGCGATATACTTTTTTACCGAGTCGGGACGCTCCAAATAGCTCTCGATGTCGATCACCGTCAGGTAGTAATCCTTTTGTGTCGGGGTGTCCGAGAGGTGATTTTTGTAGTGTTTCAAGGCCTCTTCGAGCTGTCCTGCGGCGATAAGGTGGCCGGCATAGAGATCCACAACCTCTTTGTTGGTGGGGTAGTTGATCGCTAAGATCGATGCCAACTCGTTGAGCTGAAAATAGTTGTCGCGATAGAATTCGCGGTTTGAGGTGAAGATCTCAAAGCGGCGAATCTTCTGGTCGAGCGAAATCTCGTCCGACTGGAAGAGGCGGCGCGTTACCCACAACATCGAGCGAATGTCGCGACGCTTGTTGAAATAGTCGGAGAGCGATGCGAGTGTTTCGATGTTCATCGAATCGATCTTCAGCGCCTCGTCGTAGCAGGCGCGTGCCAACGAATCGTTGCCCTGCACGCCGTAGAGTTCGGCCAAAACCACATGGTTGTTCGCCTCGTAGGGTATCTCTTCCACGAGTGCTTTGGCCTCTTCGATGGCGCGATCGGTTTGCGCTGTTTCGATGAGTAACTGGCGCTTCATGCGGCTTAGGTAGGGGTGGCGACCCGTATGCACCTCGGCCGAGTCGAGCACCGCAATGGCCGAGTAGGGTTGCTTGTTTTGCTGATAGAGCGCCGCCAGGATGCGATAGGTGTCCAGGTCTTGGGGCTCCAGTTCGTTGAGTGCCCGATAGACGGGCAATGCCTCGGCATAACGCTCGGCGATGAGCAGCGACTGTCCCCAGGCTCGGTGGTACCATTGGTTGGTCGTATCGAGTCTGTAGGCGCTTTCGGCCCAGCGGACAGCCTCTTCGGGTGATGAAGCCAAGTTGTTGGTTACCAGCTCATAATATGCGGGAGCATAGAGCGAGTCGTTGACCAGCAGCTCTTTGAGCAGCTTCTCACCGCCTGCCGTATCGCGGTGGATGCGGAGCTTTTTCAGCGCTTCGGTATAAAGAAAAACGCTCCGCAGCGAATCCTCACCGGTGGGGGAGGGCGTTGTGGCTCTTCCGACCAAAAAGGAGGTCGAAAAGAGGGCTATCAACGCAACTATCGCAACAAAGCGTTTCATCTTTTTTCGTATTTAGGGGTAGCGCTTCGGCTACAAGGCGTCGTCGAACTGGTGGAGGAAGCGTACGTCGTTCTCGAAGTAGAGACGCAAATCCTTCACGCCGTACTTCAACATGGCGATACGCTCAATACCCATACCAAAGGCGAATCCCGAATACTTCTCGGGGTCGATGTTGCTGGCCTTCAGTACGTTGGGGTCTACCATACCGCAACCCATGATCTCCAGCCAACCCGTACCCTTGCAGACGGGGCAACCCTTGCCACCGCAAAGGTTACACGAAACATCGACCTCGGCCGAGGGCTCCGTGAAGGGGAAGTAGGAGGGGCGCATGCGAATCTGAGCCTGCTCGCCAAAGATCTCCTTGGCGAAGTAGAGCAGCGACTGCTTCATGTCGGCAAACGAGACACCCTCATCGATATAGAGACCCTCGATCTGGTGGAAGATGCAGTGTGCGCGGTAGGAGATCGCCTCGTTGCGGAATACGCGACCCGGGCAGATAACGCGGATAGGGGGCTTCTGGTGCTCCATCGTGCGTACCTGGATCGACGAGGTGTGGGTGCGCAAGAGGATATCCTTCTCGCTCGGCTCCGACGAAGCCTTCTCGATGAAGAAGGTGTCCTGCATGTCGCGTGCAGGATGCTCGGGGGGGAAGTTCAGCGACGAGAATACATGCTGATCATCCTCGATCTCGGGACCATCGGCTACGGTGTAACCCAGGCGGGCAAAGACCTCCACGATCTCGTTCTTGACCAGCGAGATGGGGTGGCGCGAGCCCAGCTCCTCGGCCGTACCCGGACGGGTCATGTCGCCCACCTGCGAAGCCGAATCGGCAGCCGCGTTCTGCAACTCCTCCTTCAGGGTGTTGATGCGCTGCAGGGCCTCGTTTTTGAGGGCGTTGAGCTTCTGGCCCAGCTCACGCTTCAGCTCGGGAGCCACGCTCTTGAACTCGTCCATCAGGGCCGTGAGTTCGCCCTTCTTACCGAGGATGCGGATGCGAAACTCCTCTACCTCGGCCGCCGCTTTGGGGCTAAATTCTTCGACTTGTCGAAGAAGTTCGTTGATTTTTTCAATCATATTTTGAATGTTTATACTTTTTCTCTATTTTTGAAACGTGTTTAGAACAGAGTTCTAATAGGCAAAGGTACAAAAAAAAGTTTATGTTTCGCATATATCTGCTCATTATAGCTGCCCTTCTGGGGATAAATGGTCCGATTTGGGCGCAAACCGACAACTCGACACAGACTCGTCGGGGTGTCGGCGTGGTTTTGAGCGGAGGTGGCGCGAAGGGTTTGTACCACATCGGTGTCTTGGAGGCTCTCGAGGAGGCGGGTGTTCCGATCGATTACATTGCTGGTACCTCGATGGGTTCGATCATCGGTGCGATGTATGCCGCCGGCTATTCGCCCTCCGAGATGCGTGCTATTGTCAATTCGGGTGCCATCCAGCAGTGGGTGTCGGGACGTATCGACCCTACGCAGTATATGCCTTACTACCGCCAGATCGAGGGCTCACCCTCGTTTATCAATCTGTGGATCGATCTGGGTGCCAAGGATAATAAATTCCAGCTACCGAAGAATCTTCTCTCATCGACCCAGATCGACATGGCGCTCATTGAGCTCTTTGCAGCCCCTTCGACCGCCGCCGAGGATGATTTCTCGAAGCTCATGGTCCCTTTCCTCTGCATTGCAGCCGATATGAATCAACGCAAGCCGGTGGTCTTCGATCGGGGATCGCTGCCCGAGGCGATTCGTGCTTCGATGTCTATTCCGTTGGCTTTCAAACCCGTAAAGCAGGATTCGATGTTGCTCTACGACGGTGGTATCTACGATAATTTTCCCTGGCGACAGCTCGATGCCAAACACAAACCCGAGTTGCTCATCGGCTCGATTTGTACCTCGGGCGAGATTAAACCCGATGGCGATGAGTCGATCATTGAGCAGGCGGTCCTGATTGCAATGGGGGGCTCGAATTATGTCATGCCCGAAGAGCGTTCGGTGACGATTCACCGCGCAGTGGATGTGGGCATGCTCGATTTCGACAATGTAGAGCCGGTGATGAACCAGGGCTATGAGGATACGAAGGAGAAGCTGGAGGAGATTTTGGCCCACATCCCCGCCTCGGAGCTGATGACGCGCAAGCAGTACAGCGAGCGGCGCGAGGCCTTCCGCAAGCGGTGCCCGGCACTCATCTTCAACGACTATAAGATCACGGGCTTGAATCGTGATCAGCAGGCCTATGTCCGCGACTATATGCGTGCCGACCTGCATGGCAATAATCGCCAACGTCAGATGGCCTTTACCACCCTGCGCGACAACATCTACAAGGTGCTCGTAACGGGTGACTATCAGATGGATATCCCGAGAGTCGAGTATGACCGGGAGTGCGAACGCTACCGTTTTGAAGCCAACTTGAAGGCGCGTCCCAAGTTCCGTTTCACGATCGGCGGTAATATCTCCTCCACGGCCTTCAACCAGGCCTACCTGGGTGTAACCTACCGTTCGTTTGCGCGCGTAGCCAACACCTTAGGTGCCCACCTCTACCTGGGTCCCACCTACACGTGGGGAACATTAGGTGGTCGTATGGACTTCTACATGAACGACCCCTTCTTCCTGACCTACGCCTACAATTTTGCCGTCGAGAACTATCGCCACGGCTCTTTTGGACGCATCACCGAGATCGACAACACGCTTCCTATCAAGCAGAGCGAGAGTTTTGGCTCGCTGGGTCTTGGTTTCCGCCTTACCCACCGTTCGTTGGTCGAGTTGAAGCTCCATGCTGGCCATTCGAATTACCACAACGAGGCTGCGACCAATCCCGATAACCTCGACCATACCCGTTTTTGGTATTATGGCGCCAAGCTCGAGTTGGCGCGCAATACGCTCGATAAATACCTCTACCCGACGCGCGGTTCCGACCTCCACCTTTCGACGATCTATGTGAGCGGTCGCGACCGTTTCAGCCCCGAGAGTGATGGTCGTTTCAGACAGGGTGTGGGTCGTAAGTGGTACGGCCTTCGCTTCCAGTACGAGAAGATCTTCAATATGCCCGAGGCCGATTGGTTTATGTTGGGTGTAAACCTCGATGCGGTCTACACCAACCACCCCCGTTTCAACTCCGAGGGTGCTACGCTGATGTCCATGCCCGCCTATGAGCCCATGCCCCATGTGCGTAAGATCTTCATGCCCGACTTTGTGGCCAAGCGATTTGCGGCCGGAGGTGTGAATCCCACCTTCTCCTTCAGCCCCAACTTCTTCCTGCGTACCGGCTTCTACGCCATGTACCGTTCGCGTAACCACTTCTCCGAGGGGCATCTGGTCGATTGGGATGACAAGCAGCTCCACTTCATCTCCGAGATGGCGCTCGTCTACCACACCCCCATCGGTCCGGTCAACCTTTCGCTTATTAAGTATGACCTCGACTCTTGGCAGGATATGTATCTGATGTTCAACTTTGGATACCCGATCTTTGCCCCGAAGGGCACCTTCTATTAGAGTTTATGATTTATGAGCCTCGCTATTGCGGGGCTCTATTTTTTTGCGGGGTGGGGTAAGGGTTGCAAAGACTGCTTAGGGTTGCTAAGGGGATTCTTTAATTGCCTTTAATCCCCTTTAACCTCCTTTAATTTTTCGTTTCTTATTCCTTGCATCCTTCGACCCGCCCCACAAAAAAAGCTGCCTCGAAAGGCAGCTTTTTTGCGTCGGAAACAAATCTGTTTTTTTACCAAATAATCACGCGCTCCTCCTCGGGCAGGAACATCTTACCCTCGGTGATGCCGAAGGCATCGTAGAAGCTCTGGAGGTTCTTCACGGTGGCATTCACGCGGTTTACACCCAGCGAGTGAACATCGACCTTCGTCAGGCGGGCCTTCTCCTCGTCGCGGATGTTCTGACCCCACAGCGTGGCGTAGGCCAGGTAGAAACGCTGCTCGGCCGTGAAGCCGTCGATCGGGGCGGGCTTCTCCTCACCCAGCGCATTCTGCAGCGCGGTGTAGGCAACACGCAGACCACCCTGGTCGGCGATATTCTCACCCAGCGAGAGGGCACCGTCGGCCATCACGGCAGGCGACTCCTCCGTGGCGGGCAGCACCTCAATCTTGTTGAATTGCTCGACCAGCACGTCGGCCTTCTTCTGGAAGGCAGCAGCGTCGGCCTCGGTCCACCAGTTGATCATGTTGCCATCCTTGTCGAAGTTGCGACCCTGGTCGTCGAAACCGTGGGTCATCTCGTGACCGATCACCACGCCGATAGCACCGTAGTTCACGGCATCGTCGGCCGTCGAGTTGTAGAAGGGGGGCTGGAGAATGGCTGCCGGGAAGCAGATCTCGTTGGTCGTGGGGTTGTAGTAGGCGTTCACCGTCTGGGGCGACATGAACCACTCCTCGCGATCTACCTCCTTACCCAGGCGTGCAAGGTTGTCGGCGGTGCTCCAAGCCGAGGCGCGCTTGATGTTCTCCCAATACGACATCGTGGGGTCGATCTCGAGGGTCGTGTAGTCCTTCCACTTGTCGGGGTAGCCGATCTTCACGGTGAAGGTGGCGAGCTTCTCCTGGGCCTTGGCCTTCGTCTCGTCCGACATCCACTCCAGCGCCTCGATATGCTGACCGAGGGCCACCTGGAGGTTCTTCACCAGCTCCGTCATGCGTACCTTATCCTCGGCGGGGAAGTACTTGGCCACGTAGATCTCGCCCACAGCTTCCGAGAGGATGGCGTTGGGCACAGCCATGGCGCGCTTCCAGCGGGGCTTCATCTCCTCGACGCCGGTCATCTGGCGGCTGAAGAAGTCGAACGATGCGGCGTAGAGCTCATCGCCCACATAGCCGGCGGCGGCACCCAGCAGGTTGGCCTTCAGGTAGCTCTTGAGGGTCGAGAGGGGCTCCTTCTTTACGAGCTCGTTCACCAGGTCAATCACCTCGGGCTGCTCGACGATGATCTGCTCAAAGTCGCCCAGGCCCAGCTCCGTGCGGTAACCCTCCCAGTCGAAGTTCTTGTAGCGAGCCACGAACTCCTGCTTCGACATCGGGTTGTAGGCCTTGAAGATGTCGCGCAGCTCGACATTCGAGCGGAAACGCTCGGCCATCTTCTTCTCGAACGTAAAGACCGTCTCGGCCTCAGCCTTGGCATTCTCGATGCCTGCCAGCGTGAAGGCCTTCTCTAGGTAGGCAACATAACCCTCGCGCTTTGCGGCGTGCTCCTCATCGAGGTAGTAGTCGCGGTTGCCCATGCCGAGGCCCGACTGCGAGATGTAGAGCGTATTCATCTTGCTGTTCATCAGGTCCGAGGTTACATACATGGCGAAGAGGGGGTTGCCCGTCGTGAAGTGGATCTTGGCCACGGTCTTGGCCAGCGATGCACCGTCGGTGATGGCATCAATGGCCGCAAGGTCACCCTCAAGGGCCTTCAGACCCTCCTCGTTGAGGCGTACCGAGTCGAGGCCCATCTTGTAGAGGTCCGAGATCTTCTGCTCCACCGAGCCGGCCTCGGCCTTCACCTCGGCCATCTGCGAGAAGAGGTCGTTGATGCGGATCTCGTTGTTCTCGCGCAGTACATCAAAGGCACCGTAGCGGGCATATTCTGCCTTCAGGGGGTTCTTCTTCTGCCAGCCGCCCGTGGCATACTGGTAGAAGTCTTCGTTGGGGGCTACCGTCGTATCGAAGTTCGTCAGATCGATAGCCGGTGTGTTGTTGTTAGCGCAACTTGCCATAAAAAGAATGGTTGCGAAGTAAAAAATCTTCTTCATTTTGAATCTGGAATTTTGCATGTTGGATTAAAAAAAGCCGCTCATCTCGAGCGGCCTTTTTTCTTTAGTCGCGGATAGCCGCTACACCCGGCAGGTCGCCGAACTCGATGTACTCCAGCAGAGCACCACCACCGGTCGAGATGTAGGATACCTGGTCGCCCAAGCCGAACTTGTTGACGCAGGCTACCGAGTCACCACCACCGATGAGCGAGAAGGCACCGTTCTTCGTAGCCTCGGCAATAGCGTCGGCCACGGCCTTCGAGCCGGTTGCGAACTTGTTGATCTCGAATACACCTACGGGGCCGTTCCAGAGGATCGTCTTGCAGCTCAGGATGTGCTCGCGGAAGGCTGCCTTACCACCGGCGCCGATGTCGACACCCTCCCACTCGGGATCGATATCCATCACCGAAGCCTCCTTCGTGTTGGCCTCCTCCGAGAACTGGTCGCAGGTCAGTGCGTCGGGCGACATGACAAACTTCACACCCTTGGCCTTGGCCATCTCGAGGATCTCGAGGGCTACGGGGAACATATCGGGCTCGCAGATCGACTTACCGACCTTGCCACCCAGCGCACCTGCGAAGGTGTAGGTCATACCACCACCGATGATGATCGAATCGCACTTGTCCAAGAGGGCCTTGATTACGCCGATCTTCGACGAAACCTTCGAACCACCTACGATAGCGCAGAAGGGACGCTGGGGCTTCTCCATCACCTCCGAGATAGCCTTAACTTCCTTCTCCATCAGGTAACCGAACATCTTGTCCTGGGGGAAGTACTCGGCGATCAGGTAGGTCGAAGCGTGCTTGCGGTGAGCCGTACCGAATGCGTCGTTGATGTAGCAGTCGGCATACGAAGCGAGCTTCTTCACGAACTCCTTCTGGGGCTCCTTCAGAGCCTTCTTGGCGGCATCCTTCTCCTCCTTCGTGGCGTCGGCCGAGAGACCGCGGGGCTTACCCTCCTCCTCGGCATAGAAGCGGAGGTTCTCCAGCAGGATCACGTCACCGGCCTTGGCAGCGGCGCACATCTCGGCAGCCTTCTCGCCCATGCAGTCACCGGCGAACTGAACCTTCACGCCCAGATTCTTCTCCACGGCGGGGATGATCTGCTCGAGCGTAAACTTCGTGTCGGGGTTCTTCTTCGGGCGACCCATGTGCGACATGAGGATCACAGCACCACCCTCGGCCAGCACCTTCTTTACGGTCGGCATGGCCGCACGGATGCGGGTGTCGTCGGTTACGTTACCCTCGCCATCGACGGGCACGTTGAAATCCACGCGGATGATAGCGCGCTTACCTTTGAAATCGTAGTTGTCAATCGAAACCATAGTCGTTTGATATTTAGTATTGTTACTTGTTTTGCTTACTGCTTATTTTGCGCTGCAAATATACAACAAATTTGGATTCAAAGTTCTAAAATTCGGATTTTGGATATAATTAATTATATCGCATCCACTTCCAGAGCTCCTTGAGGGTCGGTTTCTTGCCATACATAAAGATTCCCACGCGGTAGATTTTGGCCGCCACCCACACCAAGGCCATGAACGAGAGGTAGAGCACCACGAGCGAGAGGCCGATCTCCCAGAGCGGAATATCGTAGGGGATGCGGGCCATCATCACGATGGGCGAGGTGAGGGGGAAGATCGAGAACCAGAAGGCGAGCGAGGAGTTGGGGTCGTTGATCACGGCCATCATCATCAACAGACCGAGGATGATGGGGATCGTGATGGGGGTCTGGAGCTGGGCTGCATCCTGCACATTGTCCACGGCCGAACCTACGGCGGCAAACATCGCCGCGTAGAGCAGGAATCCGCCAAAGACAAAGAGGAGCATCGAGCCGAAGATTTTGATCAGGTAGCCCGTGTCGGTCATTGCCGAGACGGCCTGCAACATATCGGGATTGAGGTCCGAGGCGGCAGCCATCTCCACCGACGAGGCGGCCGACATCACATCCTCGGGCATTAGGTTGGGCAGCACGAAGGCACTCACGCCGAGCATCAGCACGCCCCAGATAGCCACCTGGAGCACCGCCACGCAACCCACGCCGAGGATCTTGCCCAGCATCATGTCGAAGGGCTTGACCGACGAGACCATCACCTCCAGTACGCGGTTGCTTTTCTCCTCGATGACCGACTGCATCACCATCGAGCCGTAGATCAAGAGGAACATGTAGAGCACAAACGAGAGGATGTAACCCAACAGGGTGGCCACAATCGAGGATTGCGCCTCGCTCGACTCCTCCTGCGACTTGTCGTTGCGGAAGGTCTGCATCGTCACCGTTGTTTCGATCTCCTCCAGAATCGCTTGCAGATTGTGGATCTCGTGCTTTTTGAGCTTCTCCTCCTCCAGGATGCGTTCGATTTGCCCCGTGATGTTCAACTCCAGCCCTATCGAGGTCGAGGAGTTGGCATAGAGTTGCACGGCGTTCGGGTTTTCGAGAATATCATCGCCGATGTAGAGGATGGCAAACTGCTCGGTCAGCTCGCGGCGCGCCTCCTCGAGGGGGATGGTCGAGGATTCGAAGATCACCTCTTCGTCGCTCTCGAGCTGCGGAGCCACCAAACCACTGCGGTCGATGACCGTGATATGCTTCTCATCGCCCTGCGAGAACTCCATAATCAGGGCGGGAGCTACCATCAGACCAATCATCAGAATCGGCATCAGCAGCGTGGTGATGATGAAGGACTTTTTGCGAACGCGCTCGTTGAATTCGCGCCCGATGATAATACCTATCTTGCTCATAATTCGTTGTTTTTAGGCCTTTTATAACGAGCCGCTCACGGCGCGGATAAAAATATCGTTCATTGACGGAATCAGTTCGCGGAACGAGCGCAACTCGACCGTCTCGTTGGCTGCGGCGATTACCTCGCGCACGCGGTTATCCTCCTCGACGCAGAGCTTCAGGGTGTTGAAGCCCGTCACCGCCTCCGCGCCCTCCAGGATCTGGCACTTCTCGTTCAAGGCTGTGCGCAACGTCTGCTCCTCACCGCGATACGAGAGCTCGAAGATGTTGGCCCCGTAGCGGCGGCGAATCTCGTCGACATTGCCCGAGAGGATATTTTTCGACTTGTTGATTAGGGTGATGTGGTCGCAGAGCTCCTCGACCGACGACATGTTGTGGGTCGAGAAGATGATCGTGGCACCCTCGTCGCGCAGGGCCAGAATCTCCTCTTTGAGGAGGTTGGCATTGATCGGGTCGAAGCCCGAGAAGGGCTCGTCGAAGATCAGCAGCTCGGGTTTGTGGAGCACCGTGACGATGAACTGCACCTTTTGGGCCATACCCTTCGAGAGCTCCTCGACCTTCTTGTCCCACCACGACTCGATGCCGAACTTCTCGAACCAGAGCTTCAGCCCCTTGAGGGCGTCGCGGCGCGAGAGCCCCTTGAGGCGGGCAAAGAAGAGGGCCTGTTCGCCCACCTTCATCTTTTTGTAGAGGCCGCGCTCCTCGGGCAGGTAGCCGATGCGGTAGACATCTTCTGCTTGCAGCGGGCGATCGCCCAACATGACGCATCCCGAGTCGGGTGCCGTGATGCGGTTGATGATACGAATCAGGGTAGTTTTACCAGCGCCGTTCGGGCCAAGAAGCCCATAGACCGAGCCTTGCGGAATGGTGAGCGACACATCATCGAGCGCCGTGTGCGCTGCGAAGTGTTTCGATACGTGTTCTACGGTAAGCAGATTCATGGCTTGCGTATTTAGGTTTCTAACTTAATAGCGCAAATATAGTGATTCTATCGAAAAATATATCGTTTTTCGATAAATTTTTGCCCCTTGAGCCAAAAAAAGGGAGTCGCTGACTCCCTCTCATTACTTTTCGGCTGCCTTGGCTCGAGCCTTGCGGCGGCGTTTCACGCGGTCGATGTGGTCGATGAGTGCCAGGCGGAACTCTTCGCGGCGGGCGCGCAGGTTGCGTCGCCACCCCTCCCAGCGCATGTAGCGCTCGCGCTTCTCGGGGTAGATGTCGGGCACCGTCACCAGGATGCCGGTCTCCTCCACATCGCCGAAATCGGGGTTGGTCACCGTGTCGAAGACGCGCATCGTGGGCGAGAGGTTCATGTAGGCATTGATCAGGGGCGGAATGTGCTCGTTGTATTCGCGGATGAGTTGCATGAGGATGTGGTAATTCTCGCGGAAACTTTCGCCCGTGAAGATCTGCTCGTAGCGCGGGTTGTCGAGGTCGAGTTCGATGGGGTGGATGCCCTCCACAAGATTCTCGTAATCAGCAAAATAGTGGTGCAGGAACCAAATCAGGGCGTTGCGGGCCTCGACCGGGAACGAAGTGTACATCGTCACCTTGCCGAAGAGGTATTTGACCTTGGGGTTTAGCACCACAAGCGCACCGATGCCGTCCCAGAGGTTGTCGAGCGCATAGATGCTCTTGCGGTTGGCGCGCGTCTGGTAGGCCGACTGCACAAACGAGCGTCCCAGCTCGAGGGTGTAGGGCAGGTAGCGACGGCGGAAACGGTTGCTGAAGCGGAAGTAGTGCTCGGTCGAGAGGTGGCAGGGGTTGTCCGAGGTGCAGACGATGAAGCGGTAGCCGCCGACGATCTCCTCGGCTTCGGGGTCCCACACGATGAGCTGGTAGTAGCCTCCGGGGGCGGTATCTTCGTCGTCGATATCGACCTCCTGGCCCGTACCACCGCCGGCGGCACGGAAGGCCTCCTCGCGCAGACGACCCACCTCACGCATCAGGGCGGGACACGCCTCGGCCGTGAAGACATAGATCTCGTTGGCGGCGTGGTTCGTGTCGCGGAGCTTGCGTTCGGGGGTTAGTTCGGCCTTCAGCAGGTCGCGCGCTATGGGGGCTATAATGGGTTCCATACCTTGTTTTTGCTTGTTCGTTTGGACAAAGATACGCTTTTTCTCGATTTTTTTTGTGCTATTTCGTCAAATTCGGAAGTTCTTTTTCCAAGGCATAGCACTTTTCGCGGATGTAATGCACCTGCTCCTGCAGGGTCCCGACCTCGTGCAGTTCGGTGAGGTCGATGGGCTTGCCGACGCGGATGCGAAAGTGGCGGTCGTGTTGGCGGAACATCTCGTCGACGAGCCATAGCATCTCGATGTTGGCCTTGATTCCCAACGCTTTACGGATGTTGCTCAGGTTGTAGAAGAAGTTCGAGAGCTTGCCCTCGACAAAGATCGGAACGATGGTGCGCTGCGAGGCGTAGGCCTTCTTTAGGAAGTTCATTTTCCAGGGCAGGTCCTGCACTTTGCCCTCGATGCGGCGCGAGCAGAGTCCGGCCGGAAAGGTCAAAATCGGCTTATCGCCAAAAAAAGCCTCCTCGAAGCGACGGGCGCAGTCGCTGTTCTGAGCGCCGTGTTTGTTGACCGGCACCCAGAGCTCCTCGAGCGGCGATACGACCTTCAGGATGTCGTTGACCACGACCCTTACATCGCCAAAGCGCCCGATGAGTTTGTCGATGAGCATCAGTCCGTCCATGCCGCCAAAGGGGTGGTTCGAGACGAAGAGATAGCGTCCATCCTCCTCCAGATCATCCAGACCCTCAATCGAATAGCTTACGTTCCAGTCGCGGAAGCAGGCCTGGATGAAGGGTTGCGGTTTGAGGTCCCAATAGTTGTCGTATATGTGATTCAGCTCCTCCTCGTGAATCGTGCGGCGCAGCCAATTGATGGCCCACGTCGGCACCTTGTCGGCCCATTTCGGAGCCTTTTCACGAAGCACAACAGCCACATCTACCTTTTTTGCCATTCGTCGTTTTGTTGAAAATTATATCGACAAATATAGGCATTCTTTTTTGAAAAATCCCTAACTTTACACCCAAATCGACCTACGGTCGAAAAAACGAACTATGGAACAACCCACATACCACGTCCCTGTGCTGCTCGAAGCCTCGGTCGATCTGCTTGACATTAAGCCCCATGGCATCTATGCCGACCTCACCTTTGGCGGTGGTGGTCACTCGCGTCATATCCTCTCGAAGCTCGGCCCCGAGGGTCGCCTCTACAGTTTCGATCAGGACAAAGATACCCTGGCCAATGCCCCCGACGACGACCGCTTCCACTATGTGGCAAGCAACTTCCGTTTTCTGCGCGGCGCCCTGCGTTGGCGCGGTGTCGAGGCTGTCGACGGCATCCTGGCCGACCTGGGTGTCTCGTCGCACCACTTCGACGAGCTGGAGCGCGGCTTCTCGTTTCGTGGCGAGGCGCCCCTCGATATGCGCATGAATCAGCGCGGTCGCCTGACGGCTGCCGATGTGGTCAACGACTACTCGGCCGAGGAGTTGACCCGCATCTTCCGTGATTGGGGCGAGTTGGATACCCCCTGGAAGATCGCCTCCTGCTTGGAGCGTGCCCGTTCGAAGGGGCGCATCGAGACCACGGCGGCGTTGGTCGAGGCGGTCAAGCCCTGCACCCCGAAGAAGGATGAGTCGAAGTTCCTCACGAAGCTCTTTCAGGCCCTCCGCATTGAGGTCAATGGCGAGATGGAGGCCCTCAAGATGGCCCTCGAGCAGAGCCTCAAGATGCTCAAGCCGGGCGGTCGCCTGGTGGTCATCGCCTACCACTCGCTCGAGGATCGCCTGGTGAAGAACTTCCTGCGCAGCGGCAACTTCGAGGGCAAGGTCGAGAAGGATTTCTTCGGTCGTACCTCGCAACCCTTCGAGGTGGTGACCCGCAAGGCGGTTGTTCCCGATGGCGAGGAGCTGGAGCGCAACCCTCGTTCGCGCTCGGCCAAGCTGCGCGCTGCCACTAAGCTTTAATTTTCGCCACCCATTTTACCCCATCAAGCTATGTTACACGATCACGATTTCTACCCCGAACGCGAAGAGGAGGCCCGCCGCCAAGCGGAGGAGGAGCTCCTGGCGCGTCGTATCCGTCGGGAGGTGGTCCGTGTGCAGAGCGGTGAGGCAGAGGAGGACCTGGCTGCCGATCGCGAGGCGGAGGAGGCTGCCGAGGCGGAGCGCGTCGAGCTGGAGGAGCGCCGTGAGCGTCGCCGTCGCAACCCGATCTACCGCCTCTTCTCGGGTACGATTCTGGTGGGCGAGAGTGCTGCCAAGACCTATCCCTACCTGCTGACCATTGCTGCGATGTTCTTCCTCAACATCGTGGTCTTGTTCTGGTCGTTGCACCTCGATTTGCGCTACTCGCGCCTCGAGCGCGAGGTGCAGAAGTTGCGCGAGAAGTCGATTCGCCTCGAGGAGCTGCGTTATAGTCGTGCTACCCATACGGCTGTGAGCCGTGAGTTGGAAAAGCGCGGTATTGTGTTACAAGATCCCCTTCGTCCGGGTCAAATCATTGAGTAGCCATGGCACAGGAAGACTCCCCGATCAAGAGCGACATCCTGTTGCGTGTCCGCCTGCTCTACATCTTCTTCATCGTCTTGGTGGCGGTGGTGTTGGTGCGCCTGGTCTATGTCCAGTTCTTTGCCCGCGAGACCCGCATCAATGCCGAGCGACTCTCGACCCGCATCTTCCTGCCCGATACGATCTATGCCCGTCGTGGCAATATCCTGGCACGCGATGGAGAGCCGTTGGCCACATCGCTCTTCCGCTACCAACCCAAGTTCGACTTCGCCTCGGAGGGTTTTGCCGACGAGGAGACCTACCTCACCCAATCCGACTCGCTGGCCAAACTCTTGTCGGCCTACTTCGGTGACCGCTCGGTCGAGGGCTACCGCCGTCTGCTGCGTGCCAAGCGCGACTCGGCGCGTCGCTACAAGCTCGGCAAGGAGTACGATACGACCTACTACCGCGAGGATGAGGGGTTGTTGCTGTTGTTGATCGACCTGATGACGGGGCGCGCTAAGGTGACCGAGCGTGTGCGCGACACCCTGCGCAACCACCGCCCCACGGTGCTCTTCCCGCGCGATGTCGATTATGGCGAGTGGGAGGTGTTGCGCCGCTACCCGATTCTGAACTACAACATGGGAGTGACCTACTTCCTCTCGGAATATGACCAACGCATCTACCCCCAGGGTGACCTGGCGCGCCGTCTGATCGGTCGCACCGGTACGGCGGGTAACTATGGCCTCGAGATGCTCTATGCCGAGGAGCTGGAGGGTGTCGATGGCTTCTCGATTCGTCAGCGTATTGCGCGCGGCTTCTCGACCCGCGTGGCCGAGGCCGAGCACCGCGATGCCATCGACGGACTGGATGTGGTGACGACTCTCGATTTGAACCTGCAGGATGTCGCCGACAAGGCGCTGCGCGAGCAGCTCGAGCGGCAGAATGCCACCTGGGGTACAACGCTGGTGATGGAGACCGCTACGGGTGAGATTTTGGCGATGGCCAACGTGGGTCGCTCGGCCGATGGGAAGCTCACCGAGCGCGAGAACTACGCCTTGAGCCGCTCGATGGAGCCCGGCTCGACCTTCAAGCTGGCGACCATCCTCACGCTGCTCGACGAGGCGAAGATGTCGCCCGACCGCGAGTACGAAACCCGCGACGGCAATCCCGTCAAGGTGGGCCCGGCCGATAATATCCGCGACTCCCACCGCGGCGATCACACGATCGCCCTGAAGCGGGCCGTGGCCGGCTCGTCGAATGTCTACTTTGCCAAGGCCGTTTGGGAGTACTACGGAGCTACGGGGCAGAAGCAGCGCTTCAGCAACCACCTCAACGAGGTCCTGGGGCTTGGCGAAAGGGTCTTGGCCGATACGCTGCTGGGTGAGCGCAAGCCGAGCATCACGCGTGAGTGGCGTGTGCCCGACCCGGGGATTATGCTTGTCAAGATGTCCTACGGCTACCGTGTGCAGATGACCCCGATTCAGATGCTCACCTTCTACAACGCCATCGCCAACGGCGGTAAGAAGATCGCCCCGATTCTGGTGCGCGAGCTGCGCCGCGGTGACGAGGTTGTCGAGCGTTTCAAGACGCGTACCCTGCGCGAGGAGATCTGCTCGAAAGAGACCCTTCACATTGTCCGCGACTGCCTTGAGGAGGTGGCCAAGACGGGTACGGCGGCCCCCTTCTTTAGCGATACAACCCGCTTTAGTGTGGGTGCCAAGACGGGTACGGCTCAGATTACCTCAGGCGAGAAGGGGCACTACCTCGGTTCGATGGTGGCCTACTTCCCGGCCGATAAGCCCCGCTATACGGTCTTGACCACGATTCGCACCAAGCAGCAGGCGGGCAAGGCCTACTACGGTGCCGGTCTGGCGGGTCCCGTCGTGAAGCGCGTCGTGGAGTATATCTACGGCCGTGAGCAGGATTGGGCCTCGACGCTTGAAACCGAGGATCGCTATGCCCCCGAGCGCCTGAAGGGGGGCTCGATTGGTCAGCTGCGCGAGGTGGCCGACGAACTCTCGCCCCGCCTATCCTTCGACAAGCGTCAGGGGTGGGGTCGTGCCGAGATCGACTCCTTGGCGCACGTGACCCTTGTGAGCCAGCCGGCCGAACGCGGTGTGATGCCCAACGTCAAGGGGATGGGGCTCAAAGATGCCCTCTTCCTGTTGGAGTATGCCGGTTTGAGGGTGCAGATCGAGGGGTCGGGTGCTGTCCATGCGCAGTCGATAGCCCCCGGCGAGAAGGTGCAGGGGGGAACTCCCGTATTGATTCGTTTGAAGTAAAGATAGAAAAGCTATAAAACCATGAAAAAATTATCGGCTCTTGTTGGTCAGGTGAAGATTCTCGAGCGTGCAGGTGCTGCCGAGGCTTCGATCGAGGCCCTTGCCTACGACTCGCGCGCCGTGGAGCCTGCGACCTGCTTTTTTGCGGTCGAGGGTACGCGTTGCGATGGCCATGACTTTATCCCGATGGCCCTCGAAAGGGGTGCTTCGGCGATTCTCTGCCGCCGTCTGCCCCTCGAAATCAACTCCGAGGTGGCCTACCTGGTGGTCGAGGATGTCGAGGAGGCGATGGCGCAGATGGCCTCGGCCTTCTACGGCGATCCGAGCCGCGAGCTGAAGCTCGTCGGCGTGACGGGTACCAACGGCAAGACCACCATCGCCACGTTGCTCTACGACCTGGTGCGCCGCATGGGTTACCGTGCCGGATTGATCTCGACGGTGGTCTATAAGGTTGATGAGCGTGAGATTCCCTCGACCCACACCACCCCCGATGTGATTCGCCTGAATCGCATGATGCGCGAGATGGTCGATGCCGGGTGCGACTACTGCTTTATGGAGTGTTCGTCGCACGCCATTGTGCAGAAGCGCATCTTCGGACTCCACTTCACGGGGGCGATGTTTACGAACCTGACCCACGACCACCTCGACTACCACAAGACCTTCGCCGAGTATCTCAAGGCGAAGAAGGGGCTCTTCGATGCCCTTCCGAAGGGGGCTTTTGCGTTGGTGAACAGCGACGACAGGAACGGTGCGGTGATGGTGCAGAATACGCGCGCCCGCGTGGTGACCGCCTCGCTGCGTTCGATGGCCGATGTGCGTTGCAAGATTGTCGAGTTGCACCTCGACGGCATGCTCTTGCAGCTCGACGGCCGCGAGCTGTGGGTACACCTCACGGGTCGCTTCAACGCCTCGAACGTGATGTTGGTCTATGGTGCCGCGATGCAGCTCGGACTCAAGCAGGAGGAGATCCTCACCGCCCTGAGTGCCTTGATGCCCGTCAGTGGTCGTTTCGAGTGCCTCCACTCGGCCGGCGGCAAGATTGCCGTGGTCGACTATGCCCATACGCCCGATGCCCTCGATAATGTCCTCTCGACAATCGAGGAGCTGATGCAGGGCCGAGGCCGGCTGTTGGTGGTCTGCGGCTGTGGGGGCGACCGCGACCGCGAGAAGCGCCCTGAGATGGCGCGCATTGCGGCACGCTACGCATCAACGGTGATCCTCACCTCCGACAATCCGCGCCATGAGGATCCCGAGGCCATTCTCGACGAGATGATGGCGGGTCTGAAGCCTACGGATCGTGCCACGCGCATCACGGATCGCGCTGCGGCGATTCGCACGGCGGTTTTGATGGCCGAGCGGGGCGATGTGATTCTGGTGGCCGGCAAGGGGCACGAGAATTACCAGATTGTGGGCGACGAGAAGCACCACTTCGACGACCGCGAGGAGCTGCGCAAAGCCTTTGGCGATTAAAAACGTAAGGAATAAAAATTAAAATCAGATATGTTTTACCACATTTTCAAACATTTAGACGAAGCCTACAGCCTCTCGGGTGCGGGTGTCTTCCAGTACATCTCGTTCCGCTCGTCGGCCGCGATTATCTTGGCACTTTTGATCGCCATTATTTTTGGTCGCTCGATTATCGACTTCCTGCGCCGCAAGCAGATTGGCGAGGATATTCGTGACCTTGGGTTGGAGGGACAACTTCAGAAGCGCGGTACCCCGACGATGGGCGGTGTGATTATCCTGCTCTCGATTTTGGTGCCGACCCTCTTGTTTGCCCGTCTGGATAACATCTACATCCAGCTGATGCTCATCTCGACCGTCTGGTTGGGCATGATTGGTGGTTTGGACGACTACATCAAGGTCTTCCGCCACCACAAGGAGGGTCTCAACGGCCGCTTCAAGGTGGTGGGCCAGGTGGGTCTGGGTCTGATTGTGGGCACGGTGATGTGGCTCTCGCCCGACATCGTGGTACGCGACGAGCACCCCAAAGGCTACGAGCTGAGCCAGGAGCAGACCACCGAGCAGACCCTTACGCTCTCCTCCGAGGTCAAGACCACCAAAACGACCATCCCCTTTGTGAAGAACAACGAGCTGGATTATAGCTGGTTCACCTTTGGTGACGAGTTCCTGGCCTGGTTGCTCTACGTCTTGGTGGCGATCCTGGTCGTGACGGCCGTATCGAACGGTGCCAACCTCACGGATGGCTTGGATGGCCTGGTGACGGGTGTCTCGGTGCCGATTGTCGTGGTGCTGGGTGTCCTGGCCTACCTCTCGGGCCACGTGATGTATGCCGACTACCTCAATATTATGTACATCCCCGACAGCGGTGAGCTGGTGATTTTCGCCGCGGCGATGGCGGGTGCTCTGGTCGGCTTCCTGTGGTACAACTCCTTCCCGGCGCAGATCTTTATGGGCGATACGGGTTCGCTCTCGATTGGCGGTGTGATTGCCGTCTTTGCCCTCTGCATCCGCAAGGAGCTGCTGCTGCCCGTACTGTGCGGTATCTTCCTTGTGGAGAGCTGCTCGGTGATGTTGCAGGTGGGCTACTTCAAATACACGAAGCGCAAGTATGGCGAGGGTCGCCGCATCTTCCTCATGTCGCCCCTGCACCACCACTACCAGAAGAAGTCGATCTTCGAGACGAAGATTGTCATCCGCTTCTGGATCATCTCGCTGCTCCTGGCGGCGGTCACGTTGGTAACCCTCAAGATTCGATAGAAAGATGAAAAAGATAGTTGTTTTGGGTGGCGGTATCAGCGGCTACGGCTCGGCGATTCTGGCCAAAAAGGAGGGCTTCGAGGTCTTCCTCTCGGATCGCGGCGCGATTGCCGACCGCTACAAGGCGAAGCTCGAGGAGTGGGGTGTTCCCTACGAGGAGGGGTCGCACGACGAGGAGCGCATCCTCGCGGCCGACGAGGTGATCAAGTCGCCCGGTATTCCCGACAAGGCCCCCATCGTGCAGCAGCTGCGCGCAAAGGGTACGCCGATTATCTCCGAGATGGAGTTCGCGGCGCGCTACATGGGCTCGGCCAAGAGCCTCTGCATCACCGGCTCGAACGGCAAGACGACCACCACGTCGCTCATCTACAAGATCCTCTGCGATGCCGGCTTCAACGTGGCATTGGGTGGCAATATCGGCGAGAGCTTCGCCTACCAGGTGGCCACCGGCTCATTCGATTGGTATGTCTTGGAGTTGAGCTCCTTCCAGCTCGACGGCATGTACCGCTTCAAGGCCGATGTGGGTGTGTTGATGAACATCACCCCCGACCACCTTGACCGCTACGACTATCAGTTCCAAAACTACGTAGATTCGAAGATGCGCATCACGCAGAATCAGACCCCGCGCGAGAAGTTTATCTACCTCGAGGATGATGCCGTGATTTGTGCCGAGCTGCCCAAACTGAAGGCCAATCCCACGCTGCTCCCCTTCGGTAAGGAGCGTCAGGGGGTCGTTGAGGTCGATGGCAAGCGCCTGGAGCTCGATTTCGATAAGATGCAGATCAAGGGTCTGCACAACCGCTACAACGCCCAGGCTGCAGCCCTGGCGGCTCTCTCGGCGGGTGTCTCGCCCGAGGTGGTAGCCCGCTCGATCTACAGCTTCTCGCCCGTGGAGCACCGCCTGGAGCCCGCCGGCGAGCGTGATGGGGTGGTTTGGATCAACGACTCGAAGGCTACGAATGTCGATTCGGTGTGGTATGCCCTCGAGAGTATGACCCGCCCCGTGGTGTGGATTGCAGGCGGCACGGATAAGGGCAATGACTACGCCCCCTTGATGGCCTTTGCCCGCGAGAAGGTCCACACGCTGATCTGCATGGGGCTCGATAACGCCAAGCTCGAGCGCGATTTTGCGGGGGTAGTCCCGACGATTCGCTCCACCTCGTCGCTCGACGAGGCGATGCAGGAGGCCCGTAAGGCGGCACGCGAGGGTGATGTGGTGCTCCTCTCACCTGCCTGTGCCAGCTTCGACCTGTTCCACAACTACGAGGAGCGCGGCCGCCTCTTCAAGGAGTGGGTCGCAACCCATATTTTGAAGGCTTAAAAACCCTATATGATGGCTCGAACGACAACACAAACTCCTCCTACGGGACTCCGCCGCTGGTTTACGGGCGACAGGGTGCTGTGGGTCATTGTGGCCGTGCTGGCCGTGCTGTCGGTCTTGGTGGTCTATTCGTCGATCGCCAAGATGGCCTACGATGCCCACACGATCCGCACCACGAGTCAATTCCTGCGCCAGCACCTCATCATCCTCTTTTTCAGTCTGGTGATAATGGTTATCGTGCAGCGGATGAACAGCCGCATCTACCATCGGGCGGCGCGGTGGGTCTACTATGCAAGTCTGCTGCTGACCGTCTCGGTCTACTTCATCGGTGCCACGACAAACGGTGCTGCCCGCTGGATTCCCCTCGGCCCCTTCAATTTCCAGCCCTCCGAGGCGCTGAAGGTGGCGACGGTGATGTTCCTCGCTATGCAGCTTGCGGCGCGCCAAACCAAGATCGACAAGATTCGCATCGTCCCCTCGTGGCGCTTCTGGACCTGGCGCACCAGCCGTTATCAGCGACGCATCTGGCGCGAGGGTACCTATCCGATTCTCTTGCCCGTTGTTGCGGCCTGTGCCGTGATTTTGCCGGCTCACACCTCGTCGGCGGCGCTGCTCTTCCTGGCAACGTGGGTGATGATGCTCGTGGGACGTGTCTCGGGGCGCGAGCTGATGAAACTCATCGGTTGGGCCTTTGTGGGCTTTGTGCTGTTGATGGCCCTCAATTTGGGACGCGGCGAGACGGCCGAGGGTCGCCTCTCGACGTGGGTCAAGCTCTGGGTGCTCCCTCAAGATACGAAGCCGATCGAGGATTTGACTGATACCGAGCGCTCGATGATTGCCATCCACAACGGCGGCATATTGGGCGTGGGTGCCGGCCAGAGTGCAATGCGTGTCGAGATGATCCACCCCGAGAGCGACTACGCCTTCGCCTTCTTTGTCGAGGAGTATGGCGCCCTGATGGCCATTGCGCTGATGATGCTCTACCTCTGGATCTTCTTCCGAGCCATCGAGATCTTCCGACGGTGCGGAACCGCCTTCCCGGGGCTGTTGGTCCTGGGTTTGGCCCTGATGATCACCTGCCAGGCGCTGTTGCATGTGATGGTCACCGTGAACCTGATTCCCGAGACGGGTCAGACCCTGCCGCTCATCTCGCGCGGAGGCTCCTCGACCCTCTTTACAGCCATCGCGCTGGGTATGATTTTGAGCGTGAGCCGCCAAAACGAGGAGCACTCGCACGATGCGCCGCGCAGTGAAAGTATGTTGGAAAAATAGTGTAAAAAGATGGACGATATTCGTTTGGACAAATACCTTTGGGCGGTGCGTGTCTTCAAGACGCGCAGCGATGCCGCCGATGCCATTCGCAACAACCGCGTGCTGGTCAATGATGCCTACGCCAAGCCCTCGCGCGAGGTGAAGATCGGCGACCGTATCTCGGTGCGCCGTCAGGCGGTCACCTATCAATATAAGGTGCTCGACCTGGTTTCGAGCCGCCAGGGGGCGAAGAATGTTCCCCAATACTGCCTCGATATTACGCCGCAGGAGGAGCTGGATAAGTTAAACGTACCCCGTGAGACGATCTTCGTCTTCCGCGATCGCGGCACGGGACGCCCCACGAAGAAGGAGCGCCGCGAGTTGGATTCGCTCATGGAGGGCTTCTTCTACGACGAAGAGGGGGACGAGTAAAACAAAAAACCTGCCTTATCGGGGCAGGTTTTTTTTATTTCTTGTTGAAGTTGTTCATCGTCATCGTGCAACCGACTGCGACAAACGAGAGGATCGCATCACCGAAGATCTTGAGTCGCTCGGGGAGGGCTTTCTGCTCCTCGTCGCTCCACTTGCCCAGGACGTAGTCGACCTGGTGGCCGCGCGGGAAGTCGCCACCCACGCCGAAGCGCATACGGGCGAAGGACTCGGTGCCGAGCAGCTCGGCGATATTCTTCAGGCCGTTGTGACCTCCTGCCGAGCCCTGCTGACGCATACGGAGCTGACCGAAGGGGATGGCGATGTCGTCGGAGATGATAAGCAGGTTTTCGGGCTTGATCTTCTCCTGCTCCATCCAGTAGCGCACGGCCTTACCCGAGAGGTTCATATAGGTCGAGGGCTTGAGGAGCAGCACCGTGCGGCCGCGGTGGCGCAGGGTGGCCATATCGCCGTAGCGAACGGTCGAAAAAGAAGTGTTGGATGCCGCAGCAAGGGCATCCAACACATTGAAACCGATGTTGTGACGGGTATCGGCATACTCCGAGCCGATGTTGCCCAATCCAACAATAAGGTATTTCATTCGTTACGATTATTTCTCGGCAGCAGCAGCACCACGAGCAGCACGGGTCATACGCACAGCGCAGACAGCGGTCGTAGCGGGCGTCACGAACTTCAGGTTCTCAACAGCGAGGTCACCTACGAAGATCGTCTTACCCAGGCCGAGCGACGTTACATCAACAACAATCTCATCGGGCAGGTTCTCTACCAGGGCGCTCACGGTCACCTTGCGGGCCGACAGAACGAGCTTACCACCGACCTTCACACCCTCGGCGTTACCGGTCAGACGTACGGGGATAGCCACCGATACGGGCTTGCCCTGAGCGATGCGGAAGAAATCAACGTGGAGGAGCTCCTCACGTACGGGGTGCCACTGAGCCTCGCGCATTACAGCCAGCTCAACCTTGTCACCGAAGTGGAACTCGATAACATACGAGTTGGGGGTGTAGATCAGCGCCTTGATCTCGCGGGGATCGATCGTGAAGTTCACGGTCTCACCGTTACCACAGAGTACGCAGGGTACCATACCCTCGCGACGAACAGCCTTGGCTGCCTTCTTGCCGAAGTCGTTACGCTCAACGGCATTTACAACGATAGTTTTCATAGTGTTTGAAAATGTTTAATAAAGTTAAACCACCGGCGGTTCTCAACGCAATTTCTTGGAATTGTGTCCCAATACCGCCTGTTTGGGAGTGCAAAAGTACGATTGAAAATCCAAAATTCAAAATCGCGCGCTAAAAAAGTGCAAAAAATGAGGGGTTTAGCATCAAAAAAAGGGGGCGTGCTCCGATTGCACAGCCCCAATTTTTAATTTTTAATCTTGAATTTTAATTGTGCGTAGCACTACTCAATGCCTCTCACATGCTTCTCCCAGGCCCAAGCCGAGCGGAGCGTGTCGTCGAGGTTGCGCTTTGCCTGCCAGCCCAGCTCCTCGTTCGCCAGCGTCGGGTCGGCCCAGATGGCGATGATGTCGCCCTCTCTACGATCGGCAATCTTGTAGTTGAGTTTCAAGCCGTTGGCCTCCTCGAAGCGGCGCACCAGCTCCAGCACCGAGACACCGTTGCCCGTGCCGACATTGAAGACCTCGTAGGGCTGCTTGTTCTTACCCTCGATCATGCGGGTAATGGCTACGACATGGGCGCGCGCCAAATCCACTACGTCGATGTAGTCGCGGATGTTCGAGCCGTCGGGCGTGGGGTAGTCGTTGCCGAAGACCGAGAGGCACTCGCGGATGCCGGCGGCGGTCTGCGTCACGAAGGGGACGAGGTTCTGCGGCACACCGCGCGGCAGCTCACCAATCAGAGCCGTGGGGTGGGCACCGATGGGGTTGAAGTAGCGCAGGGCGATACCCTTCAGCGCCGGGGTGGCACGCACCGTATCGCGCAGAATATCCTCGCACATGGTCTTCGTATTGCCATAGGGCGAGGTGGCGGGCTTACGGGGTGTAAGCTCCGTGACGGGTTGCTTGTCGGGCTCGCCATAGACCGTGCACGACGAGGAGAACACGATGTTCTGACGACCAAACTCGCGCATCAGATCCAGGATGTTCATCAGCGAGGTGAGGTTATTGCGGTAGTACTCGAGCGGTTTCTGCACCGATTCGCCCACAGCCTTAAAGGCGGCGAAGTGGATCACCGACTGGAATTCGTACTGCTCGAAGAGCTTGGTTTTGAGGGCCTCGCGGTCGCAGCAATCGACCTCGACGAAGGGCACCTCGACCCCCGTAATTTTGCGGACACCCTCCACGGCACCAAAATCACTGTTCGACAGGTTGTCGGCGATGACTACGTCGTAGCCCGCCTCGATAAGTTCAACTGCAGTGTGCGAGCCGATGTAACCGGCACCGCCACTAACCAATACACACTCCTTTTTCATAGTTATTATTCGATTCTTACCACAAATATAGTGTAAAATCAAAATAAAATGGTTACATTTGCTAACAATTTTACACAAAATAAGCACAATTCTAAATTTTTAAGCGATATGTATAGCAAAATGCAAGCGCACTTGCAGCAGGAGTTGGACGAAATTCGTGCTGCCGGTCTCTACAAAAACGAGCGTCTGATCTGCTCGCCCCAGCGTGCCGCCATCGAGGTGGCAGGCCGTGAGGTCCTCAATTTCTGCGCCAACAACTACCTGGGTCTTTCGGACAACAAGCGCCTGATCGAGGCGGCCAAGAAGGCGATGGACGAGCGCGGTTACGGTATGTCATCGGTGCGCTTCATTTGCGGCTGCCAGGATATGCACAAGGAGCTCGAGAAGGCTATCTCGGACTACTTCGGCACCGAGGATACGATCCTCTACGCCGCCTGCTTCGATGCCAACGGCGGTGTCTTCGAGCCCCTCTTTACCGAGGAGGATGCCATCATCTCCGATGCCCTGAACCACGCCTCGATCATCGACGGTGTGCGTCTCTGCAAGGCGGTGCGCTATCGCTACGCCAACGCCGATATGGCCGACCTGGAGGAGTGTCTGAAGAAGGCTCAGGCCCAGCGCTTCCGCATCATCTGCACCGACGGTGTCTTCTCGATGGATGGCAACGCCGCTCCGCTCGATAAGATTGTCGAGCTGGCCGAGAAGTACGACGCCATGGTGATGGTCGATGAGTGCCACTCGGCCGGCGTGCTCGGCAAGACGGGTCGCGGTATCACGGAGCTCTACAACCTGCGCGGTAAGGTGGAGATTCTGACCGGTACGCTCGGCAAGGCCTTTGGTGGTGCTGTGGGCGGCTTCACGACGGGTCGCAAGGAGATTATCGAGATGCTGCGCCAGCGCTCGCGTCCCTACCTCTTCTCCAACTCGCTGCCCCCCGCCGTAGTGGGTGCCGGTATCGAGATGTTCAAGATGCTCGGCGAGAGCGATGCTCTGCACGACAAGCTGGTCGAGAATGTGGAGTACTTCCGCACGAAGATGATGGCTGCCGGCTTCGACATCAAGCCGACCGTTTCGGCCATCTGCGCCGTGATGCTCTACGATGCCAAGCTCTCGCAGGATATGGCTGCCAAGCTCCAGGAGGAGGGTGTCTTCGTGACGGGCTTCTACTACCCCGTAGTACCGAAGGGCCAGGCGCGTATCCGCGTACAGGTTTCGGCCGGCCATACCACCGAGCAGCTCGACCGCTGCATTGCCGCCTTCGTAAAGGTGGGCAAGGAGCTGGGTGTACTCAAGTAATCGGAAATATAAAGATCAAAAATATCCCCTATCAATTATGAAGCCAACGAAAACGATCAATTTGGATGCTATCGATCGCAAGATTCTGAAGTATCTGGTTAAGAATGCCCGTATGCCCTTCCTGGAGATTGCCCGTGAGTGTGGTATCTCGGGTGCGGCGATTCACCAGCGTATCCACAAATTGACCGACATGGGTGTCATCCAGGGCAGCTACATGGAGGTCGATCCCAAGATGTTGGGTTTCGATGTTTGCGCCCACATCAATATTTCGCTCAAGGATCCCCAGCTCTTGCAGCAGGTGATCTCCGAACTGCACAAGATTCCCGAGATTGTGGAGGCCCACTTTATTACGGGTAAGGGCAGTATCCAGGTCAAGCTCTATTGCCTCGACAACGAGCACCTGATGCAGACCGTCTACAACAAGATTCTCTGCATTTCGGGTATCTCGGCTACCGAGACCATCCTCTCGCTGCAGGAGGTTTTCCGCCGTCCGCTGGCCATCGAGTTTATTGACGACCTGCCGACCAAACGCCGCTAAGCCCATCGGGCCATGTTATACAAGAGGGGGTGCAACATTGGTTGCACCCCCTCTTTATGGTAAAAGCGTTTGCGTGTTACCTACATCGCTTCACCAACGACATAGGTACTGCCTCCGATGAAGATCAGATCCTTCTCGGTGGCCAATTCGCGGGCGCGAGCTACGGCCTCCTCGACCTTCTCGACTACCTCGCCCTTTAATCCATAGCCGGCAGCCAGCTCACAGAGCTCGGCGGCGGGCACGGCGCGGTTCGTATCGGCTGCCGTGAAGATGTAGTGTGCCGTGGTGGGCAGCAGGGGGAGAATCTCCGGGAGTGCCTTGTCGCGCACGAAGCCCATCACGCAGTAGCACTTCTCGTAGGCCACGGCGCCCAGCTGCTCCGCGACGTAGCGAATGCCGTGGGCGTTGTGCCCCGTGTCGCAGATTGTCAGGGGATTTTCGCCGATCACCTGCCAGCGACCCAGGAGCGAGGTCTGCTTCGAGGCGCTCTGCAGACCCTCGATAAAGGCGCGACGCGAGATTGTAAGCGGAGTCGATTCGTGGAGGAAGTCGGCCACGGTGGCTACTGTCACGAGGTTCTTACGCTGGTAGTGTCCCATCAGGTCGAGGCGCACATCGTAGAGATATTGATCGCGCACGCGACGCAGCGAGATGCACTGCTCGCAGCTGTTATCGTTGGCCTCCTCGCAGATGAACTCCTGCTCGGCGTAGATCACGCGCGAGCGATTCTCGGCGGCGATTGCCTCGATGACGCTGTTGTAGCGCTCGTCACCCTCGCCGATGATGACCGGGATGCTCTTCTTGATGATGCCACCCTTCTCGGCCGCAATCTTGGCGTGCGTATCACCCAGCAGGGCGGTGTGCTCCAGGCCGATGTTGGTGATGATGCTCACAATCGGAACGATGACATTTGTGGCATCGAGTCGTCCACCCAGTCCCGTCTCAATGACGGCCACCTCGACATCGCTTTGGGCGAAGTAGTCGAAGGCCAATGCGGCGGTCATCTCGAAGAAGGAGAGCTTCAGATCTACCATCTTCTCGCGGTGCTTATCGACGAAGTTGACCACCTTCTGCTTGGGGATCATCTCGCCATCGACGCGGATGCGCTCGCGGAAATCCTTCAGGTGAGGCGACGTGAAGAGGCCCGTGCGGTAGCCGGCCTGCTCGAGAATCGAGGCCAGCATGTGCGATACGGAGCCTTTGCCGTTCGTTCCGGCCACATGAATCGTAAAAAAGTTGCGCTGGGGGTTGCCCAGAACGCGACAAAACTCGCTGATACGCTCCAGACCGGGCTTGTAGGCCGAGGCTCCCGTCTTCTCAAAGACGGGGAGTTGGTTGAAGAGGAATTCGAGGGTTTGGGTGTAGTTCATAATCTATGATGGTACGGGAAATTATTCAATCAAGTGGTTGCGCCGCTTGATGCGGTAGGCGATGTAGTAGAGCACGCAGAGCAGCAGCAGGTACTCGGCTATGCGAGCCGTGAGGTCGCCGTGGCGCGTGTAGAGGGTCTCTTCGCGGTTCAGAACAACCTCCTCGGTGATTACGCCGCGCTCCTCCCAGCCCAGGGTCTGCGTCACCGTGCCGCGGGGCGAGATGAAGCCCGAGCGGCCCGTGTTGGCCGAGCGGACTACGGCTCTGCGGTGCTCGATGGCGCGCAGGCGCGAGAGGGTGAAGAGGTGCTCGAAGCCGGGGGTGTTGCCCCACCAGCCGTCGTTCGAGAGGATGGCCATCAGCTCGGCACCGCGACGTACGTGGTCGCCGAAGAAGTCGCCATAGACCCCCTCGTAGCAGATTGCGGGGCCGATTTTGGTGTTGTTGTGGGCAAAGGCCGAGCCATGTGTGCCGATGCCGATCTGCCCCACGATGCCACCGAGGTCGATCACCAGGAAGTCCATCAGATCGAAGATCCATCCCGGGGTGTTCTCCACGCCGATTACGAGCTTGCCTTTGTGGTGGAGCAGCGTTCGGGCGGTCGTATCGAGACCGACGGCGGTGTTGAAGTGGTCGTAGTAGCCGTAGCGACGGTCGCGCGCTACGGGGCGTGCCGTGCGGCTCTGCTTGCCGGGCGCGTAGTGCAGGCGGGTGTTGGCACCCGTGACGAGCATCGCCTCGGGGTTGTTATTGCGGAGCGTGTCGCGCAGGCGTTGCCAAATGGCATCCTCCTCGTCGTTGAGGCGTTCGGCGAGGTTCGGCTCCCAGAAGTAACCCGGCACAGCCGTCTCGGGCAGCAGGATGAAATCGACATCCGCGGGGACCTCTTCGAGCAGTGCGAAGATGTTTTGCTCCTGGTATTCGTCCGTGTTGGCGAACTTTTCGTAGCAGTCGATGTTGGGCTGGATCGAGCTCACCTTCACCCGCTCGGCCGAGGGCTCCTCGTAGCCCCACCAGAGGGTCAGCGAGAGGGCGACGGGAAGCAGAATCGAGGCGGCTGCGGCTGCAATTTTGCCCTTCGTGCGACACTTAACAGCCTCAAAAACAAAGAGGTTGGCCACCAAGACCCACAACGAGCCTCCAAAGACACCCGTATATTCGTACCATTGCACCGCCCACACATCGTGCGAGAAGCCGTTGCCGAGCGTGAGCCAGGGCCACGAGATTTCGCTCGTTGTGTACCAAAACTCGGTGGCGATCCACGCCGCCACGAGGGTGGTGTAGGCCAGGGGCTTGGTTGCCTTCTTGCTCACGGTGTGGTAGAGCATAAAGGCCAGGAGGTTGTAGAAGGTCGAAAAGAGGGTTGCCGCAATCGGCCCTATGGGGGTGGCGTTCCAGATCCACCAGATGGTAGCCGCGTTCCACAATACGAAGCAGAGCATCGCCTGGAAAAAGGTTTGCCACCACCCCTTGCGCGAGTTCTCCGCCTCGTCGCTCAGGAGGAGCAGCGGCACCAGCGCTACGGGCAACACAAGGCCCGTCAAACCAAGCCACCCCACCGAAAGTAGGGCGACCGAGAGCAGAATAAGGGCCAATTTGCGTTTCATACCTACAAAAGTAATTAAAGAAACCGAAAAGGCGTGGGACTTTTCCGAAAATTTTGTAAATTAGCACCAATTTGTGGTAGGGTCGCCTCCACACCTAAACCATTAACCCAAAAACCAACTATGAAAAAACTCTGCTCTACGCCGCTGCCCGTCGATGTTGTCTTTCATCCCTCGTGGTGGAACTACCATACAGGAATTGTTTTCGACCAAGATTTCTTCTACGATCCCCGTCGCCGTGTGAGCGATGAGCAGAAGATGGAGCAGGTCCTCTACGACCGCTTTGGCGATTGCGGCCTGGGTGCCCACCGCAACGAGGAGCGCCCCGAAATTGGTGCTGTTCACCTGGCTGCAGGCTACCTCCTTTCGGAGATGTTGGGTTGCAAGGTCGAGTATGGTGCCGACACCGCACCTCAGGTGTTGTGTGCCCACCGCGAGGAGCTTGTAATCGACGAGGAGGCCCCCTTCCGTTCGGAGGCCTTCAAGCGTCTGCAAAAGCTCATCGAGCAGCTCAAAGGCAAGTACGGCTACGTCACGGGTGATATTAATTGGGGCGGAGTGTTGAACCTGGCCCTCGATGTGAAGGGCGAGGGGATCCTGATGGATATGATGATGGATCCCGAGGCTACGCGCGCCTACTTCCAGCAGATTGGCCGCGTGGTGGAGCGCTTCTTCAGCTACATCCAGGCCGAGACGGGCTCTTCGTCGATCTCGGTGAACCGCATTGCGCGCCACTTCGACGAGCCGCTCTACATCCACTCGGAGTGCTCCCACACGATGATTTCGGAGTTCGACTACGAGGATCAGTTGCTGGCCATTGATCAGGAGTGGAGTCAGAAATACCAACCCTACGGCATCCACTACTGCGGCAAGGATCCCCACCGCCATGCGGCCCAATTTGCCCAAATCAAGGATCTCGCCTTCCTCGACCTGGGGTGGGGCGGTGATGTGAAGGCCCTGCGCGAGATGCTGCCCGAGACCTTCTTCTCGCTACGCCTGAATCCGGTCGAGATTGCCGGCTACTCCTCGGAGGAGCTGCGCGAGATCATCTCTTCGCGTGTTGCGGCTTCGGGCAACCTGCTCAACACGGGTATCTGCTGCGTCAATATGGACCAAAATGTCCCCGACGAGCGCGTGAAGGAGATTTATGCCATCGCTGCTTCGCTGCGATAGGCAATTCAAAATACAAAATTCAACATTCAAAATAGGTGAGGCGTGAAGCCCATTGAACTATGAAGGAGAAGGATACTTTTAACGTCAATCTGGCTGATTCGCAGGCGACTGCGGTCGAGCCGATTGCACCCGAGAAATTCGATCGAGCACGCTATGCGGAGTATGCCGCACGGCTCGATGCCCGCTGCAAGGCCTTTTGGGAGTCCGACCAGGGGGTCTTGGTCTATCGTCGTATGCGCGTCAAGGAGGTCTTCGCCGAGGATTGCCGCGATTGGGAGCGTTCGCTCGCCTGGCAGCTCGGAGCACTCGAGAAGTCGATGGCCTTCGAGGCCGATGTGCCCAACTTTCTCGAGCCGTGGTACGGCCTCGGTACGGTAGCTGCCGCCTATGGTTTCGGCTACCTTTGGGAGCCGGGACAGGCCCCCGCTGTCGATGGTAAGTTCCCCTCGACCCGCGCCCTTGTGGAGGCCCCCTACCGCCCCGTAGCGGAGACCGAGATTGGTCGCCATACGTTGCAGATGGTCGAGTACTTCCTCGACAAGACCAAGGGGGAGATTCCGATGTCATACTGCGATGTGCAGTCGCCGCTCAATACCCTGAGCAATATCATCGACTCGAACGAGTTCTACTCCGACTTCTACCTCGATCCCGAGGCGATGGAGGAGGCGATGACGCGCACCTCGGATCTGCTGATCGACTTCACGGAGGCGCAGCGCCGCCTGATTGGCGATGCGCTGGTCAAGCCGGGTCACGGCTTTGCCTCGAGCCGCATGTTCGAGGGTCTCGGTATGAGCGATGACTCGGCCACGATGCTCTCGCCCGACCTCTACTTCCCCGTAGCGGTGCCTGCGATGCAGCGCGCCGGCGATCGCTTTGGCGGCACGGTCTTCCACTCGTGCGGCAATTGGTCGGACAAGAAGGAGGAGATTGCCAAGATTCCGGGTATTCGCATGGCCGACGGTGCCTTCTCGCTCGCCACCGACCCCGGAGCCAACCCCACGGAGGGCTTCGCCGAGGCCTTTGTCGGGTCGGGAGCTGTGCTGAATGCCCGCATTGTGGGCGGCAAGGAGCTCGTTACCGAGAAGGTGCGCTCGCTCTGGAAGCCCGGCATGAAGCTCATCGTCGTAACCTACGCCGAGACGCCTGAGGAGCAGGCCGAGCTCTACCGCACGATCCACGAAATCTGCCAATAACGGATGGCCAAGATCGAAAAGACCAACGCAGCGCGCCTTCTGGACCGTGCCAAGATCGGCTACGAGCTGATCCCCTACACGGTCGATGAGAGCGACCTGGCGGCAACCCACGTGGCCGAGGAGCTGGGCGAGGATATCGCGCAGGTCTTCAAGACCCTCATCCTGCGGGGCGACCGCACGGGACACTTTGTCTGTGTCGTTCCGGGCGATTGCGAGGTCGATCTGAAGAAGGCGGCGAAGCTCTCGGGCAACAAGAGTGCCCAGATGATACCGATGAAGGAGCTGCTGCCCACAACGGGATACATCCGTGGCGGCTGCTCGCCGATCGGGATGAAGAAACGCTTCCCGACCTTCATCCACCTTTCGTGCGAAGGTTTCGAGGCGATCTACATCAGTGCCGGAGTGCGGGGCTTGCAGCTCAAGCTCGCGCCGCGTGATCTGATTGCCTATACCGATGCTGTGGTGGCCGATTTGATTAGCGAAAACGAATAAAAATCAAACCATAACCTATGAACAAAATCAAAGAATCAATCCTCAAGCACAATGGAGTGAACTACCTCATTCCCTTCATCCTGATCACCTCGTGCTTCGCCTTGTGGGGCTTTGCCAACGACATCACGAACCCGATGGTTAAGGCCTTCTCGAAGATCTTCCGCATGAGCGTTACGGATGGTGCATTGGTGCAGGTGGCCTTCTACGGCGGCTACTTTGCCATGGCCTTCCCCGCTGCAATGTTCATCCGTCGCTACTCCTACAAGGCGGGTATCCTGATGGGTCTGGGTCTCTATGCCATTGGTGCTTTCCTCTTCTTCCCTGCGAAGATGACCGGTAGCTACTACCCCTTCCTGGTCGCCTACTTTATCCTCACTTGCGGCCTCTCGTTCCTCGAGACGAGTGCCAACCCCTACATCCTCTCGATGGGCTCCGAGGCGACGGCTACGCGCCGTTTGAACCTCGCCCAGGCCTTCAACCCGATGGGTTCGCTGGTGGGTATGTATGTGGCGATGAACTTCATCCAGGCGAAGCTCAATCCGCTCGATACGGCGGGTCGTGCCCAGCTCTCAGAGGTGGAGTTCGAGGCGATGAAGCAGTCCGATTTGAGTGTCTTGATCGGTCCCTACCTCATCATCGGTACGGTGATCGCGGTGATGTTCCTCGTCATCTGGTTGGCCCGTATGCCCAAGGTGCAGGAGTCTTCGAAGCAGGATGGTCTGCTCTCGACCCTCAAGCGCATCTTCTCCCAGAAGCGCTACCGCAACGGTGTGATTGCCCAGTTTGCCTATGTGGGTGCCCAGATTATGTGCTGGACCTTCATCATCCAGTATGGTACGCGTGTCTTCATGGCCGAGGGTATGGCCGAGAAGGCTGCCGAGGTGCTCTCGCAGCAGTATAACATCATCGCCATGGTGATCTTCTGCTCGAGCCGCTTTGTCTGCACCTACCTCTTGAAGTATATCAACCCGGGTCGCCTGCTCTTCTTCCTGGCCATAGCCGCCACGGCTGCTACGGTGGGTGTGATTGCCATCGACGGCCGCGTGGGTCTCTACTGCCTGGTGGCCGTCTCGGCCTGCATGTCGCTGATGTTCCCCACCATCTACGGTATTGCCCTCGAGGGTATGGGCGAGGATGCCAAGTTCGGTGCTGCCGGTCTGATTATGGCCATCCTGGGTGGCTCGGTGCTGCCTCCCCTCCAGGCGATGATCATCGACCAGGGTACGCTGCTGGGCTGGCCTGCAGTGAACCTCTCGTTCCTCCTGCCCCTTGCCTGCTTCCTGGTGGTTATGTACTACGGCTACTCGACGGCCAAGGAGTAAATCTTCGACTGACAGCAATAGAAAAGCCCCCGCACATTTCGTGTGGGGGCTTTTTTTGTTTGTGCTCTTTTTAGCGCGAGGCTACGAGCGACGAGGGGGTGACACCCTCCGAGCTCTTGGCCCAATCGCCACGAGCGCGCAGCACCTGCTCGACGATGTCGCGCACAGCACCGCGACCCCCCTCGAACTCCGAGACGTAGCGCGAACACTCGATCACCTCGGGAGCCGAGTCGGCGGGGCAGACGGGCATACCGATCGCCTGCATACACTCCAGGTCGGGGATGTCGTCGCCCATGTAGAGGACATTCTCGGGGTTGAGGTTGTACTTTTCGATGTAGGCGCGCAGGGTCGAAATTTTGTCCATGCAGTCGATGTAGTAATCTTTCATGCCGAGCATCTGCAGACGACGCTCCAGAATCTTGCCGTAGCCGCCCGTAATGACACATACACGGTAGCCGTGACGAATGGCGTAGGCCAGCGCATAGCCATCCTTGCAGTTGTAGCAGCGCAGGAAGTCGCCCTCACCGTTGGGGATGATGCGACCGTCGGTCATCACGCCATCGACGTCGAAAATCATCGCCTCGATGCGTGCTATATCTTCTTTGAAGTTTCCCATATTTTTTGACTCATAAGTTCGTAGATGCGGTGTAGTGTTTCGTCCTCTTCGAGCAGGGCGAGGTGTCCCTCCTGGGTCTGCGTATCGCCTCGCTTGGCGGGGCCGGTCTGTACGAGTGCCGGGTGGGTGGTTGCTACGGCCTTGGCGGCGGTCTCCTCGATAAGGGGCTTGAGCACCGCGTAGGGGAGCCCCTCTGCGGCCATCAGGTCGGCAGCCGAGGCGTAGAGCTCATTGACAAAGTTGTTGCAGATGACCCCTGCCAGGTGGATGCGCTTGCGGCGCTCCGAGTCGGCCTCGAAGACCTGCTCGCTGAGAGCCGACGCCGCCTCCTTCAGTGTGGCCATCACCTCCTCGTCGGCCGCCTCGAGGAAGAGGGGCACCTGCCGAAAGTCGATTTTGCGCCCCACCGAGAAGCCCTGGAAGGGGTAGAAGATACCCCGTCGGGGGTATTTCTTGAGCGCCTCGAGCGATACACTGCCGGCCGTGTGGGCCACGATGGCCTTCGGTGGGACGGGGAGCGTGGTGGCCACCTCCTCGACGGCACGGTCGCTGACCGCAATCAGGTAGAGGTCGGCCGAGCGGTTGAACCACTTCTCGTCCGAGGTGTAGGTGCATCCCGCTATGCGCGCTATGGCTTCGGCGCGCTCGGCATTGCGGGCGTAGAGCTGCAGAAGTTTGAGTTTGGGGCATGCAACGATGGCTTGAGCCATGCTCTCAGCCACGTTGCCACTGCCGATAAGTACGATTTTGAGCGCCATTAAACCAAATCGTTAAGGGGGACATTGTGTTTCGAGGCAAACGACTCGCCCGTGATGCCGTTGAGGATGTGATCGACCTTTTTCAGGTCGCTGCCCTCGTCGAAGACGAGCGGATTCTCGCCGTAGTTTTCGACCGACGAGAGGATTCCGTAGATGGTCATCTGCGAGATATCGTAGGCCGGAGCGTAGGCCGCCTCGCGTTCATCCTCGCTCTTGCGGGCGTCGATGAGCTGCCCGGCCTTGGTCAGCTGGAAGAGCACATCGTTGATGATGCGGGTCGGGAGCCCCAATTGTTGGCGCAACATTTCAACAGGCATTGCCCCTCCCTTGGTGCGGAAGTGGCGCACGATCTGTACCATGACGGCCAGCATCACCTTGCGGCGCTGGTCGTAGCTGATCTGTTGCCACTCATGCTCCTCGCCAAAGCGGGTCACATTCTGGAAGGCAAACGAGAGCTCACCGCCGATGAGCAGGATCTGCCACGAGAGCTGTATCCAGAGCAGGAACAACGGCAGCGCTGCAAAGCTACCATAGATGGCGTTGTAGGAGGTCATCCAGGTCTGCACATAGAGGTAGCCCCATTGGAAGCAGAGGAAGGCCGTACCGGCAACAATACCTGCCGTGAGGGCGCTTGTGAACTTCACGCGGGCGTTGGGGATGATCAGGTAGAGGAGGGTGAACATCGCCCAAATCGAGATGAGCGACAAGAGGCGCGAGAGGAGCGAGAAGTACCACGTCTCGCGGAAGACCTCCTCGGTGTAGGAGCCGACGGCATAGGCTACGATCCAGAAGATGGGGACGATGAGCGTCACAGCCAGGTAGTCGGTCCACTGGCGGGCGATGCTGCGCGAAGTCTTCACCTCCCAGATGTTGTTGAAGGCGCTCTCGATAGAGCCAAAAAGCTGAATCACCGACCAGAACAGCATCACCAAGGCGACCGAGGCCACCACACCTCCCTGGGTGCGAGCCAGGGCATTTTCGGCAAAGCCCACGATGTATTCGATCACCTCGGGGTATTGCGGAAAGAGGTCGTAGAGCGACTCTATGAGGGTCTCACCCACACCAAAACCCTTCACGACGGCAAAGGCGACGGCGAGGATGGGCACAAGTGAGGTGACCGTGTAGTAGGTCATCGCGGCACTGCGCACCAACGTGCCGTGGTTCAACATGCCGCGCACCATGTAGTAGAGGAGCTTGTAGAGGTTGACTCCCATGCGAACTGCGGGGTTTTTCCACGAAGCGGGATCCCGACGGAAAATCGTGTCGGTGAAGAAGAGGTAAAGATCGTTGAATTTCATCGCTCCAAGGGTTTTTACAAAGCTACCTATTTTAGGCTAATTGTCCAATAATTGCTTTCGATTTTTGTCAATGCAAGGCGTATTTTATTCCCCTCGCGTAGCCCCAAACGGCGGCGTACCGTCTCGAGCGGAATGTCGAAGTCGCGCTTTAGAAGCTCCACGCCCTGCCCCTTGAGTCTGCGTTTGAGCTGCTTGGGGTCGTAGGGCTCGATGGTTACGATCTCCTCGACGCGCCCCATCACCTTTTGGGGAGGCTCGGTCGTAAAGGCGTAGCCGTGCTCGCTCCAGATTGCGGCGCGATGCTCCTCGCAGGCGAAGTAGGCGCGTGTCAGGCGAGCCTTTTGCAGCGCCACATCGGGGAGGATCAGGAAGCGGTAGCGTGTCGGGTCAAAGTCCTCGTGAGGCAGCTCCGAGGGGCGCTCTTGCAGGCTGAATGACTCCGCGCTGTCGAGCGACGTGGCGGTCAGCTTGCGCGCAATGCCCTCGCCCACCGAGATCAAGACCTCCTTGCACTCACCTCCGAGCGATACGACCTCCACGTCGGCCTCGGGAAAGAGTCGGAAGGCCTCATCGACATCGAAGAGGGGCGAATTTTTCAGACACAAACGGGGTGCCAACCGCTTCAGGTGGGGCATCAAGGCCAAGACGTCTGGCGAGCAATCCTCCAGGCAGACGAGCTTTTTCCCCTCGGCCGAGCGACGGTCGGGATCGGCAAAGATCCAGTCGAAATGCTCCTCACAGGCGGCCACATAGCTCTCGGCATCGGTCGTGACAACGGTGATGTTGTTGGCCCCCAGGCGGCGGAAATTCTCGCGTGCGACGTCGGCCAGCACCTCGTTGCGCTCGAGGGTTACCACCTGTCGAAAACGGTGGCTCAAAGCGAGTGCATCGACTCCCAAGCCGCAGGTGAGATCCAGCACACGCTCGCCGTTCAAAGGTTTGTGGGCGGCGCATCGTTCGCTCGAGGCCTGCTCGAAGGCCCTGGGGGGCAGGATGCAGCAAGCCTCGGCGTAGCTTGGGAGCTTCGTCGCGGCGCGGGTCAGGTATTTGAGTTGGGTTGCCACGAGGCGCGGCTCCGAGAGTGAACGGTCGAGAGCCACCTGCAACGGATCGCGGTGGCGGTTCGTGCGGATGGCTGTGCGCAGCTCCTCGGAGGCAAGCAGGTTGTATTCATCGCGTGTCAGCATACTACAAATGTACGCCTTTTTTTCGATCCCAACACCACGCCGTGAGGGTTAGCAGCAATAAAATGAGGTAAAAGGCGATGACGAGCTCATTCGCGAGGCGGTATTCGACCACCCAACCTGCCTGTGTCGCACCCCATGCGGCGAGGGCGTTCTGCCACTCGGCAAGCATCAAAACAAGGGGTCGGAGCAGCGGGGCGAGGGGCGGCAGCAACAGCAGGGCAACACCTATGGCCACGATACCGCTTCCGAGCAGAATCATCAGGGGGTTGAGCAGCAGCCCTACGAGCGAGAAGAGTCCGAAGTGGTAGGAGGTGAGGGGTGCCGTTACGAGCGAGGCCACCAGGCTGATGCAGAGTGCATCGAGCAACCCATTCAGGAGGCGATAGGGGGTGTGCAGCTTTCGACAGAGGGGCACTCCCCACACGAGCAATCCGCCGACGGCTACAAACGAGAGCTGGAAGCTTACATCGAAGAGCCACGAGGGGTGCATGAGGAGCAGGATCAGCGCTGCTGCCGCCCAGCTGTTGGTGGCGCGGTAGTGCGACGAGGTAAAGAGGGCCCATTGCAGGAGGGTACACATCACAGCGGCTCGCACGGCACTGATCGGAAAGCCTGCCGCCGCCACAAAGAGCCAGACGGCCGCGATGGCCACCAGGTTGCGCAGGCGGTGACCGTGCCGAAAGAGGGGAAGCCACCAGAGTGCAAGATTCACCCACAGAAAGAGGATACCCGTATGGAGTCCCGAGACGGCCAGCAGGTGGGCGGTACCACTGCGCGCATAATCTTCGCGGAGCGAGGCCGAGAGTCGGTTGCGGTTGCCGACCGTCATCGCCGATACGACGGCTGCCCGCTCCGACTCCTCCTTCAAGCGGCGTTGCATCAGGCGCGAGGCGCGCACGTGCAGGGAGGGGTGTTTCGGCGTGTCGAGCCGCTCCACGTTGTGGTGGGTCAAAAAGCAGCTTCCGATTAAACCGCGCTGTCGCATCAAGGTGCGAAATTGCGCAGAGCCGTAGTTGATGGGGCGAACGCGCTCGGTAATGAGCAGTCGCTCACCGCCCGTGAGGGTTGTGAGTGTGTCGGTGTAGAGCCACACGGTGGCATCGCACCGATAGGTTTCGCCCGAGAGGGGGTCTTGCCACCGTTCGATACGCGCCTCGGTACGGTTGGTGCGCGTGCGCGGTGTGCTGTCGTCGGTTACAACGGCTACGAACGAGATGTTGTGGCCGATTGGAAAGGGGGTTGGCTTCGCTTGCAGCGAGGCCGAGAGGTAGCCCACCGAGGCGGCAAAGAGTAGCAGCAGGTAGCTGCGGTGGAGCAGAATCGCCCCCACACCGCAGAGCAGTGCCAACGCCACAACGCCCCACATCGGTACCAGGAGAGCCTCCTGAACAAGGATGCCGGCCACCACGGCGGGCAGCAGTTTGAGCATCGGCATCTCGGCGAGGCGTTCCTGCAGATTCTTGAGCGACATGGCGGGGCTGTATAGTGGTTAGGGGACGGGATCGTATCCGCTACCGCCCCAGGGATGGCAGCGCGAGAGGCGCTTCAAGGTGAGCCACGACCCTTTCAACAAGCCGTGTTTGCGCAGTGCCTCCAGCGCATATTGCGAGCAGGTAGGCGTAAAGCGACACGAGGGGGGCGTGAGGGGCGAAATACAGAGTTGGTAGAAGCGCACCAGTGCGATGAGGGGCAGGGCGCAGAGCCGCTTACAGGTGCTCCTGAATCGACTCCAGAATCCTGTGGACGGCATGGTGAATCTTTTTTGAGGGGAGCACCTCGCGCGCTGAGTAGATCAGCGCCAAGTCGAGGTTTCGATCCCCGACGTGGTGCGTGATGACCTGTTTTTGGAGGCGGTAGGCCTCCTTTGTGCGGCGGCGCAGCAGGTTGCGCTTGTTGGCGCGCTTGTGGTATTTCTTCGGAACCGAGAAGAGCACCTCGACCGACGGGGCACTATCCGCTTCGGCATACCAGAGGTAGCGGAACGGATAGACGAATCCCGACTCCCCCTCCATAAAGAGACGGCGGATGGCTCCCAGGGTGCGGAGCCTTTCGTTGCGGGGAAGCGCGTTGTCGAGCATGGCTCTTCGGGGTTAGAAGTTGCTATTTGGCAGTCGCGGCAGTCGCGGCGGTCGTCGTGCGACGTGTGCGACTCTTCTTGGCCAGCTTGCTCTGCTGCGAGCGAATGAAGGCCTCTTTGTCGTTGTCTACCTGGGGCTCGATGGGGAGAATCTCCTCGCCCTTGGCCAACTTCTGGAGGTAGATATCGATCGCCTTGACCATCGAGGGGGCTGCGGGGGTCGGCGCATTGGCTACCACCTTCAGCCCGGCCTTGCAAGCCGAGCGCAACGTACCCTCGCCAAAGACGGCGATGGAGGGCAGGTTCTCCGTACCGAATTTCTCGATCAGCGCCTTGACATCCGACGGAGAGTAGAGGGCCAGCAGGTCGATCGTCGAGAGATCCACATCCTCCATGTCGGCAGCTACCGTGCGCGAGAGAATCACCGGATCGACCGCCAGCTTCAGCGTGGCGAGCGTCTCGGGCAACTCGGGCTTGTGGGGCTCGCTCAGGGCCAAGAGGAACTTCTCCTCCTTGTGTTTTACGATCTGCTCGATGAGCGAGGTGAACGAACCGTCGGCAAACGAGATCTTGCGCTTGCGGTATACGATGTACTTCTGCAGGTAGAGGGCAACAGCCTCCGTCTGGCAGATATACTTCATCGTTTCGGGAATCGTAATGCGGGCCTCCTCGGCGATGTGGAAGAAACTATCGACTGTGGAGCGTGAGGTGAAGATGACGGCCGTGTGGTCAAGGATCTCGATGCGCTGTGCGCGGAACTCTTTCAGGCTGACACCTTCTACGCGGATAAGGGGTTTGTAACCAATGTTAGCACGGTGTTTCTGAGCGATTTCGTAGAACGGCGATTTCTCTACAACAGCCGGCTTCGGTTGTGATACAAGGATACTCTTCACGTTTTAACTCTCTTTGTTTCAAATATTTAGGCGGCTTATGACCGCCCATGCAAAGTGGGTTATCTCATCACCAAAAGTACTAAAAAACTCATTGGGAGGATTTCCACGCCGCAAAGGTACAAAATCCAATGCAAAATTGAAATTTTTTTTGAAATAAAGAGCGAAAGTGTCTCGTTGAGGTATAAAACGAATACAACGATCAATTCGATGATAATCACCCATAACCATAAATTACCCTCGCCGAGAGGTGCTAGCAACCAGAGTGCTAAGAGGGGGGTCGACAGGAGTGTCAGCAGGGCAAAGAATGTGCTCGCAAGTCGGTTGAGTTGTTCGAAGAGTTGTTGCGTGTAGGTCAGGCGACCAATCAGCAGCGACAACCCTTGTCGGTAGAGGATAACCAGCCCCAGGGCTGCCACGATGCCGAGGCTGCCCATAAAGGCGCCCGTGTGGGGCCATTCGGCAAGTGGTGTGTATCCCACAAAGGGGGCGGCGATGCGCATCACGGCGGCACCGGTCAACAGCAGTCCGAGTGTCACAGCCAGGTTGATAAATCGGGTGTAGTCGCCCGTCGAATCCTCGGTGAGGCGTTCGCCCGTGGCGCGCTCGCGGCTCACACGGCCGACCAGCGTTATGGCATCCGAGAGGTGCTGATGGAGCATCAGGGCGTAGAAGATCACCAACCCCAGAACAAAGGCTCCAAAGAGGGGCGTGGCTGTCAGTGCGGGGGCGGCGTGAGGGGTATAGGGAATCTCGGCCTGCATCGAGCTGTAGCCGAAGAGCTCCTCGGCTGAGGTCTCGTTGTAGCGCAGATTTTTGCGAGAGGGTGTCTCCTCGAGCGACGAGCGCAGCGCAAAGGGGAGTTCGTAGGGGGCAACAACCTCCACGTGGGGCTTTGCAAGCGAGTCGGGTGTTATGCTCACCAATGAGTCGGCCGGAATAAGCGCGAGTGAATCGCTCGGAACTTTGGCCAACGAATCGGTGGGTTCCGGATGCGACAAACTATCCGTTGCAACGGGTGCAACAGGCTCTTCGAGGCGGTATGGAATCAGTTGGTGGCTCATCCTTCAAAAGTTCGTTTGAGGATGATGCGGAAGGTGGTACCCTTGCCAATCTCCGAATCGGCGACAAAGATGCGTCCCTTGTGATACTCCTCGACAATGCGGCGCGAGAGCGAGAGGCCAAGACCCCAGCCGCGCGTCTTGGTTGTGAAGCCGGGCTCAAAGATGCGCTTCCAGTTGCCCTTGGCAATACCCTTGCCCGTATCCTTCACGTCGATCGTGACATGTTTCTCGTCCGAAGCGATCTTCACCTCGATAGCACCATGTCCCTGCAGGGCATCGAGGGCATTTTTCATCAGGTTTTCGACCACCCACTCAAAGAGGGCGACATTGATGGCCGCCTCGACCGGTGCGATGGCCAGGCCGTTGTAGTCGAGGGTCACATTGCGCGGGATTCGCTTGCGGAAGTACATCACCGAGCCACCCACCACCTCGTTGATGTTGGCGGGGGTAAGGGGTGTTTCGGAGCCGATCTTCGAGAAGCGGTCGACGATCTTCATCAAGTGGGCCAAATCCTTGTTCATCTCCTCGACAGCTGTCTGATCGACATCCTGCGAGCGCAGGTACTCGATCCAACCCAGGAGCGAGGATGTGGGGGTACCCAATTGGTGAGCCGTCTCCTTGGCCAGACCAATCCAGACGCGATTCTGCTCGTCGAGTTTCGAGGAGCGGAAGGCCACGAAGGCCAGCAAAACAAAGGCCGCGATGACAAAGATCTGGACGTAGGGGTAGTAGTAGAGCTGTTTGAGCAGCGCCGAGTGGCCGTAGAAGATGATGTGGTAGTGGCGGTTGGTCCAACCAAAGCGTACCTGACGCGGGGTGTTCTCCTTCGTGAACTTATCGATTTGGCGACGCAGGCGGTCGGGATGGTCGATGATCTCCTCCGGAATCAGGTGTGAGGAGATCACCTCCAGATTCTCGTTCGTGATGATGAAGGGGATGTTGTTGTTGTTCGAAATCAGGTCGTCGACCAGCGGGGTCTGCACCATGATCGTACCGCTCAGCACATCGCGATTCAGGCGCTCCATGGCGTGGGCCCAGAGCTCGACATTGTGCTGCTCCTTCTCGCGAAGTGTGCGTGCCAAGCTGTTGGTGTAGAGGAGCGAGAGCACCCCCAATATCACACCGACCGCGATGAAGGCAATGCGGTTTCGGAAGGATAGTATGCGGCGAATATTCATGCTTTCAGCTCTTTTTGGGGGCGTTTTGGGCTCTATTTGCGGGCGGTGTCCTGTTCGCGGAGGATGCGCTCATACTCCGTCTTGTCGGCCAGGATCTCGGCAGCACGACGGATGCCGCTATCCTCGTCGAGCGTATTCTCGACCACGCCGCGTGCATAGGCATGGCGCAGTACGATGTCGCTCGTCAGGTAGTCGGTAATCTCGGCGCGGTAGGTCTCGAGGTTGGTCTGCGTATCATCCTTCAGAACCGCCTCCAGCTGTGCAATCTTCTCCTGCACCTCCTTGAAGCGGTCGTTCTCGGCCGCCTTCTTGATCAGTTCGAGCGTCTGGCGCGTCTCCGACTCGTAGGGGACTTTCTTGTCTGCCATGAAGCGGACAAAATCTTCGAAATCCTGCTCCGTGAGGCGGAAGGTGCGGGGCTCGATCTTGCGGTAGCCGTTGCGGCGGATGTAGTCGTCGCCGAAATCCTCGATGAAGCCCATGCCGTAGAGGGTCATCGCAAAGCGACTCACATATTCGGGCTTGATCTGAATGTCGGGCATCACACCGCCGCCATCATAGACCTTGCGACCACCGCGTGTGGTGTACTCCTTGATGAGCGAGTCGGGAATCTCGCGTACCGAGCCCTGTTGCGACTGCGAGTAGTCGATCTCCTGGATGCAGCGACCCGAGGGGATGTAGTACTTGGCCGTCGTGAGCTTGAGCATCGAGTTGTAGCCTACGGGCACGGTGCTCTGCACCAGACCCTTGCCCAACGTGCGCTGACCCACCAAGAGGGCGCGATCCATATCTTGCAGGGCTCCCGAGACAATCTCCGAAGCCGAAGCCGAGCCGCTATTGACCAGCAAGACGAGCGGCAGGTCGGGGTAGGCAGGCTCCGAGGTGGTTTTGTAGATCTTTTCGTCGTTGCGACCCTTCGTGCGGACAACCTCCGTGCCACGCGGCGTGAAGAGACCCACAATCTTGATTGCCTCCTGCATGATGCCGCCGCCGTTGTTGCGGTAGTCGAGCACGAGCCCCTTTAGGCGGCCCGTCTTGTCGAGCGTGCGGATGGCGGCCTGCAACTCCGAGGCGCACCCCTCCGTGAAGTCGTCGTGGCGGATGTAACCGATGCTGTCGTTGACCCAGCCGGTGTAGGAGAGGGCCGGAATGGCGATTCTCTCGCGCATGATCTCCTTCTCGTGGATCGTGCCGTCGAGACGCTCGATTTTGACCTTAACGGGGGTGTTGGGCTCTCCCTTGAGGCGCGCCGAGACCTGCTCGGTCGTGAAGCCCTTGGCCGACTCCTCGCCGATGGCAAGGATCTTGTCGCCAATCTTCAGCCCCGCTTTGTCGGCCGGCGAGTTCTCGTAGGGCTGGGCGATGATCACATACTCCCCCTTGAGGCGAATCAGCGAGCCGATGCCGCCATACTTACCCGTGGTGAGCATCTCGAACTCCGACATCTCCTTCTCGGGAATGTACTCCGTGTAGGGGTCGAGGTTGCGCACCATACCATCGGCAGCCCCCAGCAGGAGCTTGTCGGTATCGATCGAATCGACGTAGTTGAGCGAGAGCTCACGCATCACATTGATCGTGATCTCCATGTTGCGCCCCAAGCCGAAGTCCTCACGATGTCCATAGAGGAAGATCGTGAGTCCCACGGCTGCCAGCGCAGCCCACGTCAAGGATTTGAATCTGCTATTTTTCATTGCGTTTTACCATTTCAATGTAACCGTCGAGGCGATAGACGATCGTGGCCACCGCACGGCGGATACCCTCGATCTCGATCTCGTCAGCCGTTTGGCGTACCGTCACCTCATCCTCGAAGAGGAGTATGAGGCGCTTCCAGAGGCCGTCGCCGCGGAAGTAGAGCACACCCTGCTCCTCCTTCACGAAGCGGAAGCCCGAGGCGTGAAAGGCGCTCTCGATCTGGGTGCGATGCGTCGTTACCGACCCTTCAACAGTGCGCTTGATGAAGCCGAAACGGGGGTAGGTGGCCGCCAGGGCGACGATCGCCACACCCAAAAGCAGGAAGCGGTCGGAGTGGAACATCAGGTAGAAGGTCTCCTCCCAGCCCAGCTCCGAAGTTCCCGTCAGGAGCATCAACACCATCAAGGCTACACATAGAACGCAGAGAGCAACAAAGTATTTTGCGGAACGGATAAAGTATTTCATGGTTGTCTTTTTTTTTAGTTTTTTTATCGAGTTTAATCCCTTGATTTCAGCATCCTGAATTTTGAATCTGCTGCGCTACCTCCTCCATCAGCCATTTGGGGGTTGAGGTGGCTCCGCAGATACCCACCGAAGCGGCACTCTCCAACCAGGCGGGATCCAGTTCGCGTGCCTCCTCGATGTTGTAGGCGCGGGGGTTGGCCTTGCGGCACACCTCGAAGAGCACCTTGCCGTTCGAGGATTTGCGGCCGCAGACAAAGATGATCACATCGAAGCGACCGGCAAACTCCGTGAGGTGCTGCTCGCGGCCCGATACCTGGCGGCAGATCGTGTCGGCGATGGTCACCTGCTCGGCCTTGGCGGCGCGGCGTTGCATCTCCTCGCCCAGGCGGTTGAAGAGGGCAATCGACTGCGTGGTCTGCGAGAGGAAGAAGATCGGGCGCGAGAAGTCGATCAGCTTCAGATCCTGTTCCCCCTCGATGACGATGGCGCGATCCTCGACCTGCCCCGTGAGGCCCACCACCTCGGCGTGACCTCGCTTGCCGAGGATCACCACCTGGCCTCCGAGGGGCTGCATCGTGTTGTAGGCCTCGACCACGCGGCTCTGCAGGCGGGCTACCACCGGACAGGTGGCATCAATCACCTCGATGTCGAGCTCCTTGGCCTTGGTGTAGGTCGTGGGGGGCTCGCCGTGGGCGCGGATGAAGAGTCTTGCACCTGCGAGCGATGCCATGTCGCTGTGGGTAATGGTCTTCAGCCCCAATGATTCAAGGCGTTGCACCTCCATGCGGTTGTGGACAATATCGCCCAGCGAATAGACCGTACCACCTCCGGCAAGTGCCTGCTCGGCCTCGCTGATGGCGCGCACCACACCAAAACAGAATCCCGATTTATCGTCGATTACAATCTTCATATCCCAACTGTTGAAAAGAAGCCGAGCGAAAGGGTCTCGGCTGTGGTTTTTAGGCTTGCAGCGTCGCGATGCGCTCCATTACCCAGGTCATCTGCTCCTCGACGGTCATGGCCGAGTTGTCGAGCACGATGGCATCCTCGGCCTGGCGCAGGGGCGAGATGGCGCGGTGCATATCCTGGTAGTCGCGGTCGCGCACATTCTGCTCGATCTCCTCGAGCGAGACGTTGTCGCCCTTGGCCGTCAGCTCGTCGTAGCGACGCTGGGCGCGCACACGCGGATCGGCCGTCATGAAGATCTTGAGCTCAGCATCGGGGAAGACCACTGTGCCGATGTCGCGGCCATCCATCACAACCCCCTTCTTGCGACCCATTTCCTGCTGCATGGCAACGAGCTTTTGGCGCACCTCGGCGATGGCACTCACGGCGCTCACGCAGTTCGAGACCTCGATCGTGCGAATCTTGCCCTCGACGCGATCGCCATTGACATAGATGTCGCTCGCCCCACGCTCGGGGTTGAAGCGGAAGGTGATCTGCATCTCGCGCAAGAGCTTTACAACGGCCTCCTCATCGACGATTCCCGAGCGGATGGCTCCATGCTCGAGGGCGTAGAGGGTCACAGCGCGGTACATGGCGCCCGTGTCGATGAAGATGTAGCCCAGGCGGGCAGCGATGGCCTTGGCAAAGGTGCTCTTGCCGCACGACGAGAAGCCGTCGATGGCGATGATAATCTTATGGGGAGTGTTAGTGGACATTGGGGAAAATATCGAAAAAAGTGGCTAAAATTGTATAGATACCGAGCAGGCCGATAATCAGACCTGCCACGTGGTTAATCGTGAGCATGTGGCGGGGACGGAATCGACGGCGGAAGAGGTTGATGACAAATGCCACGAAGGTCCACCACGCCACGGCACCGCCAAAGAAGCCGCCCAGGGTGAGCACGGCGCGCATAAATCCTGCCAAACCGCCTCCCGTGATGTCGCTCGACGAGATCTCGAAGACAGCCAGGAAGGCCAGGATGTAGGGGATCACGACGATGAAGTTGGCCAGCGTCAGTCCGAAGATCGAGGCGAAGTCCTGCCAGAGCGACGAGCGGCCGGCGCGGTTGCGACGAATCTGCGGCACGGGGTTCTGCGAGAAGACGTAGACGCCCACCACCACGACAAAAATACCGCCCACGACGCGCAGCAGGGTGTCGTACTGCTGGATTTGCGACTCAAGCATCGAGTAGCAGAGTAGCGAAATGATGGCCATCAGCGTGTCGGCTGCAGCTACACCGATACCCGAAACGATGCCCGAGCGGCGGCTCTTCGAAAGGGTGCGCTGGATGCAGAGCACCGCCACGGGACCTACCGTGATCGATGCCGCTACACCGACCATCAGGCCGCGCATCAAAACCTCTAAAAGCGATACAGTCATCTTTGCCTTTTTCTTCTACGGTTCAACTTTGCAAAGATAGGAAAAAAAGGTGTGAAAAGCGGTGCCAAAAAAGAAAGATGTTGATAAAATATCGAAAACTTTGGCCTCGAAGTTGCGGTGTGCAACTCGAGGATTGCTATTTTTGCACTATCAAAATCTGATTTGCTATGGCAGAAGTTAAGACCGGTGGGCTCGAAATCGAGCTCGACGAGCGCATCGCTGAGGGTGTCTACTCCAATTTTGCAATGATCAACCACTCGACTTCCGAGTTTGTGATCGACTTCGCGACGGTGATGCCCGGAATGCCCAAAGCGCGTGTGAAGAGTCGCATTGTGCTGACGCCCGAACACGCCAAGCGCTTACTGCGCACCTTGCAAGAGAACATTGCCCGCTATGAAACAACGATGGGTAAGATCGAGATCCCCGCTCCGATTACCAACCCTTCGGCCGGCCCCAAGATGGGTGAGGCGTAGATGAAAAAAAGCTCCCGACGAAGGGAGCTTTTTTAGTTGTTGCATGGTTCTATATGCTTATCAGTTTTCGATTTTCAGTTCGTTCAGTTCGACCAGCTTATTGACGATGGCGTAGATCGTAAGACCGGCGGCCGAGTGGATCTGGAGCTTCGAGGCGATGTTGCGACGGTGGGTGATTACCGTGTGTGCCGAGATGCAGAGCTCCTCGGCAATCTCCTTGTTGGTCAACCCCTTAACCACACAAACGATGATCTCCTTTTCGCGGGCGCTCAGAGCGGAACTCTCCTGCTCGGTGCGGGGCTGCGACTCGAGCTTGGCGGCGAGCTTCTCGACCGCCTCGGCATAGAGTTCATCCTCGACTAAGTTGTGTGACGAGAGCTCCTGCTCGCAGGTGAAGATATCGAAGAGGGCATCGTTCAACTCGTTCGAACTCTTGGCCGGGTAGTATTTGATGATGATCTGCTTGAGCTCCTTGAGGTGCTCGGCCACCTTGTCGTGGATCGAGCGGAAGATCTCGATCGAGTAGTCGCTGCGGGGCGTGCCGGCCAGGAGCGAATCGACATAGGGGAAGACATGCTGCTCCTCGTACTCCATGTGTTTCTGCACCTCGGCGAAATATTCGTCGTAGTAGCGCATGATGGCATACGAAACATCGCTCAGCGAGCAGTCGACCGCCTCGATCAGCTTGCGACGGATTGTCGGCAGGCGGAAGTCGAGAAAGTAGCGGTGGGCGTTGCGCAGGTAGCGTGTGAGGGTTGCCACCGAGACTTCGGCATCCTGTGCATAGTAGCCGTCGCCCAAGAGCAGGTTTACAACGGCCAGAAAGGTGGCGGCATCCACCTGATTCTCGGCACACACCTCGCCAATCGACTTCTCGCCAAAGCCCAGCGAGATGTCAAAGCGGCTCATGATCTGCAAGACGGCGTAGTGGTCCGAGACCAGGTCGCTCATCTTCTTGTCGGTCGTGTAGTGGACAGCTTTATACATCGTTCTTGGTTTTTTAGCGGCGTGCAATATCTTCGTAGGTGGTCTGCAAGAGCGTGCGGCCAAGGGCTATCTGCTCCTCCGAGGCCCCCTCGGTCGTACGGTTCGATTTGGCATCCCAGCCCGACTCCTGCGCCTCATCCACCACAACAAAGCCTTCGTTGTAGGTGTAGTAGCCAAATTTGGGCAACGCGGGATCGAGTAGATCTTTCGAGTAGTCGAAATCGCTGTGGTCGATGCCGAGCTGCGCCAGGAGCGTCGCGGCAATGTCGATCTGCGAGCCGTAGGCGGCTACGTTGGTCGGCTCTTTGATGGCGCCTCCAAGCCAGATCATCGGAATGCGGTGCACCTCGGTCTCGCTCCAAGCGCCTTTGCGGAAGTTACCCATGCCGTGGTCGGGAACCAACACGATGAGCAGCTTCTCCCACGCCTCGCTTTCACGAAGTCGCTCAACGAGCGATCCGATGCAGTCGTCGGTGAAGGCGAAGGCGTTGGCGATCTTCTCCTCGAATTTCGCGTAGGGAACCACGAAGGGCTCGTGGCTCGAGAGGGTGAGCCATCCGGCCAGGAAGGGCTCTTCGCTTTTGCTGCTGCGGATCACCTCCTCGGCAACGGCTTCGCCTACTACGCGGTCGTCGTAGCCCCACTTCGAGGTGGGGGCGTCGAAGGACATATCCTGCTGCCAATAGAGCTCCTGCCACCCTGTGGCGTACATGTAGGAGGATTGGTTCGTGAAGTTGATGTCACCTCCGTAGGTGAAGTGGGTTCGATAACCCTCGCGGCCCAGCGAGCGGGCGATCGAGGGGAGCTCCAGGCACTTGGGTGTGAGCTTCATGAGCGAGATACGCGTCTGAGCCGGGAAGCCGCTCAACACAGCCACCTGTCCGCGATCCGTGCGGAAGGAGTTGGCGTAGAGATTTTCGAAATAGATGCCCTCCTCGCGGTAGCGCAGCAGGTTGGGGGCAATGGCTTGTCCCTCCTCTTGGGCCTCCATGACTGTCGAGCCGAAGCCCTCCAGCAGCACAAAGAGGATGTTCGGGCGCTCGACCTTGAGGAGCTTTGTGGCGGGTTGGGTGTCGGGGCGGTTGCCGCGAATGGCTGCAAATCGCTCCGCGAGCTCCTCCGCTTCGTAGAAGGGGTACTCCTCGGCGTAGTTCTCCTGCTTGCCGATGGTCGAGAGGAAGGAGAAGATAGGGTTGGTGGCTGCGTGGTTGAGGAACAGCTCCGACGAGAAGCATACCTTCGATACGTTGGCAACCGAGGTGCCCACGCCACCGCGAATGGCAAGGAAGTCGAGTCCCATGACCAGGAGCAGGATGGGCGTGAATGCCAATGCTTTGCGCCATGCAAGACGACTTCCGTCGAAAAGCTTGGCTACCAGCATCCAGCCCCAAACGAGCAGTGCACCATAGCCGATGGCGAAGGCCGATTGCTTCAGGAAGAGGGGCAGATCGATGCTTGCCATGGCCCCCTTCGGGTCGGCGAGGTAGATCAGAATCGTGGAGTCGAGTCGGAAGCCCCAATAGCCATAGAGTCCCAGATCGACCGCAAATAGAACCGCTGCCACGACGGCCATCAAGCCGTAGTATCCCTTTACAATGCTGCGTCCGACCCGTTCCGAGATTCCTGTCCAACTCACAACGAGCGTGAAGAGGATCGGCAGCGCCGTCAGGTAGCCCGCTACGGTCGAGTCGAGTAGCAGACCATGGCGCACCACAGCCCAGTAGTCGACCCAGGTGTAGGGGGCTGCCAGCTCGTTGTAGTAGAGCAGGAAAATAGGCTTTTGCAGGGCCATCAACACAACGGTTGCGAGCCATGCAGCAAAGAGAAACAGCAGTTTTCGTTTCATCCTCTTCGCTTAGATTTTTTCGCCGAAGGCCAAGTCGCCGGCATCGCCCAAGCCCGGTACGATGTAGCACTTCGAGGTGAGCTCCTCGTCAACGGCTGCAGCCCAGAGGGTGGTATCCTTCGGCAGGTGGCGCTTGGCGTAATCAACACCCTGCTCCGAGGCAATCACCGAGGCTACATGCAGCTTGGCGGGGGTGCCGCAACGCTCACACATCGCCTCGTAGGCCAGTACCAGCGACTGACCCGTAGCCAGCATCGGGTCGACCAACAGCAGCGTCTTACCCTCCAGCTCGCCACACGAGATATACTCCACCTTGACGGTGAAGGAGCCATCCTTGTGGTTCTTGCGATAGGCCGAGACAAAGGCATTCTTCGCATTGTCGAAGTAGTTGAGGAAGCCCTGGTGGAAGGGGAGTCCGGCACGCAGGATGGTGGCGATGACCAGCTCATCGTTGATCTGGTTTACCTCCAACTCACCCAGCGGGGTCTCTACCAGGCGCGGTGAGTAGTTGAGCGTCTTCGAAAGCTCGTAGGCCGTCACCTCGCCAATGCGCTCCAGATTGCGGCGAAAACGCATCGAGTCAATCTGAATTTTCGAGTCTCGAATCTCGGTAAGGAACTTGTTGAGTACCGAGTTCTGTTCCGACAGAATGTTGATAGTCATGGGGTTTATGATGTTTTGTTTGTTTCGCTAATAGAGGAAGTTGTTGAACGGATAGCGTCCTGCGTGAATCTCGCGTACCATGCCGTAGAGGTCCGTGCGGAACTTCTCGATGTTGAGTCGCTCGATGGCCGAGAGGAAGATGCAGGGGGTATTCGCCTTGGCGATCCAGCTCTTCTTCATATCCTCCAGCGAGATGTTTTCGCGCGTGGCGGGTGTGAGGTCATCCGGCTCTTTTTCTATATAGGTATAGGCGTCGATCTTGTTGAAGACCAGATAGACGGGTTTGTCGCCCGCACCAATCTCCTGCAGGGTCTGCTTCACGACGGCGATGTGCTCCTCGAACTGCGGGTGCGAGATATCGACCACATGAACCAGCAGGTCGGCCTCGCGCACCTCGTCGAGGGTCGATTTGAAGGACTCGATCAGCTCGGTGGGGAGCTTGCGGATGAAGCCGACCGTATCCGAGAGCAGGAAGGGGAGGTTGTCGAAGACCACCTTGCGCACGGTCGTGTCGAGCGTAGCAAAGAGTTTATTCTCGGCAAAGACCTCGCTCTTGGCGATCAGGTTCATCAGGGTCGATTTACCCACGTTTGTATAGCCCACCAGCGCTACGCGCACCATCTGTCCACGGTTCGAGCGCTGCACGGCCATCTGCTTGTCGATCTTTTTGAGGTCCTCCTTGAGTTTCGAGATGCGGTTGCGAATCTGGCGACGGTCGGTCTCGATCTCACGCTCACCGGCACCACCACGTGTTCCCGTACCACCGCGCTGACGCTCGAGGTGGGTCCACATACCGCTCAAGCGGGGCAGCAGGTATTCGTAGTTGGCCAGCTGCACCTGGGTCTTGGCGTAGGCCGTCTGGGCGCGCGAGAGGAAGATGTCGAGAATCAGTCGCGTGCGGTCGAGGATGCGGCAAGGCATTGCCTGCTCGATGTTGCGCGTCTGCGAGGGGTTCAGCTCGTCGTCGAAGATCACCACGTCGATCTCCTCCTCCTTGCAGTAGGTGGCAATCTCCTCCAGCTTACCCGGGCCGACGTAGATTCTCGACGAGGGTTGCGGGAGGCGTTGCGTAAAGCGGCGCACCGTCTCAATGTCGGCCGTCTCGGCCAGAAATTCCAATTCGTCCAGGAACTCCTGTGCCTGGCGCGGCTCCTGATTATCGCGTATAACCGCTACTAATACAGCTCTTTCCAATGTTTTTTCGTTGTTCAATAAGTGTTGTTATGCGGGCGGGATGGTGGTTTCTCTTTTTTTGCATCGTCCTTATTGCCCTTCCGAGGTGCTATTTGGAGGGCTCACGGCCCCTTTTTCGATGCATTACCTCCTCCCTACCTTACCACAAAAAGGGTATCCCCCTTGCCGGCAGATACCCCTTTGTTTGTATGGGTTGGAACCAATTAGTTCTGCACGCGGAACACAACGGGCAGCGTGTACTTTACACGAACCACCTGGTTGCGCTGCTTACCGGGCGACCACTTCGGCGACTTCTGGAGCACGCGCGAAGCCTCCTCCGACAGCGAGCGGTCGGGCGTACGCAGAACCTGGATGTTGGTCAGCGAGCCATCCTTCTCGATCACAAACGAGAGTACTACCGTACCCTGGATACCGTTCTCGAGGGCGATCTGCGGGAAGCGAACGTTCGACTGTACCCAGTTGCGGAAGGTGTTCAGGTCACCGCCCTGGAACGAGGGCATGGTCTCTACGATGAGGAAGGGCTCGTCGTCAACGATCTCCTCAACTACCTCCTCAACCTCCTGGAATACCTCGGCATCCTCGTCGAACTCGTCGAAGGTCATGGCCGTCTCGATCTTCGTGTCGTTGGTTACCACCTGGAGCAGGTCAGCAATAACCTTCACCTCCACCTTCTTCGGCGGCTCGGGCGGCTTCTGGTCCTGACGGGTGATCTCGGTAATCTCCTCCTCTACGATGGCGTAGTTCAGATCGACTTGCTCGATACGGTGCTCCTTCGGCGTCCAGGCAAAGGCGCCGATTACGATGGCCAGGGCTACAGCCAGACCGATCTCCAGCAAAAGACCTCGCTTGTTCTGCAGGTCAGCTTTGGGGCTCTTTTTAATCTCCATTTTCTATTGTAGTTTTTAATTGTTAATTCCTACTCTACTCACGCAAAGTGCGGTACATGTGTAGACACAAGTACCCAATGCACCACAAATATAAAGAGAAAAATTCAAAAATGTATCACATCCGCTAAAAAATCTTCAAAAAATGGCTATTTTTGTCCCACGAAAGTCCAAAAAAGAAGTGTGATGACCCCACAAGAGCCGCTATACGGAAAAAGTCCCGAGGAATTGGCCGCGTTGTGTGCCGAGCTTGGAATGCCGCGCTTTGCCGCCAAGCAGCTTGCGCGCTGGCTCTATGTGCGCCACACGGAGGATCCCTATGCGATGAGCGATCTCTCGCTCAAAAACCGCGAATTGTTAGCTGCGCGTTGTGGTCATGTTTTGTCGGCTCCGGTGCGCGTGAGCGAGTCGCAGGACGGGACAAAAAAATACCTCTTCAAGACCCTGCAGGGGCATTATATCGAGTCTGCCTATATTCCTGATGGTGAGCGTGCTACGCTGTGCGTCTCGTCGCAAGCCGGATGCCGCATGGGGTGCAAATTTTGCGCCACGGGTCGTCAGGGACTGCAACACAATCTTTCGGCCGCCGAGATCTTGAATCAGATTGTCTCGCTGCCCGAGCGCGACAAGCTCACAAACCTCGTTTTCATGGGGATGGGCGAGCCGCTCGACAATATCGACAACGTGCTGCGCGCGCTGGAGATCATCACTGCCCCTTGGGGTTTCGGTTGGTCGCCCACGCGTGTGACCCTCTCGACGGCAGGCGTCGTGAGCAACCTGCGCCGTTTTCTCGATGAGTCGCAGGTGCACCTGGCCGTCAGCCTCCACAACCCCTTCCGCGAGGAGCGCAAGGAGATTATGCCCATCGAGGGGGCCTTCCCGATCGCGGAGGTGGCCTCCATCCTGCGCGAGTACGACTTCACCCACCAGCGTCGTGTGTCGTTCGAGTATATCGTGATGAGCGGATTGAACGACTCTTCGCGCCATATTCGCGAGCTCTGCCGCCTCTTGGATGGTATCAAGTGTCGCATCAACCTGATTCGTTTCCACAAGATTCCCGGCTCGCCCTACTTTTCGCCCGACGACGAGGCGATGCGTCGCTTCCGTGACACGCTGACAGCCAAGGGTATCCAGACTACGATCCGCGCCTCGCGCGGCGAAGATATTCAAGCCGCCTGCGGACTCCTTTCGACCGAGGCGCAATAGTTGCTTTTACCCCCTTTTTATCCCTTTTTTACGGTGATACGCCTCTTCTCCATACTCTTTTCGCTGTGGTTTCTTGTTGCGTGCATATCCCCGGCGTCGAACCGTTCCGAGGTGCGCCCCGCCCACCGTTTTACGCCCCCTGTGAGCCCCTATCTCGAGCCTGAAAAGCAACTCGAGTACCTCCGTTTTCACTATTGGGATCACTTCGATTTTGCCGATACGGTGGCCCTGCGCCTGGCCGATTCGACCTTGATGTTGCGCCACTTTGCCCATTTTGCAGCCATTTGTGCAACCGCTCCTCGCGACCGAGGGCCGATTGATTCGCTGATGCGCCGTGCCGCCTCATCGCGTCCGATGCTCGACTATTTTGCCTGGATGGGGGCACAGATCCTGCACGATCCGGAGTCGCCGTTGCGCTCCGACGAACACTACATCCCCATCTTGGAGGCGCTCTTGGCCGCTCCTTATTATAATGAATACGAGCGCCTGGTTCCCGCCTTCGATTTGGAGCGCGCGCGCTTAAATCGCCTCGGAACGGCTGCTAACGACTTCGCCTTCATTTCGCGCGCAGGTCACAAAGGGTCGCTCTACGGGGTGGAGGCTCCGCAGACGCTTCTCTTCTTCTCGAATCCCGACTGTGCGATGTGCGCTTCGCTCAAAGCAGAGTTGGAGGCTGCCGAGCCGATTACCCGCGCCGTTGCCGAGGGGCGCCTGCGCGTGGTGGTCTGCTATGTGGATGAGGAGCTCGATGTGTGGCGCGCGAAGCGTGAGCCGATGCCGCAGGGCTGGCTCGATGTGGCCGACAGCGAGGGCCGAATCCGCGGCGAGGGGCTCTACGATCTGCGGGCCATCCCCTCGCTCTACCTGCTCGACGAAAAGAAGCGTGTCGTGGTCAAGGATGCTATAACGGCTTCTGAAGTTGTTCCGGCCCTGCTATAAGTTTGGCTTATGGCGCTATCAGAAAAGAGAATCGCCTTTATAGTTGCATTTGTGACGGAAAATCGTATCTTTGCATCAGAAACAAACAGACACACAATTAATACTAACAATTAAAACTGAAAAAAGATTATGGCAAAGAAGTTCCGTTGCACCGTATGTGGTTACATTCACGAAGGTAATGAGGCACCCGAGCAGTGCCCGTTGTGCAAAGTTGGTGCAGATAAGTTCGTTGAGGTAAAGGAGGAGGGTGCGCTCGACTTCGTTACCGAGCATAAGTTGGGTGATGGCAAGGGTTCGGATGCCGAGCTGTGGCAGGGCCTTCAGGACCACTTCATGGGTGAGTGCACCGAGGTTGGTATGTACCTGGCCATGAGCCGTCAGGCCGACCGCGAGGGCTACCCCGAGATCGCCGAGGCTTTCAAGCGCTACGCTTGGGAGGAGGCCGAGCACGCTGCCAAGTTCGCCGAGCTGATCGGTGAGGTGGTTTGGGATACGAAGACCAACCTCTACAAGCGTATGAACGCCGAGTGCGGTGCTTGCGAGGGTAAGATGCACCTGGCCGCTATCGCCAAGCAGCAGAACCTCGACGCCGTACACGATACGGTACACGAGATGGCTAAGGATGAGGCTCGCCACGGTAAGGGCTTTGAGGGTCTTTATAACCGTTATTTCAAGGAGTAAGGTTAAAATCCAAAATCGAAAAAGGGGGCTGACCGTCGAATGGTCAGCCCCCTTTTCGTTTTTACTCGTTGAGGCCGAGCAGCCTTCCCACCTGCCTGACGACCCAACGATACCCCTTGCGGAAGTCGAGGGCCATCTCGTAGATCGTGGCCAGCTCCTCGCGCAGGCGGGTGATCAGCTCCCGCACCGAGAGCAGGTAGCTTACGGTGGCCAGCACCGCGAAGAAGAGGGCCACCACCACCGCCGCCACGACGAGCGACCCGAGGCGTTCGGCGAGCCACACGACGAGGGCCCCGACGCCGCATAGCAGCGTGCAAAAGAGGCTCACGGCGAAGATAAAGAGGGCCGTGACGAGCCTTCCGCTCCGATTTTCAGTGCTTGCCATCGCTTGCGTTACTCCTCGGCCGTGTTGCACTTGCAGCGTGCCGCGTCGATCTGCTCTTCGAGTCGCTGCTGCACCTTCTTAGCTTGTTGTTTGATGGTGTTGATCTCGTCGTCGGCCCAATCCTTGATTTTGTGACGCAGGTCGGGACCCGATTGCGGGGTGAGCAGCATCGCCACCACCGCACCTACTACCATACCACCTACGAGCGAGGTGATGCAGATTCCTGAATGTTTCATAGCAATTTTTTTTAAGTGTTCACCCGAAAAGGAGCAAACAACGCGCCAAAATCACTATTTTTGCCCAAGAATTATGCTGCTTGATCGACTCCATACCGTTGCCTTCACGGGGCACCGCTCCTATCGGGGTGAGGCCGAGGAGAGGCTCATCGCCTCGCTGCGCCGCCTGGCGGAGTGGGGCTATACGACCTTCTTGAGCGGAATGGCCGAGGGGTTCGATTTGGCGGCTGCCGAGGCGGTGCTCAAGCTCCGCCGTGAGGGGATTGCCGTGCGGCTGGTAGCCGTTGTCCCCTTTCGGGGGCAGAGTCGGGGCTTTACGATGGAGAATCGCGCCCGTTATCGCGCCGTCCTGGCCGAGGCCGACGAGGTGATCACCCTCTCCGAGCGCTTCTTTCGCGGCTGCTACCAGGTGCGCAACGACTATCTGGTCGACCATGCCGCCTACCTGTTGGCCTGGTACGATGGCTCACGTGGTGGCACGCAGCAGACCTTTCTCGGGGCGCTGCATCGCGGCTTAGAGGTCGAAAACCTCTCCACAATCCAACCCGATCCCAAACTCTTCTAACAAAAAAAAGAGAGTGCTTCGGCACTCTCTTTACTTTTGCCGTCTGCACTACTTGAAGCAGGCACCCCAGGGGTAGCTGCCCGGCTTAAAGGTCAGGTGCGTACCCGACTCGGCGTGTTGCAGGCGCACCACACCGGGGGCTATCTCGTCGGCAATCGCAAGCGAATGCCACGCCAGGCGATCGAGCAGCGTATAGGCCGTTGCTCCCCCCTCGATGACAACCTCCTGCGGTTTTGCGCGGTGGATGATCTGCTCGGCAGCCGTCGCCATCTGGTGGCGCAGCAGGAGGGCCTTGTTCCCCTCGCGCGTGATCGGTTGCGCAATGTTGAGCACCAGCACCTCCGCCTCCTCAAACTTTTGGCACGCCTCCTCGATCCAACCTTCGCAACGCTCTCCCGCGAAGACGCTGTCGGGCATCGGCGAGCGGGCTACGCGACAACGCCGGAAGAGGGGCTCCTCGTCGAGGTTGTGACGCATCGTACTGCCCAGAATCAGCAACGTCTTGCGCTTGCCCAGACCGCCAAACTCCGCCGTCGGAACCTCGCCAAAGCCCTGTTTTTCCATGAGGGCACGGAAGGCATCGGCACCACCGGCCAGGATCGTCTGCTCCGCGTCGTGACGCGCCACGTGGCACGCCATATCCTCCAACGAGGTGACCTCGCCAATCGAGATGCCCGCCTTTAATCCGCCGCGTGTGCGGGGCGTCACGTAGCGCACGCGCTCACCCAGGAGCTTCACCACATCCGAACTCCATGCCGGAAATTCGGGGTCGTTTCGGAAGTTGGTGCGGCGCAGCGGCCTCCCGTCGATCGAGTAGATGCGGCGACGAATCACGCGCCCCTTCGAGGGGTTGGCCGGTAGAAGCAGTGCCCGCTCATAGCCGAGCGCAAAGAGCGCCTCCAACTCCTCGACCACATGGCCGCGCAGCACCGAGTCGGTCTTCTTGAAGAGCCTCCCCACCCATTCGCGCCCCTCGAGCGAGGCGATTTGTGCCACCAGGTTACGGGTGTAGTCGAGTGCCTCGCTGCGATTCATCGAGCGGGTGTCGGTGGCCACCACGACCACCTCATCCTCCGCCGTGAGTCGCTCGGGCGAGGTTGTAAGCCTTACTTTTGCCCCCAGACGGTGGGCGGTACCGGCAATTTCGGCCGCCCCCGTCAGGTCGTCGGCAATGACGAGTGTCACCATCTTTTTTTTGTTGTTACTTTTTGCTGTTCTTGGCCATCAGGGCGGCGTACTCGATCGACATGATCATCGCATCGGGGTTGGCAATGCCCTTGCCGGCAACATCGAAGGCGGTACCGTGGTCGACCGAAACGCGGATGATCGGCAGACCGAGCGTGATGTTCACACCCTTGACGGCCACCATGCGGTTCGTCTCGCGATCCCACTCGAAGCCACCCACCTTGAAGGCGATGTGGCCCTGGTCGTGGTACATCGCCACGCAGCCGTCGAACTGTCCCGAGCGTGCGCGCGAGAAGAGCGAATCGGGCGGCACGGGGCCATCCACGTTCCAACCCTTGGCCTTCATCTCCTCGATGGCGGGGATGATCTCGCGGATCTCCTCGTCACCAAACAGACCACCCTCGCCCGAGTGGGGATTCAGACCGGCGATACCGATCTTCGGATTCTCGATGCCGAAGCTCAAGCAGGCCTCACGAATCAGCTCCGTTACGGCAATCACACGCTCCTTCTTGGCACGGTCACACGCCTCGCGCAGCGAAACGTGGGTCGAGACGTGAATCACACGCATCTTGTCGTCAGCCAGCAGCATCGCATACTTCTTCGTGTCGGTGAAGTGGGCGTAGATCTCCGTGTGGCCGGCAAAGTTGTGGCCTGCAACGTGCAGCGCCTCCTTGTTGAGGGGTGCCGTCACGGTGCCATCCACCTCGCCCTTCATCGCCAGCTCGATCGCCGTGCGCACCGCCTCGAAAGCGGCATTACCGCACTGGGCCGAAACCACACCGTAGGCAAACTGTGCGGGGTCGATCAGCTTCAGGTCGATCACATCGATCACACCGCGCTCGTACTTCGCCTCGGCCACCTGCTCGATGGCGTTGACCTTCAAATCGACCTTCGCCGACTTGATACCCAACTCCATCATCGCGGCATCACCCACAACAACGGGGCGGCAGATGGTGTAGGGGTACTCCTGGGCGAGTGACATGGCAATAATCTCGGGGCCGACACCTGCGGGGTCGCCCATCGTAATGGCTAATATCGGTAAGTTGTTCATCTTAATAGAGTTCGTTATAGATTGCTACTGCATCCTCGCGGGTCACCTCGCGCGGATTGTTGACCAGAAGGCGCGTCACCTTCATGGCGGCGTCGGCCAGCTCCTCGACCTTATCCTGCGGAATACCCAGCGCCGTGAGCGTCGAGGGGATGCCGCAGCGGGTTGCCAGCTCGGCCACAAACTCGACACCCTTCTGTGCCGCCTCCTCGGTCGAAAGACCCTCGCAATCGACACCCATCGCGCGGGCGATGTTGGCGTGCTTCTCGAGGTTTGCGTGGAGGTTGAAGCGCATCACGGGGGGCAGCAGAATGGCGTTGGCCAGACCGTGCGAGATGTGGTACTCGCCACCGAGCGGATACGATAGGGCGTGTACGGCTGCCGTATTGACGGGAGCCAGACACAAGCCGCCGTAGTAGCTGCCGAGCGAGAGGGCTGCACGCGCCTCACGATCCTTGCCATCCTTCACGGCGCGCTCCAGGTTCTTGGCAATCAGCTCGATACCCTGCAGGGCGAAGGCATCCACTACGGGATGTGCGTGGCGGTTCGTGTAGCTTTCGATGCAGTGCGAGAGGGCATCCATACCCGTCTCGGCCGTGATCTTGGCCGGCACGGTGAGCGTCAGCAGCGGATCGATGTAGGCGGCATCTGCTAGCAGATAGGGGCTGACGATACCCTTCTTGAGCTTCTCGGCGCGATCCAGCAGGATGGCGTTGGGCGATACCTCGCTACCCGTACCCGAGGTGGTCGGGAGGCAGGCGCACCACAAGCCGCGCTTTTTGATCAGCCCCGTGCCGAAGCAGTCGGATACCTGCTGCTCGCTATTGACAAAGGCGGCCACGATTTTGGCCGTGTCGAGCACCGAGCCACCGCCGATGCCGGCAACGCTGTCGGTGCCAAAGGCGCGCGCCTCCTCGATGATGGCTACCACCTCGTCGAGGGCGGGCTCGGCGGTGATTCTATCGTAGATCTTAATCTCCGTACCTGCGGCCTCGATCTTGGCGCGAATGCCCTCGATGAGGGGCAGAATCGGCGGTGCGGTCAGCAGGAAGAGCTTCTTGAAGCCGTGCGCAATCGTCTCCTCGGCGAAGCGGTCGGCAGCACCCTCGCCCAAAACAATGCGCGAGGGTTGTTGTAAGGTTACCAATTTCATCTTTTTTTGGTCATTTTAAGCCTCCTTGTCGGCCTTGCGAGCCTTCAAGAAGCCGTAAATCGTCAGGTTTTCATCCACCTCCTGCTTCGGGAAGAGGTAGGAGGCTGCCCAGCCCACTGCGAATACGATCAGGTGGCTGTAGACACCCAGCATATACTTGTGGTGGGTGAAGTTCCAGGCACCCAGGTCGAGCAGGATCTGCTTCTCGCCGTCGATCGTGAATTTCGACGAGGTGAGCACCGCGTAGGCCGTGAAGAGGATGCAGGCGATAAGGCCGACCCAGAGGCCCTGCTTGTTGGCGCGCGGCACCAAAAGACCGAGCAGGAAGAGGCCCACGATACCCGACGAGAAGATGGCGTAGAGGCCGAAGAGCACGCCGAGGATACCCTCACCGCCCCAGAAGGCGTAGATCGAGGCGATACCGATCGAGGCAACACCTGCGATGGCTACAATCCAACGACCCAGCACCAGACGCTGACGGTCAGTGCTCTCGGGACGGAAGCGTACGTAGTAGTCCTGCACGCCGATGGCTGCAAAGCAGTTCAAGTCCGAGTCGAGCGACGAGATGGCACCTGCCAGCAGGGCCGAGATGATCAGACCCTTCACGCCGATGGGCAGCTGCGTAGCGATGAAGTGGGGGAAGACCTCATCCGACTTCAGGCCGGCAACCAGCGGATCGGGCTCGAGCTGATAGTAGGCGTAGAGGCAGGTACCGATGAACATAAAGAGGGTCCATACGGGTACGCTGGTCAGCACACCGATATAGGCGGCCTTCTTGGCGGCGCGGTCATCCTTGGCAGCCAGGTAGCGCTGCACGATGGTCTGGTCGGTACCATACTTCTGAATGGCGTAGAAGACACCGTTGATGACCATCACCCAGAAGGTGAGCTCCACGAAGCTCCAATCGAAGGGGCCGATGTTGATCTTGTTGTCGCGCAGAGCCACCTCCATAACGGCTCCGGGACCACCCTCGGGGGTGAAGAGCAGCAGGCAGCAGCAGATAATACCGCCCACGATGAGGATAAAGCCCTGGATCACATCCATCCAGATTACGGCCTCCATACCGCCCAGCAGCGTGATGACCGTCACGGCGATACCGATGATGATGATCACCACATAGATATCCCAGCCCATAAACTGCGAGATAGCCAGCGATACGAGGAAGAAGACCGTACCGAGCTTCGAGAAGTGGGTCAGCAGGAAGGCGAGCGAACCATAGAGGCGCGCACCCCAACCGAAGCGGCGCTCGAAGTACTCGTAGGTCGAGAGCTTAATGGCGCGGCGGAAGAGGGGCACGATAAACCAAATCATACCCAGCAGCACGATGGGCACCATCAGACCCTGCACCAAGAGGATCCAGTTCTGCGGGCCATAGGCCGAGCCGGGGTAGGCTAAGAAGGTTACCGAGCTGATCAGCGTTGCGAAGATCGACATACCGATTGCCCACGAGGGGATCGAGCCGCCTGCAGCGAAGTAGGAGTTGGTCGAGTTCTGCTTGTGGGCGAACTTCAGACCAAACAACATCACAAATACCACGCTGGCGATGACCAGCGTGAGGTCTATCCAGTGAATCGAACCTGTCATAACGGCTTGGTTTAGAAGGTCAGATCAAAGGCTGCGATGCCCTCGCGAATCGTCTTGTACTCCTCGTCGGTGAGCTGCGTCAGGGGTGCGTACATCTCCAAACCGCAGAGACCCTCGCCCTGCATGATGCACTTCAGGGCTGCGAGCTGCTTACCCAGGGGGCGCCCCTGCTGATAGACCTTGGCCATGGCGTCGGTCAGCTCCTGCAGGCGGTTTGCCTCGGCCATATCGCCCTTCACGGCAGCCTCGTAGAGGGCCTGGAAGTGCTTGGGCACAAAGTTACCCGTCGAGGGAACGATACCGTCGGCACCCAGCTCCAGCGAGTGGGCCGATTGGGCTGCCCAGCCGCAGAAGTAGGTGAAGTTCTCCACCTCGCGCTTCACGGCGATGCACGCCTCCATGCGCTCCAGGTCGCGCTCCGAATCCTTCAGACCCACGATGTTGGGGTGGGCGGCGAGCTTGCGCACAGCGCTCACGGGGATCGAAAGGTGGGTCGTGGCGAGGATGTTGTAGAGCATCAGCGGTAGCACCGAGGCGTCGGCCAGGGCGGTGTAGTAGGCCACCATCTGCTCCTCGTCGAGGGCGTAGTAGGCGGGCAGAATTGCCACAGCCACATCGGCACCGGCCTCCTTGAAGCCCTCGATCTGGGCAATCTGCTCCTTGAGGCAGAGACCCGTCACGCCGGCGTATATCGTAATGGCACCCTTTGCCGTCTCTACGGCGCGGCGCACCATCTCGATACCCTCCTTTTGGGGTACGAGGTTACCCTCACCCGTCGTGCCCATGACCAGCGTATCGACACCGGCCTCGACAAACGAGCGAATAATCGTCTCGACAGCCTGCAAATCGACGCTGCCATCCTTTACGGGCGTGACCATAGGCACAACCACACCCGCATAACGTTTCGTACTCATCTATTATCGGTTTTAGTAGGTTATTGTCTTCGTTAGAGCTTTGCGGCGATTGCCTCGAGTACCTCGGGGTTGAGTTTCACCTGTACCATACCCATCGGGTGGAAGCGCATGTCGTTGTTGATGGCGGCATAGACAATCGTGTAGACGTTGTCGCCCTCGGGAATCAGACCCAGCGGCGTGCGCATCGTGTGCCACCACTTCTTGACCTTCGTGTCGATGGGAATGTAGTGGGCCTCGCTCCAATTCACACCATCCTTCGAGAGGGTGTAGGCGATCATGTTGGGCAGCTTCAGCCACTCCGGACCACCGTCAAATACGGCGATGTAGAGACCGTTGGGGAGCTGCGATACGATCGGGTTCTCCACGAAGCGGGGGTGGATCGAGGTGATGGGGTTGATCTCCTTCATACGGGTGAAGGGACCCTCCAGGTTGTCGGCCTCGGCCAGACCTACATACCACTTCGTCGGCTTGCCACCGAAGGGGTAGTCGGCCTTCGTCTCGTAGGGGTAGGCACCGCTGATGAAGCCGTACCACTTCTCGCCTACCTGGTAGGGGAAGAACGAGGCTACACCCTGACGACCCTCCCAGAGCTGGCTGTCGAGACCCGGCTCGATGACGATGCCACAGTCGCGGTAGGGACCACCGATACCCTCGATGCCCTCCACCACCGACTCACAACGCCAAATGCGGCCGAAGGAGTGGTTGGGGGCTACGTCGAAGTCGCAGGTGTAGGCCAGGTAGTGGCCCTGCCAGCGGTTCTTCTCCTTGTTGAAGATCGGCATGTAGCTCCAGATGGCGGCGCGACGGTCGTTCATCGGGTGGTCGTAGTGCGATACGGCATACTTACCGCTCGACTGATAGAGGGTCGACTGACGCTCCCAGTGGATGGCATCCTTGCTGGTCCAGTGGCCGATGCGGGTCTTGATGCGGTCGTAGTAGGCGGGCATACCCTCCTCACCGGCACGCTCGGTGGGGAACATGTGGTAGGTGTCGCCCAGCTTGATCATTTGGCCACCCTCGAAGCCACCCTGGATACCCTCCGTGCCGGGCATACCCTCGTTCACAACGGGGTCATCCTGGCCACCGATGATGGTGAAGAGGGCGGGTTTCTCCGAGAAACCCTCGATGACAAATGCGGGGTAGTCCTCACCCGTGGCGAAGGCTGCATCGCGGCCCGAGAACTTCGTAACCGAGGTGTAGCCCACCATTGCAACGTGACCCTTCAGACCTTCGGGAATCACCACCGATTGCTTGCCGGCCGTATAGCGCACGGCGTAGATGTTCATCGGGGCTACCTCCGTGATGCGGAGGGCGTTCTTCAGCACGGGGGTCGTATTCACGCGACCCTTGCCGAAGTCGATCGCCTCGAGGGCCTCGGGCGAGGTGGCGGCTACGAGCAGGTTGCCCGAGCGGCTGAACTGCAGGTCTACCTGCTGGGCCTTGATGGCGCCCTTCTCATCCACCGCGAGGCGGAAGCCGGTCAGACCCTCCAGCTCAACGGCAATCTCCAGCACGCTCTGATCCGAACCCGAGAAGGGGTTGGTGTAGAGCACCGTGGGCTGCTGCTGGCTCTTCGAGAGCACCTTATAGGGGGCAGCTTTGTAGTGGCTCGAGGCCGATGCTGCGAGCAGGGTTGCGGTGGCAACCACCGACAGGATATACTTTAATACTTTCATAGACTCTTCTTTATCGTTCATTCCAAATCGAGGAAGGAGCCCTCCCCGATTTGGAATGAGTGATTGATGTTATTTATTTAATTAGACGTTGATTGCTTGCTTTAGAAGGCGGCCTTACGCTTGGCGCCTACGGTCGGGATCACCATGATCGGCTCCACCTCGCCCTCGGGCATCATGTTGTGGTACTCCGGCTCGAGACCCGACTCGTCCTGGATCTGAAGGGCTGCATCGCCGAAGGGGATGTTGCGATAGACCTTCGTGCCCTCGATAATCGTGCCGTTACCGCTGTTGCAGAGGCGATTATCCTTAACGTGGTTGTTGCGGATCAGGATGTCGTAGTTGCGATCCGAGTCGATGTGCATCCAGAGCTGGAAGAGGCTCACTACGAAGTTCTCCTCGATGAGCCAGCCCGACGAACCATCATCGGGATAGATGCAACGCGGACCGTCGAAGAGGTAGTTGCGGCGAGCCACCGAGCCCGGTTGACGACCGAGCATGTAGATGATACCGCCGTCGGTGAGCATCGTGTGGGTGTGGCCGCAACGGTTGTAGCTCATCGAGTTGTTGCCCGAGGTGGTCGACTCGGGAATCTTGGCGTTGCCCCACCACCAACCCAGGGCGATAGCGCCATAAGGGGTGCCGTAGATGTCGTTGTGGTCGATCTTCACATTCTTGCAGAAGAAGCCCACGATGCCCTCCACCTGACGGAAGTCGAGCGATACGTTGCGGATCATGTTGTTCGAGATGTCGATATCCTGGCAGAGGCCCTCGATGCCCGGAGCATAGACAGCACCCTTGTCGCCATCGCCAATCTCGTAGTGCTGGGGGTGACCCACAGCCACCGCGTTACCCAGACAGTCGTTGAAGTAGTTGCCGATCACCTCCGAGCGGGTTACGTCGTTGGCCATGTTGACCGTCGCGGCAGCACCCAGGTGGAGGAAGTGGTTGCGGATAATGCGAATACCCTCGGCGTTCTCGATCTGGATCGTACCCTCGGGAACATCCACGCTGTTGTACTTCGTGGGGTGCCAGTTGCCGTCGGGGATGTACTTCATGGCCATACCCAGCGACTGGATGCCGCCGAAGCCGTGCGAACCCTCCAGCTCGACCAGGTTCCAGGCATCGTACGAGAAGGTGAGGTTCTCGATCGTTACGTTCTCGACATTCGACGAGCAAGAGCTGCCCTTGATGCGGATCAGACCCTCGGTCATCGGGGCGATCACCTCCTGCTTGGTGATATCCTCGCCGTCGCTGATGTAGTAGATGGTCTTCTCGGCGCGGTCGAAGTAGAACTCGCCCGGCTCGTCGAGCAGCTCGAAGGCGTTGCGAATCAGGAAGGTACCCTCGAACTTCGTCTTACCGGCCCAGGCCAGCGAGTTGAGGATGGCCGAGTAGGGCTGCTGGAGCTCGATGGCGATCTCGTTGCCCCACTTGTGTACGTCGGCGGCGCAGAGGATCTTCTCGGTCCATACGTTGTTCTGGATCAGCTCCACATCCTCGGGGTTGCGGTAGGGCATGATCTCCTTGCTCTGCTCGAAGCGGATGCCCAGCGGCGTGGTGCCGGCACCGAATGCCCAAGGCTCCTCGCCCGTGATCTCCATCTCGCCATACGAGCCAAGAGCCGGTGCAGGGGTGTTCATACCTGCCATGCGGGCGCGCTTGCCACCCACGATCAGGGTGCGCAGCTTCTTGTCGTGGTTGAAGGGGGCCTTGAAGAGGTTGCCGTGCACACGCTCCCAGCCCTCGATCTTTACACCACCGCTGATGACGACCTTCTCGCCCTTCACAGCGGTCAGTTTCACGCTCTTGCCGTTCTTGCCACCCATCGCCTCGTCGATCACGAGGGGCTCGGCAAAGAAGTAGGTACCGCCCTTGAGACGGATCTCTACGTCCTCCTTCTGCTTCTTGACGGCTTTGCGCCAGGTGCTCACCGCCTCGTCGAAGGTCTCGGGCGTAGCCTCGATAATCTGCTGGGCCGAAGCGTTGCTAAACGCAAAGAGGCCCGCAAGCATCATAAGAATCAGTTTTTTCATCGCATATTAGTTTTTGGTTATTATTGTCCGTTTTAGCGCGAGTCGCTACTCGAAGTAGTCGCCTTCGGGGAGCTGCCAGGTCGAGACTACCTCGCAACGTTTGCCCGTTGCCGAGTGAATCTTGAGTGCCGTGATGCGGCCATCCTTCCAGCTCATGTCGATCGTGTAGCCGCCGCGTGCCTTCAGACCCGTCACCGAGCCCTCGCGCCAAGCAGCGGGCATGGCGGGCATGAGACGAATTTTGCCCTCGTGGCTCTGCATCATCATCTCGCAGACACCGGCCGTCATACCGAAGTTGCCGTCGATCTGGAAGGGCGGGTGGGCATCGAAGAGGTTCATATAGACACCACCACCGGTCGAACGCTCGCCCTCGCCGCCGAAGTCGACGGGGCGCAGCAGGGTGCCGATGAGTTTATAGGCGCGCTCGCCATCCAGCAGGCGGGCCCAGAGGTTGATCTTCCAGCCGCTCGACCAGCCCGTAGCCTCGTCGCCGCGAATCTCGAGCGTCTTGCGTGCTGCCGCGAAGAGCTCGGGGCTCTGCGGGGTGATCTGCCCGAAGGGGTAGAGGCTCACCAGGTGGGTGATGTGGCGGTGGTGGATATCCTGATCCATGAAATCTTTGTTCCACTCCTGCAGACGGCCAAAGGCACCCACGCGGAAGGGGAGCATCTCGGCCACGCGACGGCGGAGCGTATCGGCAAAGGGGGCGTCAACGCCGGCAATCTCGGCAGCCTCGGCCGTGCGGTTGAAGAGCTCGCGGATCATCGACATGTCGCCCGTCGAGCCTTGCGAAACACCGCAGGCTTCGTTTGTGCCGGGCACCAGGAAGAGGTTCTCGGGCGAGGTGCTCACGGGGGTAATCCAGTATCCCTCCTTGTCGCGGATGAGCCAGTCGAGGAAGAACTCCGAGGCCCCCTTCATCACGGGGTAGGCCTCCTTGGCGAGGTACTCCTTGTCGCCCGTGTAGGCGTAGTGCTCCCAGAGGTGGGTCGAGAACCAGGCGCCCATCATCGGCCAGAAGACCGTGGCGGCACCGCCGTCGTTGGGACCCGTCTCGCGCCAGATCGAGCAGTTGTGGTGGCCCACCCAGCCGCGACGATGGTACATGTCGCGTGCCGTCGTGCGACCCGTCTCGGCGCACTCCTTGATCATCTCGAGGAAGGGTTTGTGGCACTCCGAGAGGTTGGCCACCTCCGAGGGCCAGTAGTTCATCTCGATATTGATGTTGGCCGTGTAGCCGCAGTTCCATGAGGGGATAATCTTCTCGTTCCAGATACCCTGCAGATTGAGGGGCTGACCCCCCTCGCGCGAGCCGCTGATCATCAGGTAGCGGCCGTATTGGAAGAGGAGTGTCACGAGCTGCTGATCGGTCGGGGCGCCCGTCGTGCGGAACTGCTGGGCGTAGCGGCGGATGCGCAGGTCGGTGGGGAGCAGCTCAGCCTCCTTGTCTTGGGGCAGGCTGAGGGTCATGCGGTCGAAGAGGGCCTTGTAGTCGGCAATGTGGTCGGCTTTGAGGCTCTCGTAGGACTTCGTGCGGATGCGCTTCAGGGCATCCTCGGCCAGCTTCACGGCATCCTTACCCTCCGTTGCGGGGTTCTTGAAGGGGCCGTTGTAGCTCGTGGCGGCCGAGAAGATGAGCAGAATCTCCTTCTCGCCGCGAATACGCAGGCGGTCGCCCATGTCGGTAACGGCCTTCTTGTTCGCGACGCGAACCTCGAGGCGACCCTCGAAGAACATGCCGCGGTTGTCGATATCCTCACCGTAGAGCACGCGGGGCTTACCCGAGCGCGAGCCGTCGGCGTTGAAGATGTAGGGGTGGCGTGCCTCGTGGCCCCAAGCCTCGAAATCCGAGTAGTTGCGGCGATCGACACGACCCGGAGCCTGACCGCTCAGTGAGAGAATTCCCTTGCGGCTGTCGATGCCCACCTTGACGGGGTGGGGTGAGGAGAGGCTGATGCCGATATCCCATCCTACGGGGCAGTCGGTCGTCAGGCGCATCACAATCACGCCGTCGGGGTGCGAAGCGAAGATCTCGCGGCGGAACTTGTAGTCGTCGCGCTCGTACTGCACCGTGGTAATCGAGTTGGCGATGTCGAGGTAGCGGCGATAGGCCTTAGCTTTGCCTCCGCGGTAGTCGTGGATGTGCCAGTCGCCCAGCGGCTGGTAGCACTCGTGCAGGCGGCCCGTCCACTGCTTGAGCAGCTCGGCGGCCTCCATATAGCTCCCCTTTTCGAGCAGGGCGACCATCTCGGGATAGGTCTCGGTGATGTCCACGCCGTTCCAGCGACTCTCGGGGTCACCGCTGTAGAGGGTGTTTTCGTTGAGTTGCAGCAACTCGTCGTCGGCATTGCCGAAGATCATGGCACCCAGACGGCCGTTGCCGATGGGCAGGGCCTCGTTCCAATTCGTGGCGGGGGCTTTGTACCAGAGGGTCAGATCGCCACCCTCGACACGCTGACGCGCGTCGGAAAGGGTTGCGAAGCTCAAAAGAAGGGCTGCTGTAAGCAACAGTTTTCGTAGCATAGTGTAGTAGTTAAGATAAGGCATTCCAAAATGTATGGCAAGATAATGAAAAAAAACGGGATTCCCTTGCATTAAGTGGCAAAAAGCACGTATCTTTGCTAAAAATGTAAGCTAAAAAACACTATGCGTCTAAAGTTTCTTGTAGCTATAGCTCTGTTGGCGGTCGCAGTGACGACTTGCTGCCTTATTTTTGGTTACCACACGAAGGAAAAGCAAACTAACAACAATACAACTATGAGCGAAAAAATTCCCTATGCCGTGATCGAGACCGAGAAGGGTACGATGACGGCCGAACTCTATGTGAACGAGACCCCCGGCACGGTGCAGAACTTTGTCGAGCTGGCCAACCACAACTTCTACGACGGACTGACCTTCCACCGCGTGATTCCCGACTTTGTGATCCAGGGCGGTTGCCCGCGAGGTGACGGTACGGGTGGCCCGGGCTACCGCATCAAGTGCGAGACCTCGGCTCCGCGCCAGTACCACGATCGCGGTGTCCTCTCGATGGCCCACGCCGGTAAGGATACGGGTGGCTCGCAGTTCTTCATCTGCCACAACCGCGAAAATACGCAGCACCTCGACGGTCGCCACACCTGCTTCGGTAAGGTGATCGAGGGCGTTGATGTGATCGACGACATCCGCCCGGGCGACCGGATTATTTCGATCCGTATCATCGAGAAATAGGGGGCATGATGCGACGACTTTTGACCCTGGCCGCCGCCCTCTTTGCGACGGTCGCTGTGGCCCAAACCACGGCTCCGATTCCCACGATGAACGAGGTGGGTGCCGACTGCCTGCCGGCCGAGATTGCACCCATCGAGGCGCCATTCTATATGCCTCAGCTTCAGAAACCTACATTCCCCGATCGCGAGGTAAAACTCTTCCCTGCAGCCGATGGTCGCATGCAGACCAAAGAGATTCAGAAGACCATCGACCGCCTCTCGAAACAGGGGGGTGGCCGCGTGATTCTCACGGCGGGTGATTGGTCGACGGGCCGCATCATCCTGAAGAGCAACGTCGAGCTCCACACCGAGGAGGGTTGTACGGTGCGCTTCAGCGGCGAGGTTGAGGATTTCCTCCCCGTGGTCTTCACGACCAACGCCGGTGTCGAGCTCTACTCGCTCGGCGCCTGCATCTATGCCAACGGTCAGCACAACATCGCCCTGACGGGTAAGGGCCGCCTGATTGGTCCCGCCTTGGGTGGTACGATCCGCGAGGGTCGCCCCCAGAACGACGGCGAGATCGACCCCGACACCCCCGTCGAGGAGCGCATCTTCGATGGTCAAAAGGGGCGCATGATTCAGCTCCCGACCTTCTTCGGCCCGATCAACTGCACGAATGTCTACCTCGAGGGTGTTTCGTTCGAGCAGACCGCCTTCTGGAACGTAGCTCCCGTCTATTGCGAAAATGTGATTATTCGCGGCATTAAGATCTCCTCCTACGGTCAGCCTTGTGGCGATGGTGTCGATATCACCTGCTGCCGCTATGTGCTCGTGGAGTATGTCACGACCGACTGCGGCGACGATAATATCGCCGTGAAGGGTGGCCGCAACGAGTTCGGCTATCGCGTGAACCGCGCCTCGGAGAATGTCGTGGTGCGTCGCTGCCTTGCTCTGCGCGGCATGGGTGGCCTGACGGTCGGCTCCGAGACGGGTGGCTGGTGCCGCAACCTCTACGCCTATGATTGTGTCTGCGAGGGCACGCGCGTAGGTATCCGCCTCAAGACACGCCGTCCGCGCGGTGGTGGCGGTGAGAACCTCTACTTCGAGCGCATTCGCCTCAAGACCGAGGCCGAGGCGATGGCCTGGGAGATGCTCGGCACCTCGAACTTCGTGGGTGGCCTCGCATCGCGCCTGCCTGCACCCCCGATCAACCACCTCACCCCCGCCTTCCGCAACGTGACGATCCGCGATGTCGAGGTGGAGGGTTGCCGCATGTTGGTCTATGTGCAGGGTATTCCCGAGATGCCGGCACAGCATATCCTGATCGAAAATGTGACGGCCGACACGCGCCGCGACGAGTCGAAATCGGCCTACGGTGCCTACAAACCGAAGCCCAACCCCTACCTCTTCGACCTGGTCGATGTGGATGGTGTTACGATGCGTAACTTCAAGGTTATCAGCTCCAAGAATGATATTCGCATCGTCGATGTGCGCAACCTGCTGTGGGAGAATATCTCGCTTGATTTGTGTGGCGAGAAACCCGAGGTCGAGATCTCGGGCGACATGACGCGCTACCAGCGTTTCGAGAACTGTACCCCCGCGATTCGTTAGGCATCGCCCTCTTCCCTTAAAATACCCGCACCGATAGGATTGCGGGTATTTTTTTACCCCATTCGGCCCCTTTTTGCAAGAAAAAGGGATAAAAAAGGCAGAAATTTTGCGGATTCTCAAAAAGTTTGTATATTTGCACTCTCGAAAGGGGAAATTTAGGGTCTGATGGCCGAGTGGCTAGGCACAGCTCTGCAAAAGCTGCTACAGCGGTTCGAATCCGCTTCAGACCTCATAGAGATTCGACAACGACTGACTTCTGTCAGTCGTTTTTTTTGTTTTTAGGCGATTTGTGTGCAAGCCCCCAACGCCCGCAAACAAAAAAAGCCAAGGCTCATTGTCGAATCTCTTTTTTCGCGCCTTGCTCACCTTAAAAGGCGGTTGCGGGGATAGTTGTGTTGATTGCTCGCGCTGATGCGCTCCGCTTATAAGGTATCCCCGCGAGCTCGGGGTGCCCCCTCGCTTCGAATCCGCTTCAGACTTCACCGAGATTCGACAACGACTGACTTCTGTCAGTCGTTTTTTTTGTTTTTAGGCGTTTTGTGTGCAACAAATAAGGTGGAGTCCTTGCGGTACTCCACCTTTTCATTGGCAAATCCTATAAGCCGGGTTCTGTCATCGAATCGAGTGTGTGGCGCTGTCCAACCTGAAAAAAACGGATCAACCACGCACCTTCGACCCCTTGTCATTTATCTACGACGAGGCTCTCACCTCGCCTCTAGCAACCTACCCCCCGACAACGGGCGAGCAACCCTTAAATGTCGGTATACACGGTCTTGCAACCCACGGGACGTACTGACCGGATGACATTGCTGCCTCCGCGGTGGGCTCTTACCCCGCCTTTTCACCCTTACCGCATCGCAGATGACCCACAGAGGAGTCTCCCAACACGGCGGTTATTTTCTGTTACGCTTGCCATAAACTCACGCCTATCAGGCCGTTAACCTGCGTGGTGCTCTATGTTGCCCGGACTTTCCTCCCCCGACCGAAGTCGGCAGCGACAAGGCGGACTTGCGGTGGCAAAGTTAGTGCAAACCGAGAGCAATGCCAAATTTATTTGAAAAAAACGGTATTGGAGCGGATTGGAAATTTATTTCCGAATCTGCTCCAATAGCTTTTTCCGAAACGAAGTTTTGGGCATTGCCGAGGTGCAGCCTGACTAAAACGAGCGGTGCGGGTCGGAAGACTCCGCATAGCGAAGTTAAAGTAAAATGCCGCTTTCCGCCTTGTCGAAATATAGACAATCCTCCTAAATCCCCCTTTGAAAAGGGAGACTTAAAACGACTAAAGGTGATTAAAGACAGATAAAGAGCACTCTTAATCACCTTTAATAACCTTTAGCAACCCTTATCCAAACCCCTACTCGCGGAAGATATTCAGATGCGCCAACAGGGGGTTGCGGCGGTCGAGCAGAAGCAGCTCGATGATCAGCAAGAAAAGGCCGATGGCCAAGGGGAGGGGGTACTGCTCGTCGAACTCCTCGAAGCGGACGACCGAAAGTTCGGTCTTCTCCATCGCCTCGATGCTCTTGACAATCTCCTCAAGACCAATGGATTGAAGCGTCGAGCGCACATAAAGACCGCCCGTCTGCTCGGCAATCTGCTGCAACATCTCCTCGTTGAGTTTCGAGACGACCATCTCGCCCTGCTCGTCGCGGATAAAGTCGCCCCCGATGCGGATCGGAGCACCCTCGGGGGTACCGATACCGATCGTATAGATGCGGATGCCCATCTCGGCAGCGCGCGCGGCAACAGCCAGGGCATCATCCTCGTGATTCTCACCGTCGGTGATGAGGACCATCACGCGGCTATGGGCCTCTTCGTCGGTGGCCGTCTCGCCCGAGAAGGAGAGCAGCGCCTGCTCGAGGGCCTTCCCGACAGCTGTACCCTGCACCGCGACCAGCGAGGGGTCGATGCGGTTGGCAAAGGCCTTGGCCATGCGGTAGTCGGAGGTGATCGGGAGCTGCACCTTGGGTTCGCCGGCAAAGACAACAAGGCCGACACGATCCTGCTTCAGCCCGTCGAAGAGCTTATTGATAGCGTACTTGGTGCGCTCGAGGCGGTTGGGGGCGAAGTCCTCGGCCAGCATCGAATTCGAAATATCGACCACGAGCATCATCTCGATGCCCTCCGACTTCTCCTCGCGCAGCTTCGATCCGAACTGTGGACGCGCCGCGGCCAAAATCAGGAAGAAGAGGGCGAGCTCGAAGAGGAGGAATTTCAGCACCACGCGTCCTTGCGAAACCTCAGGCATCAACTCCGCGAGGGTTGTGAGCGAGCCGAAGCGTTCCAGGCGACGACGGCGCATGCGCCCCGCCCAGAAAAATAGCAGGAACAGGAGCGGAATGGCTGCGAGCAGCCACAAATATTGCGGATTGGCAAATCGAAACATAGCTTACGGTATTCGTTTGAGGATGAGGGTCGAAAGGAGGAATTCGGCCGCTAAAAGTGCCAAAGCGGCCAGCAGCCACGCCAGGAAGAGTTCGTGGTAGATGACATGCTCCTGGACCTCGACCTTCGAGCGCTCCATGCGGTTGATCTCGTCGTAGATCGCTTTCAGCTTCTCCTTATCCGTGGCGCGGAAGTAGCGGCCACCGGTCAGCTCGGCAATCGATGTGAGGGTCTTCTCGTCGATCTCGACCTTCTGCTGCACGAAGGTCATCTCGCCAAACATATCGATGGCGGGGTAGGGGGCCATGCCCTCCGTGCCGACACCGATCGTGTAGACGCGGATGTTTTGTGCCTTGGCAATCTCGGCAGCCGTCATCGGGGCGATCTCACCGCGGTTGTTCACACCGTCGGTCAACAGGATGATCACCTTCGACTTCGCCTCGCTCTCGCGCAGGCGGTTGATGGCCGTTGCAAGGCCGTTGCCGATGGCCGTACCATCCTCGATCAGGCCACTGCGGATGCGGCTCAAGAGGGTCTGCAACGTACCCTGGTCGGTGGTCAGGGGCGACTGCGTGAAGGCCTCGCCGGCGAAGGCTACCAAGCCCAGGCGGTCGCCATAGCGGTCGGCAATGAAGGCGCCTGCCACCTCTTTGGCGGCGGTGATGCGGTCGGGTTTGAAGTCGCGCGCCAGCATCGAGCCGCTGACGTCGATCGAGAGCATGATGTCGATACCCTCGGTGTTGGAGTGCGAGAGGCGCTCGACATCCTGCGGACGTGCCAGGGCGATAATCAGCAACGCCAGGGCTGTCGTGCGCAGCACAAAGGGGAGGTGACGCAGGTAGTAGCGCCACGTCTTGGGGGCCTTTCTGACGCCCGCCACGAAGGAGAACTGAATGGCCGCACTCCCCTGCAGCGTGCGCCATACATAGTACCCGATGATGGGCACCAACACGAGGAGCAACCAGAGGTAGTATGGGGAATGGAAATGCATTTAGCTTCGCAATTAAAAATTATAGATTAAAAATTAAAAATCGAGGACAGAAAGGGGTGACTCGAAATTCGGAATTACCAATTCTTCGTGCCGCGGACAATGACGCCCTGCTTCTCTTTGAGCTTCTCCTGGGTGCGGTCCTCCTGGGCCTGGATGGCATCGAGAATCTGCTGCTGCTCCTGCTCGGAGATGCGAGGCTCCGTAGGCTGTTGGGGCTGCTGCTGTTGGGGCTGTTCACCCTGCGGCTGTTGAGGCTGCTGATTCTGCTGATCCTTGTTCTGGTCTTGCTGCTGATCCTTGTTTTGGTCCTTGT
>JAUMXM010000014.1:31718-42346 GCA_030529085.1 Rikenellaceae bacterium | reverse complement strand
AAAGCAGAGCCGAAAAGCCCGAAAGTTCGAAGCCTAAAAATTAAAAAGCGGACACGGCACGCACATACGTGTCGCCGTACTTACTGCCGTTGAGGGTGTCGCCATTGTCCATAAGGACATACCACGCACAAAAATTCCAACCCTTATCGCCCTTATGGCCGCTCTCAGACGAGAACCAATAGTATTCCCACTCGCCTCTATCAAAAAGCTTTGTACCTTTGCCAGCAAAGTCCGATTTACGGCATCACGCACTGCATCATCTAACGTAAATTACTCCGACTCTTTGATCGCCGGCAGATACCACCCCTCGCCTTGAGCGGCACACCACGCAAAGGCCGGATATTTTTCGCGCCAACCGCTTATCTGCTGAATCTTTCGTTGGTTATACATGCCATTTTTCTCGTCCGAGGCTCCGGTATCGATTTTGCAGTCGAATTCTGCATACGAGCACCAAGGCAAGCGGTTTTGCGTTAAGCTCACAATCTTACCATGCCTTCCACCCTCCGAAACTTCAAAAACAACACCTTTCCAAACAGAAAAAAAGGCCGCAACCGAGGTTGCGACCCTTTTTTCGAAGCTCTCTCGCCTACTTCTGCTGAGCGCGATCGTACTCCATGGCAGCCCAAATAAAGGGACCCGTAGCCTTGGGATCGTTGTCGCGAATCGGCTCCGAGAGGTAGTAATCGTACGTACCGCTACGCATACCCGAGCCACCAAGACCCGCAACAGCACAGCAGTCGGTAATCGAAATCGTACCATCCTCCTCGAGCTTCACGAAGCGGTCGACAAACTGCTCGAAGAGCTTCGCACCCTTGGCCTGATACTCAGCAGGGAGGTAGCCCAGGCGTGCTGACTTCATCATCGTGTAGATGAACATAATCGAGCCGGTCGACTCCTCGTAGTTACCCTCGCGCGTGGGCGAATCGCACACCTGATACCACATACCGCTCTCGGGATTGGCATACTTGGGCAGCGTGTTGAAGATGTGCTCCAAGATCGTGATCATCGGCTGCGTCTGCTCCGTGACACCGAGGTACTGCAGGGTCTCGACGATAGCCATCGTGTACCAACCCATAGCGCGACCCCAGGCGTGGGCCGACTGACCCGTCTCCTTATCGCACCAAAACTGCTCGCGCGCATCGTCGTAGGCGTGGCGGAAGAGACCCGTAGCGGGGTCGTAGGTGTGGCGGGCGATGGTCGTAAATTGGTTTACGATGTCGGTCACATAGGCCTTACCCTTCTCCTCGTCGTTGGGCATCACGTTGCGCATCACATACTCGGCATAGTAGGGCTGCCCCATATAGATGCCGTCGAGCCACATCTGACGCGTATAGACCTGCTTGTGCCAGAAACCACCATCGGGGTTGCGCGGATGCTCGTGGAGCTGCTCCCAGAGGGTCTGCATCACCTTCAGGTAACGCTCCTCGCCCGTCTTCTCGTAAATCTCGAACAGAGGGCGACCCGGGCAGATGTGGTCGATGTTATAACGCTCCTTCGTGTAGCTGATCACCGAGCCGTCGGGCTGCACAATCGAGTCGTAGTAACGCAGCGCATAGACATCGAAATCGGGACGGTCGTACTCCTTGGCCGCCTCCATCATCGCCAGCAGCTCGAGACCCGAGGTGTAGTTCCACTTGATCTTACCCACGGGGATAAAGTCGATCTGTGCAGGCGAGGGCATGCGTGTCATCTCGCTCTCGGCCATCCATACGGCCAGCGGCTTCTCGCTATCCAAAATCGGATGCTTCGGCTGCGATGTGCAGGATGCGATGAGGATGCACCCTGCCAAAAGCATTAAAATTCGTTTCATAATCACCAACTATTCAAGTTCAATTCCGCACTTGGCAGCCAATGCCTCGGCCTCGTCACGAGTGAGCTGCTTCGACCAGCCAATGCGATTTTGCGGATCGGCACCGGGACCCTTCGAGCCATACTCGCCGTAATAGGCGGTCGTATGAGCCTCCGGCTTTCCCCAATCGTGCCACCCCGCGGGCAGGATGTGGTCACCCAGCTCGCAGTTGATAAAGACCGTACGGGCATAGAGTCGCCAGGGACGACCCAGGTAGCAGCGCGTGATACCCTCGGCAGCCGTCAGGCGGCAATCCACAAAGACGAAGCCCACCTCCTGGTCGACGATCGTCGAAGCGGCCGTCACATAGGAGTTGCTCTTGGAGTGAATCGTGCAATTCTTGAAAACACCTGCGGCCGAGCCGAAGATGAAGTCGACCGTACCTTCGATGTAGCAATCCTCGAAATAGTTCCACTGCGTAGAGGGCTGCGGAGTCTCCTTGTTGCCTTCACCATGCAGGTAGAGCGTATCCTGATCGCCCAAGAAACGACACCCCTTGAAACGGATGTTCGTACCAAGGGTTTGAACCGCAACAGCCTGACCAACACGACCGGCCGTATTCTCGAACGTAATGTTCTCGATGAGCCAATTATCGGCACCGAAGAAGATCGTCGAGGAGCCCGAAGTACCGATATTGAGCCCCTTCATATTCTTTCGCGTCGCAAAATCGTCCCACGAAACAACGGCCTTGCCCACACCATAGAGATGGACATTGCGCTTGGTCCAGGGGATCGAAATCTTCTCGCGATAGAGCCCCTCCGAAAGACGAATCTTCACCATTCCGCCACAATAGTCAGGAACGGCGTCGATCGCCTCCTTGAGGGTAAAGAAATCGCCCGTGCCATCCTTTGCCACCACCAAATCGGCAATGGCGAAGTGCTTGGCCAGCTCGGGAATCTTCTCTTCGACCTGTGCAGCCACCATGCGCGAAAGCACATGGGCACCCTGCACATTGAGGTGGGTGTTATCCTCACGACCATCGGGATAGAGGGGCGAAGTGCCGGCCTTGACCCACATAAAGTAGTCACGCGAAGGCTCGTCGCCCAACTCCTTGAGCCAAGCCTCGGTAAGCGGCTCCATATCGAGCAACACAACATCCTCCTCCTCGGCCACCTGACGCACGCGGTCGGGATACTCGCCATGAGTCTTGATCAGCTCGCCCTTGGCCGTAAAGTGGCGGCGGGCAATGGGAGTCAAAAGCACCGGAATACCACCCTTCTCGCGCGTTTCACGCACATAGCGACGCAGGTTCTCGGCAAAGACCTCGGGCACGGAGCCCACCTTCGGACGATCGACCTTCTCGTCGTTGTGTCCGAACTGGATAAAGACATAGTCACCGGGCTGCATCTGGCTATAGATCGGCTCCCAGCGACCCTCTGCGCGGAACGACTTGGTCGAGCGACCATTCATCGCATGGTTCTCGACAAAAACCTCCTCCTTGAAAAACGAACGGAACAACTGACCCCAGCCGCGCTCGGGATTCTCTTTTTCGAGGTTTTTATTGGCACAAGTCGAATCTCCAATCAGATAGACATGTGTCGGGCGCTGCTCCTCGGCCCATGCGACCGAGAAGCAGAAAAGCGCCACCAATAAAATCAGTTTCTTCATACGCTACTTATTGCAATGCTGTGTAAGCACCTGCCTTCACCTGGTTGGCAGTAATATCCTTCACCAAGAAGTGCAGGTAGATTTCGAAATTCGTATAGAGGCCCTGGGGATCGAGCGTCTTGGTAGTCGCATCGGCCTTGTTGGGATCCAAGCCCATCAGTACCTCATAATAGTCAGGGATATGGTCACCGTCCGAGTCGGTCTTGGCTCGCGCTATCTCCTCCTCGGTCGCCGAGAGCGTAGGCCAACCACCTACGGCCGCCTGCGTATCGATAATGCCGTTTGTCGAGCCGTTGCCACCGTTCGTACAGGTAGCCTTGCCGTTGCGGGCATCATCCACCAGACGCACATCGACGGCATCGCGCTTGAGCGAAGCACCGGCATAGTCGAGCACGGCACCATAGGCCTCCTCGGCACTGTGGGTCGAAGTGTAGCAGAGCGTAGCATCGTCCTTCTTGATCGAGAAGGGCACCGACATAAACTGCTGATAATAGGTGTAACTGTTGCCATCGGTGAAATTGATACCGGCCTTATTATCGGTCGAGATATCGCTGTACTTCGTATGGACGTTACCCGACACATAAAGCTGCGGATAGGCTTCCGACCACACCTTGCCATCCTTCTCGTAGTAAGCATCGGCAGCCAGGAAGTATTTGTGATCCTTCGAGGCGGGACCCGGCTTGTAGTAGTTGTTCACCATATTGATCTGGGCACTCTCGCCACCATACGACGAGTTATCACCCCAGTTGTAGACCACATTGTTGCGGTAGTCGACATTGCCACGGTGGGTCGAAAGGTAGTTACCATAGACCTGCGGATGGCAGAAACGGGGATTACGGCTCTTGTGGCTGGCCAGCAGGTTGTGGTGGAACGAGGCATTCTTACCGCCCCAGATACCGCCATAGCCGTGCGAGCCCTTGCCATGCACCGAGTTATTGAGCGACTCACCCAACAGACACCACTGCAACGTAAAGTTCTTGTTGGCATAGAACGAGCCGCACTCATCGGTACACCACGACATCGAGCAGTGGTCGATGATGATATTCTCGTAGTAGCGACCCCAGATGGCATCGTTCTCCTGATTTGCCTCATCGCCCATACGGAAACGCAGGTAGCGAATGATGATATTCGAGGATTTGATCTGCACCGCATAGTCGCGCAAGGTGATACCCTCACCCGGAGCCGTTTGGCCGGCGATGGTGACATCACCTTTCGAGATACCGAGGGTCGACTTGAGCTGAATCGTACCGCAGACGTCGAAGACAATCGTGCGGGGACCCGACTGCTCCAAAGCCCAACGCAGCGAGCCGGTGCCCGAGTCGTTGAGGTTCGTAACATGGATCACCTGACCGCCGCGACCGCCCGTGGTGTACATACCACCACCCTCGGCACCAGGGAAGGCACGAATCACGCCATCCTGTTCTTGAATCGGGAGGCCGAGATCCGAGGTCTGGCCATCGAGCGTAAAGGCAACATCGGAGGAGTAATCAGACGAAGTCACATAGCTATCCCCCTCCTTGCCGTGCGCCTGCACGCGGAAACGATAGCTACCCAACTCAAGCTCCGTGAAGCTGATCTTCGTATCATTCACCGAGCCACTCTTCAGAGCCGTTGTTGCACTTCCGGCGTAGAGCTCATAGGTATAACTTACAGCCTTCTCGACAGCATCCCACTGTACCAAAGCCGTCACACCCGATGCCGTAACACGGATGTTGGCCGGAGCCGAAAGCTTCACAATCTGCAGCGTGGTAAACTTCGCCTCGGCCGAATACTCCGAGTCGAGATAACCCGATGCAGCGATAGCCTTCACTTTGAAGCTATAGGTCGTATTCTCCTGAAGCGAGGTCAACTCCAACGACGTGGCAGCAATATCCACATCCTTGATTTTGGTCGTGCCCTCGAAGAGCTGATAGTGGTAGCCGTCGGCATTATTCACCGATGTCCAACTCACCTTCGCAGCCGTATTGGTCACCGAAGCAGCATCGACCGTCACGACAGGGGTCGAAAGTTGGTTGCACTTGGCCGAAATCGTATTCGACCAAGCCGAATCGGTATAGGCCTTATTACTCGAGGTAGCCATCACACGGAAGGCGTAGGTTACCCCCTCCTTCATCGTCTGTTCGTAGGTGGGCTGGGTGACATTCTTAATCACCTGCAGACTATTGTCGCTCGCCTTGATCTCGATTTTATACGCATCGGCATTCGACACCACAGGCCACGAAACCACCGCCTTAGCACCCTCGATCGAGACTGCCGGAACGGGTGTCGAGAGCTGCTCGAAAGTAGGTTCCAACTCATCCGAGCCTCCGCCGCAGGCCATAAGGCCCACGGCGAGAAGCATCGAAACGAGTAATTTATAGAAAGTTTTCATGGTTCTGTTTTAGGTTAAGGAGCAAGATTACTTGAACTCGACCTTGCCCTCCGACTTGGGGCTGATCGAAGCCTGCTCGGCCTTAATCTGCTCCGAACCAATCACAATATTCTGGTTACGGCTACCCGTAACAACAAGCGAATTAGCCTTACCCTCGGGGCAGATCAACTGCTCGGTGGTCACATTCTTGGCGTTGTTGATAGCCAGCGCAGGACCCACGGTGGGAACAATCGTCACGTTCTTGAGCTCGACATTGGTCGACTCGTTGATCTGAGCACCCGTCGAGGTGTAGAACCAAGCATTCTCAACGCTTACGTTCTCCACATTCATCTCGGGCAGACCGTTGAACAACATAGCACGACGAGCACCGTTGCAACGAACATCCTTGATGCTGATGTTGCGGAATGCGGGGGTCGTCTCATCAACGGGCTTGAAGGGCATATCCGAAGCCTCGCCCTCGTCGCCATCGGCCAAAGCCTCCGAAGCCGACTTACCACCGTAGAAGAGGTCGAACAAAAGACCATCGGTCACGATGTTGTTCATCGTAATATTCTCAATGAAGATGTTCTCGACAACACCACCGCGACCACGCGTCGACTTGAAGCGCAGACCTACATCGGTACCCGAGAAGGTGCAGTTACGAACGCTTACGTTCTTCACGCCGCCCGACATCTCGCTACCAACCACGAAACCACCGTGGCCATGGAATACGATGCAGTTGTCAACGACTACATTCTCGCAGGGGATACCGCGCTTGCGACCATCCTCGTTCTTGCCGCTCTTGATGCAGATAGCATCGTCACCGGCGTCGATCGACGAGTTGATCACCAGCACATTCTTGCACGACTCGATATCCAGACCGTCACCGTTCTGAGCATAGGCGGGGCAACGTACCGTTACGCCGTCGATCGTCAGGTTGGTGCAGATTGCCGGGTGAACCGTCCAGCAAGGCGAGTTCTGGGACGTCACGCCCTGCAGCAGCACGTTGTCGCAGTTGTGGATAGCCACCATTACGGGACGCAGGAAGTCGCGAATCGGCTCAAAGTCCTCCTTGGTCTTCATGTTCTCGTTCACGTTCTGATCCGTAGCACCCTTCTGGCCACGATAGTAGCTCTCGGTGGGGAACCAGTTCGTACCATCGACAATACCGCCGCTGGCTACGAGCTTCTTCCAAGCGCTCTCGGTTACCTTGCTCTGCTTCACCATACGCCAAGCATCGCCGCTACCGTCGATCACACCGCCACCCGTGATGGCTACGTTCTTCACGCCACGAGCCGAGATAGGCGACTGCATACGCCACGTGTTCAGACCCTCGAAGATGATCTCCGTCAGCGGATAGAGCGACTGATCGGGGCTGAAGAGAATCATCGCATGGTTCGAGAGGTGGAGCTCGATGTTATCCTTCAGAACAATCGGGCCCGTGAACCAGATACCGTCGGGTACGTTCACCGTACCACCACCCTGCTCGGCTACATTGTCGATAGCGGCTGCAAAGGCCTCCGTGTTGAGGGTGATACCATCGCCCACAGCACCGAAGTCGACAATCGAAACCTCGCGGTCGGGAATTGCGGGAAGCTCTACCTTCGGCATCTCGAACGGAAGGTTGGCATAGACATCGGCCTGCTCACAAGCCTTGTCAGCGCAGCAAGCCGTCATCGCGGCAGCTGCCAGAATCATCAAAGTGTGTTTGAATTTCATTGGATAAAGTGTTTATTTGTTTGATATAAAATTGATTGCTTACTGGATACGCTCCACAACGATCGGCTTGGCAGCCTCCTTGGCAGCCGCCAGCACACCCGTCAGCAGTTCGTCGTCCGAAAGGTCGGCCAACCACGTACTCTTGCGCCAGAACATATCGAAGACGTAGCTGATCTCGCCTTCTGCATTGGGCGTGAGCTGGTAGAGGTAGCTCAACTTATCATCCTCGGCCGAAAGAATCTCGACGCCCTCGGGCAGCGCCACAGCCAGTGCTACGGTCTCCTTGGGCCAACGATCGTAGTCGTTCTCGGGGTGGTCGGCACCAATCTGGGCCACGGCACGCTCCTCCTTGATCGACTTCGTGTCGAGCATCTTCATCACACCCGTCACAAAGGTCAGCCCCTCATAGTCGCCCTCGATGAAGTTCTCGACAACAACATCCGAATGGCCGGCATAGATCGTGTAGCGCGAGGTCATGTTGAGCTCACGGCCCGAGTAGTTCCAACCCTCGACCTCCATCTCCATGATGGCACGCACGGGACCCTTGGCCAAAACGCGCGCCTCACGACGCTTGAAGTCAGTGATGTGGATCATACCCTTCTCGGGATCCCAACCCTTCAAAACACCGACGCCGATCGAACCGAAGACACGCAGGTTGTCGTGGCCGAAGCCCTCATTCTCGATCTGCTCGGGGGTCGAATACCACATCGAGCGACGCAGCTCGAGCTGCTTGTTCTTCTTGCCGTAGGTATCGATCGACTGCTTCTTGTCGAAATAGACGCGGTAGGCGCCCATCTCCGACTCGATGGCGGGGCCATGGTGGTGCAGCTTACGATACATATCGTCCTTGAACGAGAAGAGCGTATCACGCTCCTCGTAGGGATTTTCCTTATCGCCCGTCTTCCACCACATCTGGGCATTTACGCGCGAGGGATAGCTCACCTCCGAAGGTTTCTCCGAGAAGGTCACCACAAAATCACGCTGATCGGTGATGTCAGCCACAAAGGCAGCCTCACCGAGGCACTTGTCGAGCTGCGAAGGAATCTCCTCGCCATCGACCTTGACCACCACGCTCTCGGCCCACGCAGGAGCCTCGATTGCTACGGGACAATCCGCCTTCTGGCCCTCGACCGTCACGCGGTAGGTGGCCGTCTCGGTCTGCGCGCAGCTCACCAGCGCACACGCAGCCGCAAAAATCAGGATTCGTTTCATCTTTTATTGTAGGGTTTTGATTAATTGTTCGAGTTCTGCCGCCGAGCGAATAGCCCCCTCGGGCAGCTCGCCGCGGAAGGTCTGCAACGCCTCGTTGGGACGGATTACCACCTTCTGCTCATCGACCTGGTTCATATCAAGCCCCAAGTGGTCGGCAAAGAAACGATAGACGGCCATACGCTTGTTGGGGCCGTAATCATGCTTCTCATCGGCAAAGTGGGCATTGCGCAGGTTGTGCTGGGCATTGTAGAAGCCCCAAATGCGGTGCAAGTAGGGCTGTTCAAGCGTGGGATAGGTATGGGTCCAGTCGCCACCATCAGATACAGTGATGACGGGCTTCGGAGCCATCACGGCGGCCAGCAACTCGGGCATCGCCGAGCCACCTGCCGACAGGGCTACGGGGCGACCACTCTCGCAGGGACAGCCACCGTCGAAGTGCGAGACAAGATGCACAACGGGCGCCAATACCGAGAAGCGACCATCGACCAGAGCGATCATCAGCGTGTGGGTACCACCGCCCGAGCCTCCGGTTGCGGCCATGCGCTCCACATCGACATCCTTACGCGTGGCGAGGATCCAATCGGTCACTACCTTCGACCAGAGAACCTGAACCTGCATGGCATAGGAGGCCTGGTGCGCATCAATGCCGAGCTGATGCTCCGACTCACCCCATGCCACGATATCCATATCGACCGCCACAGCACCCATACGGGCAAAGGTGGCCATGCGATACTGCTGGTCGGCACGGTAGCGCGCCTCGGGCCAGTGACCGGCAGGCGAGATGATCAAGGGGCGCTTACCCTTCGCCTTGAGGGGCGCGTAGATCGTACCGCAGACATAGAGTCCGGGGAGGGTCTCCATGGCAAAATTCTGCGCCGTGTAGCCGTCGAACTTCTCGATAGCACCGATGCGAATATCGGGATCGGCCACCAAACCGCGCACAAAGGGATCGAGGTTGAGGATCTTCAGCGCATCGGACTTCACCTCAGCCGCGCGCTTCTCCCAGCTCGTCTTATCGTCGTACTTAGCCGAGAGCCACGCGAGGAGCTTCTCGCCATCGGCCGGCACGCGACGGTGGTACTCGTAGGGCTGCACACGGATGGTCTTACCACCCTGCTCCCACTTCAGGTCGAGGGGTTTGAGGATATTATCAAGCGTCTCTTCGAGCGAATAGGGACGGATGCGCGAATCGGCAAAGTCGAGCGTACGGGTCGCCGGATCGAAGTTGCGACAATCGAAGCGCACGGAAAATTGGGTTTCGAGGTCGGCCAGGATAGCCGTCAGCGGACGTGTATAGGGGGTCTGCGACGCGGCCAAACGATCGGCAACACTCTGTGCCGTTGCCACACTAAATGAGGCTACCACGCCAAAAAGGGCGAGGAGCATAAGACGCATTTTTTTCATCGTTTTAGGAGAGGTTTAGGTTATTCCAAGCAAAGATACAAAAATCTCTGTATAATACAAGCGCTTACGCGATAAAAACGCGCGCGAGCGCGAGAGAAGCAGGAGAATGAGAATTCGAAATTGAGACTAAAGAGGATTAAAGGGAGATTAAAGGAATCGAATAGCAACTTATAGGGAATCCCTTAACAACCCTTAACAACCATTAGTACCTCTTCCGCCAACGGTTTTGTTGAAACGGCCCGAACGCAGCAAGGACGAGATTGGCCACTTCGCAGGCAAAGCCTGCTTCGTAACGCCTTTCTCTGCGCTCCCGCGGGGCTCCTTGCATCTTGAAGCCTCCCTTTTCAAAGGGAGGTTTGGAGGGATTGTCTATGTCTTCTCCGCCAACGGTTTTGTTGAAGCGGCCCGATCGCAACAAGGACGAAATTGGCTACTTCGCAGGAAATGCCTGCTCCGTGACGCCTTTCTCTGCGCTCCCGCGGGGGC
>JAUMXM010000014.1:2071-31618 GCA_030529085.1 Rikenellaceae bacterium | reverse complement strand
CACCCGTAGGCGCGGCGGCGAGCCTTTTCGCCGATGCCGATCATACCGCTGACCGATTTGATCGGATGCATCAGACAACTCTCGCTCAAGACAATACCGGTCGGATTCTCGCCTACGAAGGCAAAAAGGGGCTTTTGATCTTTGAGCGGCCAATTGCAATAACCGGGGCTATAGCGATTCGTGATTTTCAGTCCGCGTTCGGTCTGCTCATCAGCCAGGGCTGCATGGATTTTATCCATCGCACGCTCGACCGACAGAGAGCCGATTGCATCGATGATGTAGGCCTCCAAAAAGTCACCTTGGGCATTCAATACATGGGCCTCGTCCGAGAACAAAGCACCCGCCGTACAGAGGAACAGCGCAGCTTCATCAGAGCCCTTCAGGTAGCCGCAAACCTGCGCGCCAACCTCGAAAGTAACCCCTTCAACAACAACCTCACCGCGCTCGATATCGAGCCGATCAATATGCCCAATCGAGTAGCCTCCGACAGCCTCCAATTCACTTGAAGTAAGCTCCGAAAGTCGCTCACACATATAGCAATAAGCAGGATGCTCGGTATCATCCATATGGAGATACCGAGCAAGCTCATCGAGCGAGGGCAACACCTCGCACAAGGGGAAACGATAGGTATGAAACGTGCGTGCCACCCTATCGTGCATTATAGGCCTCAACAGCATCGAAGAAGGCCTTGATGTTAGCCTCCGAAACCTCGGGTGGCAGGTCACAACCCGTCGAGATCACAAAGTTCTTGGCCGTGGCCGTCTTCTCCAAAAGTTCGGTCGTAGCGGCATAAACAGCCTCGGGAGTTGCCTGCTGCAAGACACCCACGGGGTCGAGGTTACCCATCACCATCATCTCGGCAGGAACCTCCTCAACCACCTGGGCCATATCGACCAAGTTGCCGAAGTGAAGCGCAGCAGCACCGCACTCAACCATGGCGTGGGTGCATTGACCCATATTGCCGCAGTTGTGGAGCACGATCGTAAAGTCGTCATCCTGCACCGCCTCGACAATCTGCTGAATGTAGGGCGTGGCATAGACCATGTGGTCCTCGTCCGAGAGCAGACCGGCAGCCGGCTCGGCCATCACAACGCCGGCTACACCCGTAGCCTTCAGCGCCTTGCAATAGTCGATCAGGAAGGCGGTACACTTATCCAAGAGGGCCATAATCACATCGGGCTCGATATAGATGGCCACCATAATCTCGCTCATATCGTACAAGCGGCCGGCCAGCGAGAAAGGACCAATGCAACCCGCCAACACAGGGCGATCGGTGATCGACTCAACGGCCAAACGGTTGGCCTTCAAGAACTCGGGGACACGACCCGCCTCAAGCGAGGGAACCTGCAGTGCCTCGACAGAAGCGGCATCCGACACCAGACGTGCCGTGACGGTCGGAATCTCGTTCTCGGGAATCAGCACCGGAGCACCAAAAGCCTCGGCCTCGACCGTAAGATCCATAATCACCGTCGATGCAGCCGACGGAAAACGCTCGGCGAGTGCCTTGATGGCCTCGAAATGCACCTGACCATCAGTTACGGCTTCGCGCACCGTCTTACCGATCATCTCGATACCCGGGTGGGTCATAATGGGCAAGGCCACACGCTTATCGGAGGCCATCACCCCCTCCATCCATTTTTTCATGCTATTTGGCTTTCGTTTGAATTAGGCACCCAAGAAGCTGTCGAGCAACTTGATATCATCCTGCGGATCGGCAGCATAGCCATCAGCACCAATCTCCTGAGCAAACTCAGCCGACACGGGAGCACCGCCAACGATGAACTTTACATCGGGATGGGTCTCGTGCACTTTGTCGATGATCGTCTTCATGTTGGTCATCGTCGTCGTCAGAAGGGCCGACAGACCTACATAAGCACCCGGATGCTCATCCAGAGCAGCCACAAACTTCTCGGCCGAGACATCGACACCCAGGTCGATAACCTCCCAACCGGCACCCTCGACCATCATGCACACGAGGTTCTTGCCGATGTCGTGCAGGTCACCGAAGACCGTACCAATGATAAAGGTACCCTTGCGCTTCACCTCACCCGACGTAAAGAAGGGCTTGATATGGGTCAGGGCTGCATTCATCGCCTTGGCCGACAGCAGCATCTGGGGCACAAAGACCTTACCCTCGGTAAACTTCTGACCTACAAGGGTCATGGCGGGAATCAGCGCCTCATCCATAATCTCCGAGGGGGCGATACCGGCATCCAGAGCAGCCTTCGTGAGCTCCATAGCACCCTCCTGACCGCGCATCTGAGGCGGATAGGGCGAAGCGGTGTTGATCTTACCGAACTCGATACAGGTGAAGAGTTTTTGCAAAGTTTCGTTCATTGTTTTCTATTTTTTTGGTTATTGTACATTCTAACATGCGAAGATAGGTATAAAAAGGCACAAAATCAAATTTTAAACAAGAAAGAGTAGATATACTAAAAATTACTCGCGCGAGCTTGGCGGTTCGACAAAAAACAGCTATTTTTGTTTGATTATATCCAAAACTACGCCTATGAAACGACTTTATACACTCCTTTTTGCGCTGCTGACACCCATGGTGCTGACAGCCGGCACAATCTACCTCTCGCCGCAAGGCAACGACAAGGCCGACGGCTCGAAAGAGAACCCGTTACGAACGCCCCACGCTGCACTGAAGCTGGCACGCGAGTGGCGACGCACGGCCGACGAGCGCACTGCAGGGGGTATCGAGATCTGTTTCGAGGCGGGTCGCTACGCACTCGAGCGTCCGATCTACATTCGCCCCGAGGATAGCGGCACGGAGGATTCCCCCACCACGCTCCGCGCAGCCGAGGGTGCTGAAGGGCAGGTCTTCATCGTAGGCAGCACGCCGATTACCGATTGGAAGAAGAAGGGCAACTGCTGGGTGGCCGAGGCACCCAAGATGCACGGCCGACCGATCTTCAGCCGCCAGTTGTGGGGCTTTAGTGGAAAACTCTTCCGCGCCAACCAATTTGGCGAGGGGAAGATGGAGCGCATGATCGCCTTCGACACGAAGAGCCGCACGATCACCATCCCCAAACCCGCAATCGAGGGGTTGGAACAGGCTCCTGCGCTTGAGATGATGGTGCATCAGCGTTGGGCTACGGCAATTTTGCGCGTCAAGGAGATGCGCTACGAGGGCAACACAGCCGTTGTATCGTTCCTCGAGCCGGAGAGCTACCTCGAGTTCGAGCACCCCTGGCCGCAGCCCGTCATCGGGGAGGCAAAGGGCAACTCGTCGTTTATGTTGATGAATGCCCGCGAAATGGTCGACGAGAACTACGAGTGGTGGCAGGATCCCTCTACGGGACGTCTCTACCTCTACGCCGAGGATGCCGCCATCGACCCCAACAAGCAAACGGTCTATATTTCCACCATGGAGCGCCTGATGACAATCGAGGGTGCTCCCCAAAAGGCGGTCGAGCATATCTACTTCGAGGGTATCACCTTTGCCGATACGGCCTGGAATCGCCCCTCGGAGGAGGGCCACGTCACTCTGCAGGGTGGCTTTGCCTTCATCGACGGCTACAAGCTCTACGACAAGCCGGGCTTTGCGTGGGACGAAAATCTGGAAAATCAGGCGTGGGTTGTGCGCCCCGAGGCGGCTGTTTCGGTGTGCAATGCCCGCCACATCGCCTTTACGGGCTGCAACTTCATCGCCCTCGGTGCTACGGGTCTTGATCTGGCCACCAACGTACACCACTCTTCTGTCACGAAGTGCCTCTTCCGCAATATCGGCGGCACGGCTCTGATGGCAGGCTCGTTTGGCGAGGGAGCGACCGAGGTACATATTCCCTTCAACAAGATTGGCTCGGAGGAGGGTTTCTGCTCCTACCTACTGCTGGCCGAGAACACCATCACCAACGCCACGCGCGAGGATTGGGGCGGTGTCGGCATCGGTTGCGGCTATGTGCACAATACGGAAATTATCGGCAACACCATTTCGGAGGTTAACTACTCGGGTATTGCTGTAGGTTGGGGCTGGACGAAGCGTAAGACCGGCATGGAGCGCAACCGCATCGCCTACAACACGGTGCGCGACTACGCCCGCCAGCTCTACGATGCAGGCGGCATCTACACCCTCTCGAACCAACCCAAATCCTACATCGAGAACAACATCATCTACGCCCCCGTAGATGCCCCCTATGCCACCAACGACCGCGGCTTCTGCATCTACCTCGATGCAGCCACCGACGGCTACACGATTCGCAACAACTGGTGTGAGATACTCGACTCGTTCGGCTTCAACAACCCCGGCCCGAAGATTCGCTTCGAGGGCGAGAACTCACCCGAGGTCGATCGCCAAGCACTTGAAAATTCAAAGAAAGCAAAACAATAAACGCAACAAACCCTAATTCAAATAGATGAAACAGACAAATTACCATTTGTTCGATTTCCTGGACTTCGATACCGATTTGCAGGTAAACGAGGCTCTTTGGAAAGCCTACAAGCCGACGGCCGTAGCGGTTGTCGATGGCGAGATTCGCATCACCGTACCCTTCCAGAAGCAGCTCCTGGCCGCCGATATGGCCGCCGACGAGCAGGCTGCACAGGTTGAGCAGACGCTCATCCTCCGCGCCTACGGCAACGAGATGCTGCGCCTGTTCCTCGATACGGAGAAGCGTACGGCAAGCGACGAGAGCGAGATGCTGCAAATCGCCCCCCACGTCAAGCGTATGACCCTCAATGCCGAGCTCATCGACGAGGTGTGGCAGATCCGCGACGAGCAGGGCACGTTGCGCGGCGAGCTGAACCTGAAGGAGGCCGTGATCGACTTCTGGAGCGACCTGCAACCTGCACCGCAGCCCACGATCGACCTGACGCTCTACCCCGACGGCAACCTCGAGAAGCCCGTACGCCTCTCGGCCTACGACCATTTCTCGCCCCCGCGCTACGACGCGCTGCCGCTGGCCTACTGCGAGAAGGAGGGTACGATCGACCGCGCAACCCTCTCGTTCGAGTGCAAGGCCGACGAGTGCTTTGCCGGTACGGGCGAGCGCTTCACGAAGATGGACCTCTCGGGTCACACCTTCTACCTGAAGAATCAGGATGGCCAGGGCGTAAACAACCGCCGCGCCTACAAGAATATCCCCTTCTACCTCTCGAGCCGCATCTACGGTGTCTTCTACCACACGAGCAACTACTGCAAGCTCTCGTTGGCCGACCATTCGACCCGCTCGGTGCAGTTCCTGAACGAGGATTCGACCGTCGATGCCTTCCTCATTGGTGGTGCCACGCCCGAGCGTATCCTCTACAACTACCGCTCGCTGACGGGCTTCCCTACCCTGCCGCCGATGTGGTCGTTCGGTATCTGGATGAGCCGCATGACCTACTTCTCAGCCGATGAGGTACAGGAGATTTGCGACCGCCTGCGTCGTGAGAAGTATCCCTGCGATGTAATCCACCTCGATACGGGTTGGTTCCGCACCGACTGGCTCTGTGAGTGGAAGTTCAACCCCGAGCGTTTCCCCGATCCCGAGGGCTTCCTCAAGGGGCTCAAGGAGGATGGCTACCGCGTATCGCTCTGGCAGCTGCCCTACGTGGCACAGGGTGCCGAACAGATCGACGAAGCGAAGGAGAACCGCTACATCGCACCCCTGACCAAGGAGCAGGAGCGCACCGAGGGCTCGAACTTCTCGACCCTGGACTACGCCGGCACGATCGACTTCACCTATCCGAAGGCCACCGAGTGGTACAAGGGGCTGCTCAAGGAGCTGCTCGACATGGGTGTGGTCTGCATCAAGACCGACTTCGGCGAGAATATCCACATGGATGCCGACTACTACGGCATGAAGCCCGAGCAGCTCAACAACCTCTACGCGCTGCTCTACCAGAAGGCCGCCTACGAGATCACGAAGGACGTGACGGGCGACGGCATCGTTTGGGCACGTGCTGCATGGGCAGGTTGCCAGCGCTACCCGCTGCATTGGGGTGGTGACTCGGCCTCGACATGGGACGGTATGGCCGGCTCGGTGAAGGGTGGTCTGCACTTCGGCCTCTCGGGCTTCGGCTTCTGGAGCCACGATGTTCCCGGCTTCCACTCGCTGCCCAACTTCATGAATTCGCCCCTCGACGAGAAGGTCTATGTACGTTGGACACAGTTCGGCGTCTTCTCGTCGCACATGCGCTACCACGGCTCGTTCAAGCGCGAGCCCTGGCACTACCCCGCCATTGCCCCCATCGTGAAGCGTTGGTGGAAGCTCCGCTACCGCCTGATGCCCTACATCCTGGAGGAGGCCAAGGTGGCTACCGAGAGCGGTTTCCCGATGTTGCGAGCCCTAGCACTGCACCACGCCGACGACCGCACGGTATGGCACATCGACGACGAGTACTACTTCGGTCAGGAGTTCCTCGTAGCCCCCGTGATGAACGCCGAGGATAAGCGCGATGTATACCTGCCCGAGGGCGAGTGGGTCAACTTCTTCACGGGCGAGCGCCACGAGGGCGGCCGCTGGTTGAAGGGTGTCGAGGTACCGCTCGACATGATGCCCGTCTTTGTTAAGGAGGGTGCCAAGATCAGCATCTACCCCGATGTTGAGCCGCAGCACACCGACCAGATGGATATGGCAAAGGCCGAGATACTCACCATTGACGAGAAGTTTAACGGATTTAAGTTCTAAAGATAGATATGCAAACTTGGAAGAAAAATTGGGAGGAGTCGAAGCAGAACTACCTCGCCTGGTGGCAGCACAAAGGGTGCGTACTGACGATGTGGGAGCACCTGCAGGAGGGGGTTACGCCCCACGCAGCAGTGGCTGCTCCTACCCCCGCCGCAGATTGGAATCAGCGCTGGTTCGACCCAGCATGGCGTGCCGAGCAGCTCGACCACTATGTAGCCCATTCGTCGCTCAAAGCCGACATCATCCCCGTAGCCAACACGCAGCTCGGCCCTGGCTCGCTGGCCGCCATCCTGGGTGGCAAGCTCGAGGGTGGTCCCGATACGATTTGGATTCACCCCGCCGATGAGGTGGGCACCGACATCGTTTTCGATCCCGAGAATGCCGCCTGGAAGCTCCACAAAGAGCTGCTGAAGGCCTCGAAGGCGCGTGCCAAGGGCAACTACTACGTCGGCATGCCCGACCTGATGGAGGGTCTCGATGTGCTGGCTGCGATTCGCGGCACGGACAACGTGCTGCTCGACACGATGATGGATCCCGATCTGCTGGAGGCTCAGCTGCAGCAGGTCAACGATATCTACTTCAGGGTTTATGACGAGCTCTACGACATCGTGCGCGAGGACGACGGCATGGCCTTCTGCTACTTCTCGATTTGGGGCCCGGGCCGCGTAAGCAAGCTCCAGAGCGACATCTCGATCATGATCTCGGAGGAGGATTACCGCCGCTTTGTGCAGCCCTTCATCCGTCAGCAGTGCCAGAAGCTCGACTATACGCTCTACCACCTCGACGGCGTGGGTGCCATTCGTCACCTCGACGCGCTGCTCGAGATCGAGGAGCTGGATGCCATTCAGTGGACCCCCGGTGTGGGTGAGCCGCAGGGTGGCGACAAGAAGTGGTACGACCTCTACCGTCGCATCAAGGCGGGTGGCAAGTCGATCGAGGCCAACTGGGTGACGCTCGACGAGCTGGAGCCGCTCTTGGACAACGTAGGTGCCGAGGGTATGCTCCTCTCGATGGACTTCAAGAACGAAGCCGAGATCGAGGCTGCCGAGAAGATCGTAAGCCGCTACCGCTAAATTCCACCGACCTAACTAATCAACTATCCTATTATGATTGAAGCTAAATTTCTGGAAGGGCTGGACTGGGGTATCCTGATCGGATACTTTCTGATCCTCTTTGCGATCGGAATCTGGGCCAGTACCAAACGCAAAAAGGGAAGCTCGCTCTTTCTGGCCGAGCGCTCCCTGCGTTGGTACCACATCGGATTCTCGATGTGGGGCACCAACGTGGGTCCCTCGATGCTGATCGCCTCGGCATCGGCAGGTTTTACAACGGGTATCGTATCGGGTAACTTCGCCTGGTATGCCTTCATCTTTATCTGCATGTTGGCATTCGTCTTTGCCCCACGTTACCTGGGCTCGAAGGTCTCGACGCTGCCCGAATTCATGGGCAAGCGCTTCGGCCAGTCGACCCGCAACATCTTGGCCTGGTACACGATGATCACGGTGCTCATCTCGTGGTTAGCACTGACACTCTTCGCAGGCGGAGTCCTGATTCGTCAGGTCTTCGATATCCCGATGTGGGAGTCGGCCCTCATCCTGCTGGCCATCTCGGCCTTCTTCACGATGTTGGGTGGCCTGAAGGCTGTGGCCTACACGAATGTCTATCAGATGTTGTTGCTGATTTTCGTATCGGCTACGATCGTTATCGCCGGTCTGTATAAGCTGGGCGGCATCGAGGAGCTTATAGCCCGCACGCCGGAGGACTACTGGGTGCTCTTCCGTCCCAACTCGGATGTCGACTTCCCCTGGTTGCCGATCATCCTCGGCTACCCCATTTCGGGTATCTGGTTCTGGTGCACCGACCAGTCAATGGTGCAGCCCGTCTTGGCCGCCAAGAGCCTGCGCGAGGGGCAGCTGGGTACGAACTTCACGGGTTGGCTGAAGATCCTGGATGTGCCTCTCTACATCCTGCCCGGTATCATCTGCTTTGCCCTCTACCCCACGCTGTCGAACCCCGATGAGGCCTATATGACAATGGTGCAGAACCTCTTCCCGGCCGGTATGGTAGGTCTGGTGTTGGCCGTATTGACCGCTGCTCTGGTGAGCACAATCGGCTCGGCGCTCAACGCCCTGAGTACCGTCTTCACAATGGATATCTACGTTAAGAAGTTCAACCCCCAGGCCTCGAACAAGGAGATTATCCGCATGGGGCAGCTCGTAACGGTTGTAGGCGCTGTGATTTCGGTGGCAATCTGCGTAGCTATCGACTCGATCCAGGGCCTGAACCTCTTCAACGTCTTCCAGTCGGTATTGAGCTTCATCGCACCGCCGATGGCTGCCGTCTTTGTGATGGGTGTATTCTGGAAGCGCACGACGCGTCGCGCCGCCAACTTCACCCTCACACTCGGTACGCTCATCAGCATCGTGACCGGTGTAATGTATCTGTGGGCTTGGCCGGCAGAGTTGCCCAAGCCCCACTTTATGTTGCTCTCGTTCTACATCTGGGTGCTGCTCGTGATCTGCATGATTGCAATTTCGCTTACCGACACCACGAAGCCCGAGGCCGGAACCTCCTACTTCAACAAGGTGGAGGCGGCCAAGGCCGGCAAGCTGGTCACGACGCTTTGGGTGGCGCTGATTATCGTGATGATCGGATTGTACATCTTCTTCAACTAATCCTACCCGTCACACCAAGAAAAGGGGCTGCTCCAATGTGGAACAGCCCCTTCTTTTTGGTCTATACCAACCGAGTGGTGGAGAGGTGAAATCTCGGTTTAGAATTTCACCAGGATACGGAACACCTTGCCCGGTGCCGCAGCCCACTCCTTCATCACATCGTGTGCCGTCTCGGGGGTAGCAACAGCCGAAACGAGGCGATCCTTCGGGAAGTCGGGATTCTCGTTGAAGAAGCGAATCACAGCGCGGAAATCCGAAGGCATGGCGTTGCGCGAGCCACGGATATCGAGCTCCTTCTGCACGAAGAGTTTCGTCTGGAACTCCACATTCGACTTGGCATAACCGATGCAGACAACGCGACCTGCAAAGGCCACCTCATCGACAGCCATCACATAGGTAATGGGGCTGCCGACAGCCTCGACAACCACGTTGGGGCCATGACCACCCGTCAGCTCCTGCAGACGCTCGTGGACATTCTCAACCATCGTATTGACCGTATAAGTGGCACCCAGCTCCTTGGCCAAAGCCAGCTTCTCGTCGTCGATATCGGCAGCAATCACCGTAGCACCACGCAGCGCAGCGCGCACGATGGCACCCACACCGATCATACCGCAACCGATCACCATCACCGTATCGAGGTCGGTCACCTGGGCACGATCCACAGCGTGGAAACCGACACTCATCGGCTCGATGAGTGCCACATCACGCGGGTCGATACCCTCAGCGGGAATCACCTTCTGCCAAGGCACAACGATGTAGTCCGACATAGCGCCGTTGCGCTGCACGCCGAGCGTCTCGTTGAACTGGCAGGCATTGACACGACCTGCGAGGCACGAAGCGCACGTGCCGCAATTCGTATAGGGGTTGATCGTCACGGTCTGACCCACCTTTACCGTTGCGGGGACACCCTCGCCCACCTCGGCAACCTCACCACCAATCTCGTGGCCGGGAATCACGGGCAGCTTCACCATCGGGTTACGCCCCAGGTAGGTGTTCAGGTCCGAGCCGCAATAGCCCACATAACACATCTTGACAAGCACCTCACCCGCCTTGGGCTTCGGCTGCTCCAACTCGACCACCTGCATCTCCGAGGGGGCCACAATCTGTACTGCTTTCATCGTATTGTAAAAGTTTTTTGATTATTCCGACATATTTTTAACATAGGGAAGCTCCACGAGGTTCTTGAAGCCGTAGAAACGCTCGGCATTCAACCCCAGGAATTTTGCCTTCTCCTCCTCGCTCAAGAGGGTCGCCTTCTGCACAAAGTCGTAGGACATACGGTAGGTGATGGCCGTAATCGTGCGCGGATAGTCCGAGCCCCACATCAGCTTGTCGATACCCACCTCGTCGGCCGCTTGGCGAATCGCCTTCACGGCACCGTGGAAGGGGTAGAACTCCGAGTTGTAGAGCCAGGTGATACCACCCGACTCGATCATCACGTTCTTGTGGTGTGCCAGACGCACCTGCTCCATAAAGGTCGGGAAGGTGGCCATACCGAAGTGACCCACCGCCGTCTTGAGGTTGGGGTGCTGCTGCAGAATCTCGTTCATCTGGGCAATCTGATGCGAATCATCGTCCAAGTCGATCGAGAGCAACATACCCTCCTGCTCCATCCAGCTGAAGAGAGCCATCATCTTCTCGTCCTGCAACGCGATGGTCACAGCATCGGTCTTGAGGCGGTTGGCCGGGATCTTGATCGCCTTGAAGCCGCGCTTCTGCAGCTCCTTGGCCTGCCCCACGACATCCTCGTCGAAGTACTCGCACATACCGCAGCAGAAGAAGCGGTCGGGATAGCGCGTCTGTACCTCCTCGAGGTAGTCGTTCTGGTGGCCGTCGATATACTCCTGTGTAATGACGGCAGCCGAAACCTGGGCATAGTTCATGTTCGAGAGGAAGACCTCGGCCGAGTTCTTACCGTCGATCATAAAGGGGGGCACCATCTGGCGCTCCTCGCCCAGGAAGAGCGAGCGACCATTCTCGAGGCTCTTGACACGCATGCCGTTCCAGACCGTATCCTGCTTGAGCCACAGGTGGGCGTGGGCATCGATAATTTTGTAGTCCATCGCCGAATCGATTAGGAGTTGGCCCAACTTACGCGCATCTGATCGCCGATGATATCCTGCACCTCACGCACCAGATCCCAATCGATCGGCTCCTCGATGAAGGCCAGGTTCTTCTTCACGTTGGCCGGGTTGGCCGACGAGAAGAGGGTCGTAGCGATACGGTCGTTCGAGAGGGCGTACTGCATAGCGAGCTTCTCGATCGGATAGCCCTTCGACTTGCAGTGCTGTGCCGCCTTGGCGCACACCTCAACGAGCGGTTTGGGTGCGGGGTGCCAATCGGGCACACCGCGCTCCGAAAGAAGACCCATCGAGAGGGGCGAGGCGCTGATAATACCCACGTTGTGCTCCTCGAAGAAGTCCATAAAGTCGGCCAGCTTCTCGTCGCAGAGGCAGTAGTGGCAGAAGTTCAGCACGCTCTCGACCGTACCCTCGGGCACGCGCTCGATGACCCACTTGAGGTTCTCGAGCTGCAGGTCGGTGATGCCGACGTGGCTCACGATACCTTTCTCGCGCAACTCAACGAGTGCCGGCAGGGTCTCATTGACCACCTGGTTCATATCCGAGAACTCCACGTCGTGGACATTGATCAGGTCGATGTGGTCGATGTTCAGGCGCTCCATGCTCTCGTAGACGCTCTCCTGGGCACGCTTGGCCGAGTAGTCCCACGTATTGACACCATCCTTGCCGTAGCGACCCACCTTGGTCGAGAGGTAGTACTTGTCGCGCGGAATATTCTTCAGGGCCTTGCCCAACACCGTCTCGGCCTTGTAGTGGCCGTAGTAGGGCGAAACGTCGATGAAGTTCATACCACCCTCAATAGCCGTATAGACCGCCTCGAGGGCCTCCTCCTCACGCGTCGAGCGGAAGACACTGCCGAGCGACGAGGCACCGAAGCTAAGGTTCGATACCACCATACCCGTTTTACCGATTTCGTTGAATTTCATAGCTTATAATTGTTTTGATTTTAGTTTTCCTATAATACAACAAATATAGTTATTTCGTCGGAATAATCAAACATTCGGCAACAAAAAAGTCTGTCACACGACGCGTGACAGACTCTATTTTTTTTGTTTTGGCTGCGGCGCTACTCACCGATGCGCTCCAACCAGGCGGGATAGGCCTCCAAGACAGCATTGCCCCAAGTGCCGTACCACGAATAACCCAAGCGACGCTCAGGCCACACCTTGTCGAGCGAATAGACCTTGATGCCGTCGCGGTTGCAGAGGAAGGGACTGTTGTCGGCAAGTTCGTGGAAGCGGGCCCAAATCGGCTCGGCCGTAGGATCATCGACCAGGATACGGTCGGTCTTGATGGCGGGATCCTCGGGGTTACCCTCGGGCATCGGAATCGTTACGATCTTCTTGCCCAAAATTTTCGTCTTCTCGAACCACACCACAGCCGCCTTGACCGCCTCCTTCACCTCGTCGGAGGGGTTGGGAATCGACATCAGGAAGAGGACAATATCGGCACTCTCGTTCGAGGTCAAGGCCGGAAGCTCGTAGGTACGCGCCTTGACGGGGGCCAAAGTCTGCTGATCGCACTGCTGCGGCCAGACGGTCTTCACGCCATTCTGCACATATTGCGCATCGAGCAAAATGCGCAGACCCCTCTCCCACGACTCGGCAATACGCTTGCGGGTCTTCTTGTCGATCCACGCGTAGCAGGCCTTCCCGTGAAGCACATCCTGCCAAGTGGAGAGGATACCGTCGATAATGCCGTCGTTGAAGGCAATCGCCTCATCCTCCCAACCAATCCAGCTGCCGTTGGGGTACTGCACATCGAGCGTATAGTCGATACCGCGCTGCGCCGCCTCGCGGTAACGCGCATCGCCCGTCAGGGTATAGACCTCGGCCAGGTAGGCAATCTGGGGATAGATGTTGCGGTTGTCGAAGGTCGAACGCATCTCGCGGGGGGTATTGGTCCTTTTCACCGAGTCGGCATCGAGCACACCGAGCCAATCGATATTCTTCGGCCAGCCGCCATCCTCGTTTTGGAAGGCGAGGACATTGGCCGCAATCGAGAGGTAGTCATCCTCGGCATAGCGCTCGATCGAGCCCTCCTCGTGGAAGAGGTACCAATGGTGGATGCAGTCGTAAAAGAGGTCGATCGAGGGGGCTTGAGCCTCCTTCGGGGGTTGTTGCGAAGTGTCACAAGCGGCCAACACAGCCGTCAGGGCAGCAAGAATCAAGAGTCGTTTCATCGTAGTGTAAGGTCGTTTAGGTTGCATAGAAAAAAGGGGCATCTTGCGACGCCCCTTTATCGTGTGAAATTTACTCCCACTCAATCGTGGCCGACGGCTTCGGCGAAAGGTCGTAGCAGACACGGTTCACATTGGGCACCTCGGCCAAAATGCGGTTCGTAATCTTGTGCAGCACGGGCCACTCGATCTCCTCGATCGTGGCGGTCATGGCATCGACCGTATTCACGGCACGCAGGATCACCGGCCAGTCGTACGAGCGAGCGTTGTTGCGCACACCCACCGACTTGAAGTCGGGAACCACCGTGAAGTACTGCCATACCTTCTTGTCAAGGCCGGCATTCTGGAACTCCTCGCGCAGGATGGCATCAGCCTCGCGCAGTGCCTCGAGACGGTCGCGCGTGATGGCACCCAGGCAACGTACACCCAGACCCGGGCCCGGGAAGGGCTGGCGGTAAACCATCTCATAGGGCAGACCCAGCTCGACACCACAGGCGCGCACCTCGTCCTTGAAGAGCTGACGCAGCGGCTCAACGAGAGCAAACTGCAGATCCTCCGGCAGACCACCCACATTGTGGTGCGACTTAACCATCTTGGCCGTCTTCGTACCGCTCTCCACGATGTCGGGATAGATCGTACCCTGACCCAGGAAGTCGATACCGTCGAGTTTGCGGGCCTCCTCCTCGAAGACGCGGATAAACTCGCCGCCGATAATCTTACGCTTCTCCTCGGGATCCTCGACACCCTCCAGTTTGGTCAGGAAACGCTCCGTAGCATCGACATAGACGAGGTTGGCGTTGAGCTGATTGCTGAATACCTCGACCACATTCTCCGATTCGCCCTTGCGCATCAGACCGTGGTTTACGTGTACGCAGACCAGCTGATCGCCAATAGCCTTGAGCAGCAGAGCCGCCAATACCGACGAATCGACACCGCCCGAGAGGGCCAGCAGCACCTTCTTGTCGCCCACCTGGCGCTTTACAAGCTCCACCTGGTCATCGACAAAGTTCTTCATGTTCCAGTTCGTCTCGGCCTTGCAAACATCGAAGACAAACGAGCGTACCTGCTCCTTGACAACCTCCATATCGTTGCCGATCTGGGGCAGCTTCACTTCGCAGGTGGCCTTATCGTGGCCGGCAGCGATTACAGGGAAACCTGCCTCGTAGATCTCGGGCAGCACGTCGATCTCTACCCCATCGACTACGTTCATCGGGCCACCATTCAGAATCACACCCTTCACGTTGGGCAGGGCCTTGAGCTCGGCTGCCGTGATGTCGTGCGGATAAATCTCGCTATAGACGCCCAGGTCACGGATGGCACGGGCCAATACGGTATTCTCGTGGCTACCCAAATCGAGAATCACAATCATATCTTGCTTCATCGTCGTATAAAAATTATTTTGTTACTTCTTGCTTCTATTTTAAAAGGCGTTCAGCTCACGTCGCGGCATCTTAAGCAATGCCTGTCGGTGAGCTGAATCGTTGTTCCATTATCCTTGTGTTATGTTGTTTTAGCGCTCGCTAGAGTAGTTCGGAGCCTCACGCGTGATGGCCACATCGTGCGGGTGGCTCTCCTGCATACCCGAAGCCGTGATGCGGATGAACTTGGCCGTCTGGAGCGCAGCAATGCTCTTCGCACCGCAGTAACCCATACCCGAACGCAGACCACCGATCAGCTGGAAGACCGTCTCGCTGAGCGAGCCCTTGAAGGGAACGCGCGCCACGATACCCTCGGGAACGAGCTTGTTGATGTTACCCTCGCAACCCTTCTGGAAGTAGCGGTCGGCCGAACCTGCCTTCATTGCATCGATCGAACCCATACCACGGTAGGACTTGAACTTACGACCGTTGTAGATGATCGTCTCGCCCGGAGCCTCCTCCGTACCGGCGAACATCGAGCCCACCATCACCGAGTCACCACCGGCTGCCAACGCCTTCACGATGTCACCCGAGTAGCGCAGACCACCGTCGGCAATGACGGGAACGCCTGCCTCCTTGGCAACCTGGGCGGCCGAGTAGATGGCCGAGAGCTGGGGAACACCCACACCGGCAATAATACGCGTCGTACAGATCGAACCGGGACCGATACCCACCTTCACGCCGTCGGCACCTGCCTCGATGAGGAAGGCTGCAGCCTCGGCCGTAGCGATGTTACCGGCAACAACCTGCAGATCGGGGAACTCGGCCTTGATCTCGCGCAGCTTCTTGGCGATGTTGGCCGAGTGGCCGTGGGCCGAATCCAAAACCACAGCATCGACATCCTCGGCTACCAGGGCACGTACGCGCACCATAGCATCCTCCGTGATACCAACACCGGCAGCCACACGCAGACGACCCTTCTCGTCCTTGCAGGCATTGGGGTGATCCTGGACCTTCGTAATATCTTTATAGGTAATCAGACCTACCAGACGGTTGTCGTCATCAACCACAGGCAGCTTCTCGATCTTCGAGTTCAAAAGCACATCCTTGGCATTCTCCAGATCGGTCGAGTGGGTCGTAACCAGACGCTCGCGCGGAGTCATCACGTCACCAATCAGGCGCGTCATATCACGTTGGAAGCGCAGGTCGCGGTTCGTCACGATACCGATGAGCTTCTTATCGCCATCGACCACCGGAATACCACCGATCTTGTTTTCGTGCATCAGATTCAGTGCATCACCCACGGTCTCCTCCTTCGAGATGGTTACCGGATCGTAGATCATGCCATTCTCGGCACGCTTTACACGACGCACCTGAGCAGCCTGCTCAGCAATAGACATATTCTTGTGAATCACACCGATTCCGCCCTCGCGTGCCAAAGCAATGGCCAGCGGAGCCTCGGTTACGGTATCCATCGCTGCCGACACGATGGGGATGTTCAAGTTGATTTTACGCGAGAAACGGGTCTTCAATTCAACCTCTCGCGGCAACACATCCGAATAGGCGGGAACTAACAGCACGTCGTCGAAGGTCAGGCCTTCGGGCTGTACTCTCTCATCAATAAAGGACATAATGAACGGGAATTTTTGTTGCCTGCAAAAGTAGTAATTTTTTCGCAATTTAGCAACTACAAGAGGGCTTGCAGGCAAAACTTTTAAACATTTTTTCAAAAAACAAATAAGAAGATGCAGCGAGGGCAGCCAAAGACCTCCTCTGTGAGGTACGGCTGCCCTGCAAAATCGGGTTAATAACCCAAGATGTGCCACAACTCGCGGATGCGGCTCTCGGGATCCCACGCGTTGTTGAAGGTCCAACGAGGGGTGAGCGAGTAGTAGATCGGCTTCTCCTCCGAAGTGTGGAAGTTATCGCTCATCCAACCGCTGTGGCCACCCTCGCGCATACAGTCGTTGTAATAGGTGCGCTGACCCCAAGGACAGGGATCGAGCACCTTATCCGAATAGGCGTAGTGGATATTGCCGTCGAGGACATTCTTCGAGAAGGTGCAGTTCTGCAAGAAGAACTGCGAATCGTGGTGGTAGCGCCCCAGGAGCGTCGGCGTGGCGGCATCGAACTCCGAGTCGATGATGACCAACTTCTTCGACTTATCGCCGCGGCCGTCGTGCCAAATCATGGCTCGACTATCGCCGTAGAAGCGGGTACGGGTTACGAAGCACCAGCCGCGCGGACAGAGGAAATCGACACCCGGACAACGCAGATAGAGGTCGGCGTGGTAGTACATACCGTTGCCGCCGCGCGCCCACAGCGAGAGAGCATCGTTGCCATCGGCCCAGACATTCGAGTTGATGACAATCGTACGCGTGGCACGACCAAAGATTGCCATCTGGTGGCGCGTGGTATTCTCGACGGTCGTACCATAATTATTATAGACCGTAAGGCCGCTGATGATGCAGTCGTCGGCACCCTCCTGGATAACAATCACACCGTTGCCGACGGGCTTGCCCTTATATTCGGTAATCTTGCGCGAATCCATCACCTCGGCATAGATGAGTTTCGTCTCTTCGCGATCCTCGCCCACCAGCACAATATTGGGTTTGTCGATAATCACCTTCTCGTTGTAGGTACCCTTCGAAATGAGGATCTTAAAGGGCTCCGTAGGCTGCTCGGGGGCCTTCTCGATGGCCGCCTGGATACTCTCACCCGCCTTGACAACGACGTCGAAAGCGGCGCGGTCGATCGTCGGCTTGCGGTACATATCAATCGTGCCATTTTCGTTGGCACCCTTCGATGCGAGGTCGATGGCTACCTTATGCTTCGGGTCGTATTTCTCGGCCCACTCTTCATAGAGGGGATAGAGGTCGGCCGGGCGCGAGCCATACCAACTATAACCCGTGCGGCGCTCCAAGCCGATCTGCTCCAAGCGGCGACGCTTGATACCGTCGCGGTCACAGACATAGGGCTCGCAATAGTCGAGGTCGTAGAAGCGACCCCAGAGCGGCATTTTGGCCTCGGCATCGGGGATGAGCTTCGCATCGCGCTTCTCACCCGGGCGCCATCCCGTGCGCACCAACTTAAGGCCGGTCAGCTTGTAGGTGTCGAACCACTGCATCGCACCGTGTACGGCCGCCTTGACCTTTTTCGAGGGGTTGGGCAGCGTCATCAGCAGGCGCACCAGCGAGGCACTCTCCATCGAGCAATAGGAGATATGCTCAAAGGCGCGCGCCGGAGCGGGCGCATAGCTCTCTTTGTCGTGCTGTTGGCACCACACCGTCAGCTTGCCATCGACCACCATCTGACACTTCAGGATGCACTCGATACCCTTATCGAAGGCTTCGGAAACCAGCTTGCGCGTCGCCTTATCGATCAGCGCACCCTCGTAGGGAGCACGCTCGTTGCGGATGTTGTCGAAGATGAAGAGGATGTTGGCAATGGCATCGTCATTGAAGGTGATATGGGCATGATAGCCCGTTGTGTTGGGCCAAATCTGCGGCCAACCGCCATTCTCATACTGACCACTCAAGAGGTACTCCAAGCCACACAGAAAGGCTTCGCGGAAGCGCTCTTCGCCCGTCGCCTGGTAGAGGCGAGCCAGGAAGATCATCTGCGAGGTGGTAGCCCCGTTGTCGATGGTCGAATCGTCGGTGCGCTTCTTGGCTGCAAGAACCTCGTTACGCTCGCGATCGGTCAGACGGCGCACCATATCGGTATTCTTGGGCCAGGCGCCCGTCTCACGTTGGTAGAGGATCATCTGATCACCGATGCGGGCAGCCTCCTCCGTTTGAAAGAACTCGGCACGCGTTTCGCGCATCACCTGGCGATAGGATTGTCGTTGTTGCGCCATCATCGGGCCGGGAAGAATCGTCGTAACGATCACCAACAACACGAAGAGCTGTCGGCTTCCCAAGAGGTTCAAGAGTTTCACGGTGGTTGAAGTTAGTCGTTTAGGCTATAATTCTTTGCCCTGCTTCAAATCCTCGACATAGGCATCGACGCGCTGTAGCAGGCGCGGAATATCGAGCGACTGGGGGCAGGTGGGAATGCACTCCTCGCAACCGATGCAGCGCGAGGCTTGGCGTTCGGGCGGCACGGCACGGTCGTAGCCCACCAGGAAGGCACGACGGGCACGGCGGTAATCGGGATCACCCGACGAGGCCGACACATTGCCCTCGTTAATACATTTATTATAATGGCCGAAGATGGCCGGGATATCCAATCCATAGGGGCAGGGCATACAGTACATACAGTCGTTGCAGTTGATGAGCGGATACTTCAAGTAGCGCTGTGCCGTATCCTCCAGGAGTTCCAACTCGCGATCGGTGCAGGGCTCCAGCGGCGAGTAGGTACGGAGGTTATCCTCGAGGTGCTCCTGGTAGGTCATGCCGCTCAAGACGGTGAGTACCTGCTCGGGGGTACCGGCAAAGCGGAAGGCCCACGAAGCAACACTCTCGTCGGGGCGCTCCTGCTTCAGGCGAGCCGTGAGGTGGTTGTTGAGCGATGCAAGGCGACCACCCAGCAGCGGCTCCATGATCACCGACGGAATACCGCGCTTCGAAAGCTCGGCATAAAGGTATTCGGCATCCACATTGCGGCGCGTGGCGTGCATCCAATCAACGTAGTTGAGCTGAATCTGGACAAAATCCCAATGCACCTTGTCGTGCATCGTCAGGGCATAGTCGAAGGTCTTGACATCGCCGTGGAACGAGAAACCGAGGTTGCGAATACGCCCCGCTTCACGCTCCTTGAGGAGGAAATCGAGCACACCGTTGTCGATAAAACGCTCGCGGAAGGCCGGAATACCCGAGCCGCCGCCAATCGAGTGGAGGAGGTAGTAATCGATGTAATCGACCTGCAATTCGCGGAAGGATTTATCGTACATCTCCTTGGCCTTCTCGAAGGTGTAGATGCGCGTATTCGAGAGTTTCGTGGCGATGAAGAACTTCTCGCGCGGATGGCGCTTTAGGGCGATGCCCGTCACGCGCTCCGAGAGGCCGCGGCCATAGACCGGAGCCGTATCGAAGTAATTAACGCCGTGCTCGATGGCATAATCGACCAGGCGGTTGGTCGCCTCTTGATCGATCGGCGAGTTGCGATCCTTCTGATCCTCCAAGGGCCAGCGCATACATCCATAGCCCAAGAGCGATACACGATCGCCCGTCGTGGGGTTCGTGCGGTAGGTCATCTCGGCGGCACTCGTCTCGCGCTCAGCCTCGGGCTCCTGCTCCTTGCGGCGCGGCGAGCACCCTGCCAGGGCGGCACCCGTTATGGCGGCACCCAAACCGAGTCGGGTCAAAAATTCGCGGCGCGTAAGCTGCTTATTCTCTTTCTTTTCCATCGTCGGTCATTTTTTTAAAGGGTTCGATGCACCTCGTTGCCCTCGACATAGATTGCCGAGAAGGGACGTGCAGGACAAAGGTTTTCACAAGCACCGCAACCGATGCACTTCTCCGTATCGACGGCCGGGATGCGTTTGCCATCCTTCTCGACCATCTGAATAGCACCCGTCGGGCAGTGGCGCGCGCAGTTGTCGCACTTGACACCCTCGACGGCGAGGCAGTTCTCGCGCACCCAGACGGCATGACCAATCTGCTCGGAGGATTTCTCCTCACGCGTAATGGGTAGAATGGCACCTGCGGGGCAAACCTCCGAGCACTTCGTGCACTCGGGGCGGCAATACCCCTTCTCGAAGCCCATCTCGGGCTGCATCAGCCTTTCGAGCTTGCTCGAGGGGCGCAGCACCTCGTTCGGGCAGACCGCCACACAGAGCTGGCAGGCGGTGCAATTTTTGGTGAAGAGCTTGTAAGAGCGACTGCCGGCAGGTACAACGGCACGTTTGCGGGCAGGGATCTTTTTGTCGATGAGCGTAGCCAGACCGCCATCCACCTTCTGCTCCTGGGCCGTAGCCACCGCCGAGGCGGTCAGCGCAGCCGAGACAGCCAGGAATTGACGGCGCGAAAGGTTATTCTTCTCCTCGCCCTTCGGCGCATCGGCAGGGGCAGCCTCCACGGCCTTCTTGCGGCGCGGGGCGTAGCTGATGGCTCCGCGGTTACATTTGTCGATGCAATCGAAGCAGACCACGCAGCGCGTCAGGTCGATCGCATGGTTTTTCGCATCGATGCACGAGGCCTTGCAGTTGCGGGCACAAAGGCCGCAGTTGTTGCACTTCGAGGTGTCGATCACGGGGCGCAACCACGAGAAGCGCGCCAGGTAACCCAACAACGTACCTACGGGGCAAATCGTATTACACCAGGTGCGGCCGTTACGGTAGGCCAAGACGGCAATCACGACAAACAGAGCCACCGAAATTGCGCTCAAGCACCACCCTGCCCAATGTATGGGCACAGCATAGAAGGCGTAGCTGTCGATCGCCCCTGCACCCCACGCCAGGAGGTTGTTCAAACCCTGCCACACGGGGGCAAAGAGGGTCGTCGCAATGCGACCAAAGATGCTGTAGGGGTCGAGGAAGTAGGCAAACGACCAAAGACAGGTGGCCGCCAACAGCACCGCGAGGCGCACGATGCGCTTCTCGGAGGAGTAGCTGTAGCGATTCTTTTTTTGCTTCAGGCCGATTCGTGCCAAGAGATCCTGCAGGATACCCAGGGGACAGATAACCGAGCAGTAGAGGCGTCCAAAAATCAGGGTCAAAGCCACCACAGCGACCACGACCACCACATTGGCAGCCATAATGGCGGGCAGGAGCTGCACCTTGGCCAGCCACCCCAGGAGGGGGTGTACCGTCCCCGAGAAGTCGAGGAAGAGGAGCGTCGCAGCCACCAGGACCACCGCAGCCACCGCCACACGCAATTTTCGTAGGTTCATAAGGTTAGGTTGGGTTAATTTTCACACGTATATCGAGCATCGGGTCACTCAAAATTTTCGCTCTCCCGACATCTCAATTTTTAATCTTTAACCTTTAATTCTCTTATTGCCACTGCTCGTCGGCGTTGGGATACGACCCCTCGCGCACATCCGAGATGTAGTGCTCGACCGCCTCGGTCATCACCGTATGCAGGTCGGCATAGCGACGCAGGAACTTCGGCTTGAAGCCCTTGTTCATACCGAGCATATCGTGTACGACCAAGACTTGGCCGTCGCACTCGGCACCGGCTCCGATGCCGATCGTCGGCATCTTTACCTCGCGCGTAACACGGGCTGCAAGCGATGCAGGAATCTTCTCCATCACCATCGCGAAGCAGCCGGCCTCATCCAACAGACGAGCATCGCGCAGCAGTTTCTCGGCCTCGGCATCCTCCTTGGCGCGCAGGCCATAGCCACCCAGCTGGTGGATCGACTGCGGCGTGAGGCCCAGGTGGCCCATTACGGGAATACCGGCAGCAATAATCTTCTTGATCGACGGCAGCATCTCCTCGCCGCCCTCGATCTTCACGCCGTCGGCACCCGTCTCCTTCATGATGCGGATAGCCGACTCCAAGGCCACGCGCTCGTCACCACTGCAGGTACCAAAGGGCATATCGACCACCACAAAGGCGCGCTCCGAGCCGCGCACAACCGATTTGGCGTGGTAGATCATCTCATCGAGCGTAATGGGGAGCGTTGTCGAATAACCTGCCATTACGTTGGCAGCCGAATCACCGACCAAAATAATATCGATACCGGCGCCATCAACGATTTTGGCCATCGTATAGTCATAGGAGGTGAGCATCGAAATCTTCTCACCGCGTGCCTTCATCTCAGCCAATGCGGAGGTTGTCACCGCACGAACTTTGCTCTCAACTGACATAATTCTACTAATTTTTCAAAGATGGGGTTTAATACTACAAAATTAAGATTTTATTCCGATTTGGCAAAAGAAATTCCACAAAACAACACCGCCCGAGACCGAGACATTGATCGAATGTTTCGTGCCCACCTGGGGAATCTCGATCGAACCGTCGCAACGATCGACCACCAACTGATCCACACCGAAGGCCTCGTTACCAAAGACAAGGGCATACCTCTTTTCCGGCTCGGCTCGGAAGTCGTTGAGCATCACGGCTCCTTCGACCTGCTCGATGGCCAAAACCGTATAACCCTCCCCTTTCAGACGCTCTACCACATCGATCGTATGTTGGCTGTACTCCCAGGCAACGGTCAGCTCGGCACCGAGGGCCGTTTTGTGAATCTCCTTGGCGGGAGGTGTGGCCGTAATGCCGCACAAGTAGAGCTTCTCGAGGGCAAAGGCATCGCCCGTACGGAAGAAGGCTCCCACATTCTGCATCGAACGCACATTGTCCAAGACGACCACCACGGGCATCTTCTCCATCGCAGCAAACTCCTCGACCGAGGGTCGCTGCAACTCTTCGTTGGTAATTTTTCGCATTGTTAAGTGATAATATCCGCCACAAAAGTAATCAAAATTAAAATCTTTTCTCTATTTTTGTCGGTCGAACTGATTACAATCGTCAAAACACAACAAACTTAAGATATGGCAATCGAAACCATCGAAAAGAGCGAGAAGTCGTTGAACTTCATCGAAGAGATCATCGAAGAGTCTATCGCCAAAGGCGAAAAGCGTGTACAGACCCGCTTCCCGCCCGAGCCGAACGGCTACCTGCACATCGGTCACGCCAAGTCGATCTGCATCAACTTCGGTATGGCCAAAAAATATGGCGGAAAGTGCAACCTGCGCTTCGACGATACGAATCCCGTCAAGGAGGATACCGAGTATGTAGATTCGATCAAGCGCGATATCCAGTGGCTCGGTTTTCAGTGGGCCGAGGAGCGCTACGCTTCGGACTACTTCGACCAGCTCTACGATTGGGCCGTGGTCCTGATCAAGAAGGGGCTGGCCTACGTCGATGACCAGACCCAGGAGCAGATCCGCGAGAATCGCGGTACGGTATCGGTTCCGGGTACCCCCTCGCCGTGGCGCGACCGCTCGGTGGAGGAGAACCTCGACCTCTTCGAGCGTATGAAGAATGGCGAGTTTGAGGATGGTGCCAAGGTGCTGCGCGCCAAGATCGACATGGCACACCCCAACATGCTCTTCCGCGACCCGATCATGTATCGTATTCTGCACGCCGATCACCACCGCACGGGCGACAAGTGGTGCATCTACCCGATGTACGACTATGCCCACGGCCAGTGTGACTCGATCGAGCAGATCACCCACTCGATCTGTACGCTCGAGTTCGACGTACACCGCCCGCTCTACGATTGGTTTATCCAGGCGCTGGAGATCTACCCCTCGCACCAATACGAGTTCGCCCGTCTGAACCTCACCTACACGATGATGTCGAAGCGCCGTCTGCTGAAGCTCGTGCAGGAGGGCGCCGTGATGGGTTGGGACGATCCCCGCATGCCGACCATCTGCGCCTTGCGTCGCAAGGGTTACACCCCCGCTTCGGTACGCAACTTCGCCGAGATGGTGGGCGTTGCCAAGCGTGACAACGTGATCGACCTGGGTAAGTTGGAGTACTGCGTGCGCGAGGATCTGAACAAGATCGCCGAGCGCCGTATGGCAGTCCTGAACCCCCTGAAGGTGGTCATCACCAACTACGAGGAGGGTCGCAAGGAGCTCTTCACGGCCATCAACAACCCCGAGGATGAGGCAGCCGGCACGCGCCAGGTTCCCTTCTCGAAGGTGATCTATATCGAGCGCGACGACTTTATGGAGAATCCTCCCAAGAAGTTCTTCCGCCTGCAGCCGGGTGGCGAGGTGCGCCTGCGCTACGCCTACCTGATCAAGTGCGAGGAGGTAATCAAGGACGAGGAGGGCAACATCATCGAGTTGCGCTGCTCGTATGACCCGATGTCGGGCAACGGCTCGTCGAGCGACGGCCGCCGCGTAAAGGGTGTGATCCACTGGGTGTCGGCCGAGGATGCTGTCGAGGCCGAGGTACGCCTCTTCAACCCGCTCTTCACGACCGAGGACCCCAACGAGGGTTGCGTCGAGGGTGGCAAGACCTGGGAGGATAACCTCAACCCCGATTCGCTGATCAAGATTACGGGCTACCTAGAGCCTTCGCTCAAGGAGACCCCGATCGGCAAGGCGGTACAGTTCGAGCGTGTGGGCTACTTCTGCCCCGACACCGATTCGACCCCCGAGAAGCTGGTCTTCAACCGCACGGTGACCCTCAAGGATTCGTGGGCAAAGATCAACAAGTAGATCAGAATTCTATATGCAAAATCAGAGGGGAGGCTTTCGGGCTCCCCTCTTTTTACACAATACGATACAATGCGAAACTCTCTTATTCTTTTATTGCTGATTGCCACGCTGGCCCTGATTCCCTGGATGGTGAGTCACCACAACCGCATGGCAACCGTTCGAGGATCGTTTCCCGATGAGCTGCGCGGTGTCGATTTCAATTGGGTTTATCTGCGTGGAGAAAATGGCATTCTCGATTCGTGCATCGTCAGCCAGAATCGCTTCGAGCTCAAAACGAAAGTCGACAAACGAGCTATAACTGCGGCCATCGACATTCCCTGTTGCAGCCTTACCCAAGAGCTGACGCTTCGCCCCGACCACGAAATCGAGGTGCGCGTATCGCTCGATGAATACTACCGCCGACAGGTTGAATATTCGCTGCACGAAGCCGTAGCCCGTCTCGACGAACACGGCCTTTCGATCCCCGACTCGCTCTGGGTACAGATGCGTGATTCGGTGCTTAAAGTATTTATCGAGATGCAGAAGGGTAAACAGCAATAGATCAGTTATTCTTTAGCGATCCTCCATAGCGAATCGTCAAAAACGGGTTCCCCCATCGACGACCAAAGCTATATCGTTCATAGAGCGTGTATCCTGCGCGCTGATAGCCTCGCCGAGAGGCTCGATTGAAGTTCGCCACGACCGACAAAGCACGCCGTTTACCCACGCGCAGCAATTCCGCTTCGCGAATCTTGATCAACTGTAAATGCCATCCCCGGCCTCGAAAATCGGGGTGGGTATAATCATCCCAAAGGTAACCATCACCCTCCTCCAATCGTCGTTTCGAACACCCTAAATATTGTTCCGAAATCCATCCATAGGCCGCCAAACGACCTTCAACAAAACAGCCATAAACACGACTGCCGGGCACGCGATAGTAACGCGCCAATTTCGCCATTTTCGTAGGGGTAAACCAGGTCAAATCCTCGTCGCGATGGGCTTCAAAATCGGCGTATGAAAGTTCTCGATAGGGAGGAAGAGGCTCTTGGGAAGATTCGGTCAAATCGTGCGCCCACAAATGCATTCGCTCGATGCGAAGCCCCATCAAAGACCACCCCTTTCGCCACAGATTCTGCAAGAATCCCCACGCACCATAGCGGCGCCAGGCATCAATCAAGCGCTCTTTCATCGCGGCAGACGGAGTTGGCTTGCGCGGCGTTTACCAAAGAGATAGCAGAGCAGAATCGAGCCGCGATAGATATAGCGATTACCTTCGCTCCTGCGCATCGCCTGCACCGCCTTGCGTTTATCGAGCAGCGCGGGATACCACCCCAGCACCTCCCACCAGGCACGGAACACAGCGGCAAAGTTGGCCGAGTGGCCCTGCACCAAATAGGTCAGCGCAGCGAGAAAATCCAAGCCGGGGCGCAACAGAATCACCGCGAGGCACTGCAAGGGCGAAGCACATTTAAAGAGCATCGCCAGGTTGTTGCGGTGGTTTAAGAATATCTTACGAGGCGAGTCGGTCTTGAGCGTACCGCCGCCATAGTGATAGACAACGCTTTCGGGTACAATGCGCACACGCCAGCCGGCAAGTTGCATGCGCCACGAGAGGTCGATCTCCTCCATGTGGGCAAAGTAGTCGCCATCGAAGCCACCCAACGCATCAAAGAGTTCCTTGCGGCAACAATAAGCTGCACCCGACACCCAGAACAGATCGCGCTCATCGTCGTATTGCCCCCGATCGCACTCGATGTGGCGCAGGATGCGTCCCCGACAGAAGGGATAGCCCAAGAAATCGATATAGCCGCCCGCAGCCCCTGCATATTCAAAGTTCTCGCGCTCCTCGCTATAGCGCAACTTGGGGGCACAGGCCGCCACATCGGGATTTTCATCTAGGCAACGAATGAGCGGCTCTACCCAACCTTTCGGCGTCTCGACATCGGAGTTGAGCAAGACGACATAGTCGGCCTCGATCTGTTTCAGAGCACGGTTATACCCCTCGGCAAAGCCGTAGTTGCGATCCAGACGCACCACCTCGACCGAAGGGAAGTCGCACGCGAGCAACTCGAGCGAACCGTCCGTCGAACCATTATCGGCCACCACGACGCCTACCTGCGGCAGCGCGGAGACCGACTCCACGACCGAAGGCAGAAAGCGCTTCAGATGCGCCTCACCGTTCCAATTGAGTATAACGATTTTATGCTTCACGCACCTCTTGTTCTTCACGTTTGTGTTTCCAACGACGATGTGACCACATCCAAAGTTCGGGCCGCGCTTGAATCATCTGTTCGACGCGACGCACGTAGCGCTCCGTAAGTTCGTGCTTTTCAGCCGGCGATTTTCCGTCGTAGAGCATATCGACCAGAATCGTATAGACTCCCGGCTTGAGGCGATCGATGGTCACGTAAGCAATGGGCAGGTGATAGCGCAAAGCCAGCTGCTCGGGGCCGTCGTAAAAGAGCGTATCCTGGTTCAAGAAGCGATACCAATGCGAATCGGGACGCAGGTGGGCATTTTGATCGGCGATAAGACCAATGGCCAACTTACGACCCTCCCACCCCTTCTCGCGGTTGCGCAGGTAGAAGCGCATGATTTCGCGTTTGGGCACCGGATAGGAGTAGGGAGTGGTGCGCAGTCGCTCGTAGTAGCAATCCATCACAACACTGTGCAGGGGCTTATAGACACCGATCGAGACCCACTCGGGTCGCAGGTGGTCCCAGAAAGCACCCAACTCCCAAAGGCTGTAGTGGGCAAAAGCGACCACCACATCGCTCCCCGCAAAATGCTGGCTCTCTTCGAGAAAATTGGGGGTATGTACATAACGGCGAATCTTCTTGAGTGGCATGTGAGCCATATTCACCGTTCCGACAAACACCTCGGCCAGATTGCGGTAATACTTCTTGGCAATTGTTTCAAGCTCCTCCTGCGATTTTTCGGGAAAGGAGTTCTCGAGGTTCTCCATGATCACTCCGCGACGATAGCGCAAAAGGTAGCACAAAACGAAGCTCAGCAAGGGGGCAACCAGGTAGAACTTAAACCAATAGGGCATGATGGAGAAGCACCAGGAAAAGGCCCAGAGCAACTCCAGCTCAATGCGTTGTATAAAATTGAGTTCGTTAATCTTCGACATCCTGATCCTCCTCTTCGTGTTTCTTCTTTTTGGTGGGTTTGCCGGCTACGACGAGTACAAATTCGCCCTTCGGCTCGTGGGTACGGAAATGGTCGAGCACCTCGGCAATCGTGCCACGCACGGTCTGTTCGAACTTCTTGGTCAACTCGCGCGATACGGAGATCTCGCGATCGGCACCGAAGCACTCCGAGAACTGCTCCAGGCACTTCACTACGCGGTAGGGCGACTCGTAGAAAATCATCGTGCGCTCCTCGTCACGGCAACGCTCCAGGTGCTTCATGCGACCCTTCTTCTGGGGCAGGAAGCCCTCGAAGCAGAAGCGATCGCAGGGGAAGCCGCTATTGACCAAGGCGGGCACAAAGGCTGTAGGGCCGGGCAGGGTCTCGACCTCAACACCCTGCTCGACGCAGGTGCGCACCAACAAGAAGCCCGGGTCGGAGATTCCGGGGGTACCGGCATCCGAAACCAATGCCACATTCTGCCCCGCGGCGACCACCTCGGAGAAGAATTGAGCTGTGGCGTGTTCGTTGAATTTGTGGTGCGAGCGCAACGGCTTCTCGATACCCAGGTGGCGCAGGAGAAACGAGGTGGTGCGCGTATCCTCGGCCAGAATCATATCGACCGAGCGCAACACCGAAACGGCTCGCAGCGTAATATCGTCCAGGTTGCCGATGGGAGTCGGCACCAGATAGAGTTTTGCCATAGATTATTGTTGGTCGAATTTACGTTCCAAAAGATCCATCATCAACTTCGTGCCATCCAGGTTGGGATTCCAATGGAAATGCTCCGTGATGTAGATAATACAATCGTCGAAGGTGGTAAATTCATTGAGTTTGCGAATCGTGATTTCGTAAAGCGAGCCATTGCCACCAAACAGATCACGAATCAGAAGGAACTTATCGTTCAACCCCACAGCGCGACGCAAGTCGGTGATGGGCTGACGACGAATCGCCTCCCCTACACCCGTCTGGGGCTTAATCGTGTCAGCCAGCGTTTGACGCGGCTGAATCGTCTCACCCAAAACGACCGTGGCGGCAGGCTGTTCAACGGACTGTGGCGTCTCCAGGGGCTTGTATGCGGGCTCGGTGTCGGCGATCGACTCCTCAGCAACCGTTTCAACAGGCATCGTGTCGTCCAAATCCTCCTCGTCGACCTCGATAATCTGCGCTTCGGGCTCCTCTTCCACAACGGGCATCGGCTTCAGCTCCTCCTTTTTGGGCTCCTCGGCACGCGGTTTATCGACGATCGCCACATCGTAGAGCGACATGATCACACGCTGCTTACGACGATGACGCTCCACCTCAGGCTCCTCGCCAAAGAGGTTTTTTGCGGTCGCGAGCGGCTGCTCGGAAACCGGGATCGGCTCGGGCGCTGTTTCAACTTCGGGCGCAGGCTCAACTTC
>JAUMXM010000014.1:0-1971 GCA_030529085.1 Rikenellaceae bacterium | reverse complement strand
GCGGCAGGCTCTGCTTCAATTTCAACTTCGGGTTCGGGCTCCACCTCGGGCTCAGGTTCGGGTTCGGGTTCGGGTTCAAAGACCTCAACGATATCCTCCTCGTCAGCCTCGGGCTCGTCTTCAACCTCCGCCTCTATCTCCTCGGAAAGAGGCATCTCTACATCCTGTTGCTCCGAATCGAGCGGCGTCTCATCCTCCACGATCGAGTCCTCATCAACCGCAAGAATGTGATCGAACGAGAAGAAATCATCGGCATCGACCGTCAAAGAGATCTCCTCCTCAACGACAGGCGACGACTCTGCGGCAACCGCATCAGCGACCGCAATCGACGACTCGACCTGCTCAGGGAATCCCACCGAGGGGGCCACATAGCCTTGCTCGGCCGAAACCGCAGGCTCAAGACCAAAACGAATCGCCTCATACAAGTCGCGCAGTCGTGCCAACATCAACTCGCGCTCGATGGCTGATATATCCTCCGATTGTTGCCACGCCTCGGCCATCTGAGCCATGCGCTGCAACTCGGTCTGCAGGGTTTTCAAATCCATAGTTGGGTACTTTTACGATATTTGGGTACAAATATAAACATTTTTCTGCATACTTCATAGTTGCAAAATTGGGATTATTCGCTTATTTTTGTATAAATACAAAGATTCTTCATTTTTGACTATGAAACGACTCCCGATTCTACTCTTTGCCCTTCTGCTGGCGCTCACCACAACGGCCCGCGGGCTCGACTACGGCCGCCTGGGACGCGATTTTGCCCGCTCGGAGCGCGCGCGCTTCCCCGAGGCCTGGATGATCGACTTTTGCAGCGCACCCTTCTTTGGTTACTCGCAAGGGGTGGGTTGCTGTGCCATGCTCGAGATTTGGCGCACGACGGGCGACGAAGATTATTTCCGTTACGTCGAAAAATTGGCCGACACGCTCATCAACGAACAGGGCGAAATCCACCGTTACGAACGCGATAAATACAACCTCGACTTCATCAACTCGGGCAAATACCTCTTCGACTGCTACGCCGTGACGGGCAAGGAGAAGTACCGCAAGGCGATGGATATCCTCGTTGATCAGCTCCGCGAGCAGCCCCGCACCTCGGATGGCGGCTTCTGGCATAAGTTGCGCTACACCCACCAGATGTGGCTCGACGGCCTCTACATGTGCTCGCCCTTCCTGATGCAGTATGGCGCTACGTTCAACGCCCCGGAGTGGATCGAAGAGGCGGTCAAGCAGATCAAGCTCTGCCACAAGCACACCCACGACCCGGCAACGGGTCTCTACCACCACGCCTGGGATGAGAGCTGCTCGCAACGTTGGGCCAACCCCGAAACGGGCCATTCGCCCTCATTCTGGGGCCGCTCGATCGGCTGGTGGTTTATGGCCCTGGTCGACAACCTCGACTACCTTCCCGAGAATCATCCCGATCGTGACGAGATCATCGGCTACATACAAGGATTAGCCGAAGCCCTCCCCCGCTACCAGCGCGAGGGGCATTGGTACCAGGTGCTCGACTGTCCCGAGCGCGAAGGAAACTACCCCGAGGCCTCGGTTACAGCCCAATTCATGTACGCCTATGCCAAGGCTGTCAATAAGGGATACATCGATCGCCGCTACCGCAAGGTGGCCGAGGAGGCCTGCAAGGCACTCTACAACGACCTGATTTTCGAGGACGAGAATGGCATCCTCTCGCTCACGCGCTGCTGTGCCGTAGGTGGTCTGGGTGGTAACCCCTACCGCGACGGCTCGTTCGAGTACTACATTGGCGAGCGCATCCGCGACAACGATGCAAAGGCCACAGGCCCCTTTATTATGGGTTGCTTGGAGTTAGACAAATAGCAAACAAACGATGAGCCTACACTTCCGACATATCCTCTTCTTTATCCTCATCCTGCTCTTCACGGCAGGATGTGGTGGCGACGATACCCCCCTCGAGGATCCGACGCCCGAGCAGGAGGAGCCGACACCGACGCCCGA
>JAUMXM010000044.1 GCA_030529085.1 Rikenellaceae bacterium | reverse complement strand
AGAGCCGGTATTGGTTATCGTTTTGAGACAGGTAAGAAGTAGGAGGGGAGCGTATGAAAAAGTATATTTTGCTTTGTATGGTGGCTCTCTGGAGCCTCACGGGGTGTAAACTCGAAGAGGGTGGATCACCCGGAGACGATCGCTCGAATCGGATCGTGACCAACCATGTGTTGGGTGCTATCAATAATATGGGTGTTGTGTGGTATGGCCATTATGCCATCTATGCCGATGCTCTGCTCAACGGTAACGAAACACTTTGTGTAGCGTTGAAGGAGCGGTGGTTTGCAGCAGAAACCATAACCCTTGAGGAGGATCAGTTACGCTTTGTTACCTCGAAATATGGTTCATGTTATACCTTGCAAACCCAAGGAAAACTGCTTTCGGAGGGTGCTACATGGCGACTTTCGTATGCCAACAATTTCGGTCGTGAACAGGATATGGCAACTTTTGTCGGAATTGAGGGCGAAATGTGTCAGTACCGCCATAGCTGTCAAAGAGAGGGGGAAGATGAGAAGCATCGGATCGACCTCATGGTCGCTTATGAAGTGGTTGGATCGGACCGGGAGGTGGTTATCAGCCACCGCGGTAACGGCCGGATCGAAGAGGAGGATGGGGAGTATTCGATCGACTTTGCGATCGATGAGGAGCATCCCCTGCGCTACGAGGATAGAACCCACCGACCCGGTGCGGGTGAGCTGACGATCTCGTATAAGGACCACGTGCTCGGCAAGCAGCATGCCTGTCGGGTACGCTTTGAGGAGAATGACATAATCTATATACCATGAAAATCATCTTTGCAACGAATAATGCACACAAACTGAGCGAGGTGCAGGCTGTCCTGGGGGATAGCTTCGAGTTGGTCACACCGCGCATGTGCGGCGTTGAGGAGGATATTCCCGAGACGGCCGAGACCCTCGAGGGTAACGCCTCGCAGAAGGCCCGCTACCTCTACGAGCGCACGGGGCTCGATTGCTTTGCAGACGATACGGGCCTGGAGGTCGAGGCGCTGGGGGGAGCTCCGGGCGTTCACTCGGCTCGCTACGCCACCGATGGCCACGACTTTGGTGCCAACAACCGCCTGCTGCTGAAAAATCTGGAGGGGGTGGAGAACCGCCGTGCCCGCTTCCGCACCGTCATTTCGCTCATCGAGGGGGGTGAGGAGCGCCTCTTCGAGGGGATTGTCGAGGGTCGCATCATCGACCGCGAGAGCGGCTCGGAAGGCTTCGGCTACGACCCCCTGTTTGTCCCCGATGGCTTCGACCGCACCTTTGCCGAGATGAGTGGCGAGGAGAAGAATGCCATCTCGCACCGCGGGCGCGCTGTGAGAAAATTGGTCGCCTATTTGCACGAAAAGTAAGAAAAAGAGCTAACTTTGCCCCCATGGAAGAGAACTACAAGAAGCAGGAGTTGTACGACGAGGAGCGCCTCGAGAAACTCCAATACCACTACACGGAGTGTCTGCGCCTCTTGGGCGAGGATCCCACGCGCGAGGGGCTGGTCAAGACCCCGCTGCGCATGGCCAAGGCGATGTGCTTTTTGACGCAGGGCTACGACCAGGATCCGTTAGAGATTCTGCGCTCGGCGATGTTCAACGAGAAGTATAAGCAGATGGTTTTGGTCAAGGATATCGAGTTCTACTCGATGTGCGAGCACCACGTACTGCCCTTCTACGGCAAGGCCCACGTGGCCTACATCCCCAACGGCCGCATCACGGGACTCTCGAAGATTGCCCGCGTGGTGGAGTGCTTTGCCCGCCGTTTGCAGGTGCAGGAGCGCCTCACGGTGCAGATTCGCGACTGCATCCAGGAGGCCCTCGATCCGCTGGGTGTTGCCGTCGTGATCGAGGCGAGCCACATGTGTATGCAGATGCGCGGTGTCGAGAGCCAGCAGTCGGCCACGACTACCTCGGCTTTCAAGGGAATCTTCCTCAAGGACCACCGCACGCGCGAGGAGTTCATGAATCTCATTTCGCACAAATACAGATAACAGACCTTTTTCAATCGTTATAGGGGGTGTTATCGCAAGGTATACCCCCCTTTTTTATCCCTTTTGCCATGCAGAAGTTTAGAAAAGCAACCCACACCGATTTGACGGCCATCCTCACGATTCTCGAAGCGGCCATCCGTCGCCTGGGGGCTGCCGGTGTCGATCAGTGGCAACACGGCTATCCGAATCGGGAGCGGATCGAGGCCGATATCGAAGAGGGGGTGGGCTACGTCATTGAGCAGGAGGGCGAGGTGGTGGCCTACGGCGCCGTGATCTTCACGGGCGAGCCCTCCTACCGCGAAATCGAGGGAGCGTGGCTGACCCACGAGGAGGATTATGTGGTGGTGCACCGCATGTGTGTCGCCGACAAGGTGGTGGGCTGCGGCTTTGGACGTAGTTTTATGCAGCAGGTCGAGGCGTTGGCTCGTGGCCGCGTTCGGAGTTTCCGTGTCGATACCCACGCCGATAATCGGGTGATGCAATCCCTACTCCCGAAGCTGGGCTTTCAGCGTTGCGGCATCATCTACTTCGAGAGCCGCTACCTGGTGGCCTTCGAGAAGCTGATCGCCTAAAAAAAGCGACCCACGAGGGTCGCTTTTTATTTCAAATAGGCTCAGAGCACCGCAGCAATCGCATCGTAGTAGCGCTTCGAGATGGGCACCTCTTTTCCGGCCACATCCAGCTCGGCATAGAGCATCCCCTCCTTCCCTTTGCGCAGGGCCTGCACGCGGGTCGGATTGAGGTAATAGGAGCGATGGCAGCGCTTCAGGCCATGGCGCGCGCAGAGCTCCTCGATCGACTTCATCGAGGCACGCAGCAGGTAGTCACGCACACGCTCTCCATCCAGGTAGTAGAGGTGGATGTAGTTCTCCTCAGCGGCAATATAGAGCACCGAAGTGGCCGTAACGACCAATTTCAAGTTCTTTCTTTCGTCGTAGAAACGCATCTTCCCCTCCTCCTTCGGCTCCTCGGCCGCGCGGCATTTGGCCACCAAAAAGAGCGACAGTGAGATAATCACATAGGGGAAGATCAACACCCCGCACAGCCAACTGTAGACCATCGGCACCACCGAAAAGTAGTGTTGCTCGCCGCTTCGCATCAGATAGACGTAGAGCGCCACAAAGAGGGCTGCCACGGTCACCTCCATCAGACACCAAAAGGCATAGGTGAGCCGATCGATGCGCCTGCGCAAGAAGTAGAAGAGAAGGCGTGTCAGGAGCATCGAGCCAAGGATGATGCAACTCACCAGCGTGAGGTTCACCCCAAACGAAAAACTACCCAACAGGAGCTTCTCGTCGATATTGAAGGGGCGGTAGACAAGCATGAAGACGAAAAACGAGAGAGGCAACGCCACGACGTGGATCACCTGGGAGGTCATTTTGCGAAAATGGGCAGGGAGCTCTAACATATTTTGTCACTTTTTAAGGTGGGACGAATAGACAAATATAGGTTTTTTATCCCAAAAAACACCTTTTTATCCCGAAAAATATGGTTTAAGCCCTAAAAAACCCTCCCGAGCCCAAGAGATTGCCGGCAGAGAAAAGGGGTATTAGTTTTGCAGCAGGAAACCCCGAAAAACCAACGATCATGAAACTGATTTCTGCCCTTGGCGACTCGATTATGCGCGGCGTAGTCCTCGAAGAGAAGCCTGCAGCCGCACCCCGATATACCCTGCTCGATGAGAGCTTCTCGACCCGTTGCAGCGAGCAACTCGGCCTTCAAATTCGCAACTTTGGCCGCTACGGCAACACCACGACCCGCGCCCTGCGCGAGTTGGATAAGCAGCGCGACCAGCTCTCCGAGGCGGAGTTCTGCGTCTTGGAGTTTGGCGGCAACGACTGCGACCACCCCTGGCAGGCCATCGCCGAGAATCCCGAGGGGGAGCACCGCCCCGTAACCCCCTTAGCCGCTTTCGCAGCACAGTACCACGAGCTGATTCGTGCCGTGCGCAACCTCGGCCCCAAGCCCATCATCCTCTCCTTGCCCCCGATTGTGGCCGACAGCTACTTCAACTGCTTCACCCGCACGATGAGCGACGAGCACCGCGCCAACGTCCTGCGCTGGCTCGACAACTCGGTCGAGAACATCACGCGCTGGCACGAGATGTACAACCTCGAGCTCTTCAAGCTCGCCTCGCTGCTCCGCGTTCCCATCATCGACATCACGACCCCCTTCCTCTCGGTGCGCCACTACCGCAGCCTCTTCTGCGACGACGGCATCCACCCCAACCGCGAGGGACACCGCCTAATTGCCGATACGATTTGCAACTACGCTGCAAACTACATCTAAAGGAGTGTTGAGAACCGCCTCACCCTTCTCAAGCTCCGATTCAAGATTCCGAACACAGCGTTCTGAATCAAAAAAACCCCTCAATTACTTGAGGGGTTTTTCTTTTACCGTACCGGTTTTATATCCTTCACGCGGAGCTGCGTGGTGACCATGCCTCGGTAGTGGTTCTCGACAATCTGGTAGCAGACATCGATGGCACGACCGCTGCGCACCCACTCGTAATGGGTCGGCTGCTGGAAGGCGATGGCCGGGATGCGCGTATTGGGCTTCTGGCGCTGGATCAGATCCATCTTCAGGTGCTCACGCTCCAGACCCACCAACTTGGCATCACCCTGGTTGCTCACGCTGTGCGTCGCAAATACGGGCGAGGTGTTACCGGGGCCGAAGGGTTGGAAGCGATTCAGATCGCGGCGGAAATCGGGCGTGATATCCGAGAAGAGCAGCTCGCTATCGACATCGACCTGCGGCTTCAGCATCTCGGGGTCGATATGCTCCTCCACGTAGGCGTTGAAGCGGCGCATAAACTCCTCAACACGCTCGGGCTTCATCGTCAGACCGGCAGCATACATGTGACCGCCGAAGTTCTCCAGCAGGTCGGAGCAGGACTCCACCGCCTGGTAGAGGTCGAAGCCGGCCACCGAGCGGGCCGAACCCGTCACAAAGCCGTTGCTCATGGTCAAAACCACCGTCGGACGGTAGTAGGTCTCGATCAGACGCGAGGCGACGATACCCACAATACCCTTCATCCAATTCGGGTTGTAGATGACGATGCTCTTGCGCTCCTTCATCTCGGGGTTCTGCTCGATAAAGTCGTGGGCATCCTGCGTCACGGAGCGATCCTCGGTCTTGCGCTCGCGGTTGTAGGTGTCGATCACCTCACCGAACTTCGCAGCCTCCGACTCGTTACCCTCAATAAGGAGCTCCACGGCGGCGTGACCACCCGAAGGCGAGGCGTTCTCATCGTTCTCGTCCATCGGCATACGGCCGGCAGCGTTGATACGGGGGCCGATCTTGAATACAATGTCGTCGATGGTAATCTGGTGCTTGTCGAGGCCGCAAATCTTGATGATCGACAGCAGACCCTTCGAGGGTCGGCGGTTGAGGTTCAAGAGACCGAAGTGGGCCAGGATGCGGTTCTCGTCCGACAGAGGGACGATATCCGACGCAATCGAGACTACCAGCAAATCCAGCAGGTCGAGGATTTGCGAGAAGGGAATGCCGTTCTTCTGGGCATAGGCCTGCACCAGTTTGAAGCCCACACCGCAACCCGACAATTCGTCGAACGGATAGGAGCAATCGACCCGCTTGGGGTCCAGAACAGCTACAGCCTGAGGAATCTCCTCGGCCGGCAGATGGTGGTCGCAGATGATGAAATCCACGCCCTTTGTCTTTGCATAGAGCACTTTCTCGGTGGCCTTAATGCCACAGTCGAGGGCAATGACCAGGCTCACACCCTTGCGGGCTGCCACATCGATACCCCTCACCGAAATACCATACCCTTCGGTATAGCGATCGGGAATGTAGAAGGTCAGGTTTTTATGACCAATCTGGCGCAAGAACTTATAGACCAGAGCGACAGCCGTACAGCCATCCACATCGTAGTCACCGTAGATCATAATCTTCTCGTTACGAGCCACGGCCTGCTCCACTCGCTCGACGGCACGATCCATATCCTTCATCAGGAAGGGGTCGTGCAGGTCGCTCAAGTCGGGCTTAAAGAACTTGTTCGCCTTCTCTACTGTGTCTATGCCTCGTTGTACGAGCAGGTTGGCCAGGACAGGCGAGATCGCGAGCTCGGTGGAAAGCATACCCACCGTCGCGGGGTCGCCCTGCGGCTTCACTACCCAGCGTTTTTCTATAGGCATAAGCGTTACTATTTATATATTTTAACATTTAATATCTCACTTAAATTGTTAATTAACACGGGCTTAACCTCCTCCAAGGAGAGCGTCAGTCCCGTCTCTTTTTCGATCGAAGTCACTCCTCGATCCTTGAAGCCGCACGGATTGATGCGGTCGAACCACCTGAGGTCAGTCGTCACATTGAGGGCAAAGCCGTGCATCGTCACAAAGCGCGACGAACGGACCCCAATGGCACAAATCTTACGCGCGGAGCTCTTCTCGCCATCGAGCCATACACCCGAGGCACCCGCCACGCGACCTGCCGTGATTCCGTAGTGGGCCACGGTGCGGATCACCGCCTCCTCGAGCCCTTCGATATAGGTGCGAAGTCCGATACCGATCGCCTCAAGGTCGAGAATCGGATAGCCGACCAACTGCCCCGGGCCGTGAAAGGTGATATCGCCTCCGCGGTCGATGTGAAAGAACGTGGCACCCAGCTCACGAAGCATCGCCTCCGGGATGAGGAGGTTTTCGCTCTTGCCGCTCTTGCCAAGCGTATAGACAGGGGGATGCTCCACGAGGAGCAACTCGCCGGCCGTCTCAGGGGATAGGTGCTCGGACTTCCGCTTCAGGCGCTGATCGAATAGCTCCTGCTGCAACTGCCAGCAGCGGGCATACTCCATCGTTCCCAAATCGCGGTATAAGACCTTCATCGCTTCTCTATCCTTTCTGTACGCTCTTGAGTGCCTCTTCGGCCAGGTAGGAGGAGCGGACCATCGGTGCCGAGGCACAGTAGTCGAAGCCCATCTCCAGGGCCTGTTGGCGGTACCATTCGAATTTTTCGGGAGTGATATACGCCGCCACGGGGTAGTGCTCCAACGAAGGTCGAAGGTACTGGCCGAGGGTTACGATCCGCACACCCGCCTCACGCAGGTCGCGCAGTGTCTGCAACACCTCCTCTTCCGTCTCGCCCAGACCCAGCATGATGGCGCTCTTCGTAGCCACGCCCTGCTCGCTGAGGTAGCGCAGGGTTTCGAGGCTTGTGCGATACTTCGCACGCGAACGCACCAGGGGTGTGAGTCGCTCGACGGTCTCGATGTTGTGACCCACAACATCGGCCTTCGACGCCAAAATCACATCCAGGAGGTTGTGTTTGGCATCCAAATCGGGAATAAGAAGCTCAATGGTAGCGTCAGGATTCTGTTCGCGGATTGCCTCCACGGTACGGGCCCAATGGCGGGCACCCCCATCGTCGAGGTCGTCGCGCGTGACAGATGTCAGAACGACGTAACGAAGTTGCATCAAATGTACGCTCTCGGCTACGCGGCGAGGCTCGTCGCTATCCGGTGCAAGCGGACGTCCGGTTTGTGTGGCACAAAAACGGCATCCGCGCGTACATATATCGCCGAGTATCATGAAGGTAGCCGTTCTGCGGCTCCAGCATTCGGCCTGGTTGGGGCAACGCCCACTGCTACATATCGTATGCAGGTGGTTTTGCTCCACAATACGACGCACCTCGGCATACTCTGCCGTACGGTGCAGACGAATCTTCAGCCAGTCGGGTTTTCTGACACTCGGCATGCGGTCAGACAACTTCGGCATTTAAGATTACTTTTTCCCAATTGATGCAAAAATAGAAAAAATGTTTTAATTTTCCACACAAATAGCGAAAATTTTTAACTTTTAGCCCTTAAATACGAAAATAGTGCCTCCAAGAACAAAAAAGCCCTCCACATCATGGAGGGCTTTACGATAGATCCGATTCGCTTTATCGGGTCAAGCTTTCAACGATCGTATAACGCTTGTAATAACTACCCGTTTTGGTATCTTCGTTTGCTTCGGGACCCGTAAATTTGTAGAAAGCAAAACCATGGGCTTCATAGCCTGTAATGGTGTCATCTATGATCAGATTGGTTTTCGGGGCAAACCGCGCACCCTCAACCTCGCATTTCGCGCTCTTTTAGTGTGCCTCGAGCCAGTTGCGACCCACACCTGCCTCTGCCGTGAGGTGTACGCGGAGCTGCGCAGCCCCCTCCATCGACTCGATGAGGATGCGCTGCACCTGCTCCAGCTCATCACGACGGGCATCGACCACCAATTCGTCGTGCACCTGAAGTATGACTCGCGAGCGGATTCCCTCGGCCTTGAAGCGGCGCGAAACCTCGACCATCGCCATCTTCATAATATCGGCTGCCGACCCCTGAATCGGGGCATTGACGGCATTGCGCTCCGCCACACCACGTGCCACGGCGTTGCGCGAAGTGATATCATTCAGGTAGCGACGGCGACCGAAGATTGTCTCGACATAGCCCACCTCGCGGGCGCGCTCAATCGCTCCGTCCATATACTCCTTAACTTTGGGATAGGTGGCGAAATAACCCTCAATCAGCTCCTTGGCCTCCTTGCGGGGAATCTCCAGGCGCTGGCTCAACCCGAAGGCCGAGATGCCGTAGATGATGCCGAAATTGGCCGTCTTGGCGCGGCGACGCTCCTCGCTCGTCACCTCCTCGAGCCTCTTGCCAAAGAGGCGGGCGGCGGTGGCTGCGTGGATATCCTCGCCGTGGGCAAAGGCCGCTAAGAGCGACTCATCGGCCGAGAGGTGGGCCATCAGGCGCAACTCGACCTGCGAGTAGTCGACCGCCAGGAGCAAATGCTCCTCGTCAGAGGGGATAAAGGCCTCGCGGATGCGCTTGCCGAGGGCGTCGCGCACGGGGATATTTTGCAGGTTGGGGTTCGTCGACGAGAGACGTCCCGTAGCCGTAACAGCTTGATTGAACGAGGTATGTATGCGCCCCGTAGTGCGATTCACGAGCTGGGGTAGCGCCTCGACATAGGTCGAAAGAAGCTTCTTCACACCGCGGTACTCCAAGACCATCGCCACGATGCGGTGGTCGGCAGCAAAGCCTTGCAGGTACTCCTCGTCGGTGCAATATTGCTTCGTCTTGGTCATCTTGGGCTTCGCGGTGATCTTCATCTTGCCGAAGAGCACCTCGCCCAGCTGACGCGGAGAGTTGATATTGAGGGTCGGCTCCTCCGCCTCGCGGCGCACCTCGGCCTCCAGCTCCGCGAGCTTGGCCGTAAGTTCCACGCCATAGGCGGCCAGCGCCTCGCTGTCGATGCGGACACCCGCCATTTCGATCTCGGCCAGGACACGAATCATCGGCTCCTCGATCTCGGCATAGAGCTTCAAAAGCCCCGCCGCCTCCACCTCGGGGTAGAGTTTCTGCTTGAGCTGAAGGGTGATATCGGCATCCTCGGCGGCATATTCGCAGACGCGCTCCACCCCCACCATATCCATCGTGAGCTGCTTTGCACCGCGACCGATGAGCGACTCAATCTCGATCGAGCGGTAGTTCAGATAGCGCTCGGAGAGGGCATTCATGTTGTGGCGCGACTCGGGGTCGATCAGGTAGTGGAGAATCATCGTGTCGTAGAGTCGTCCGCGTACCTCGATGCCGAGTCGGCTCAAGACCATGTAGTCGAACTTGATATTTTGGCCGATTTTGGCCTTTGTCTCATCCTCGAAGAGGGGTTTTAGGATGGCTGTATATTGCTCCTTATTACCCTCATTGATAGGGATATACCACGCCTCATGCGGCTCGACGGCAAGCGAAAGACCCACGATGCGGTCGTTGAAGATATCGAAGCCCGTCGTCTCCGTGTCGAAGCAGAATTCGGCATAGCGGCTCACCTCTTCGACCACCTTTTGCAGCGCCTCGGCCGACTCCACCAAGCGGTAGTTGTGGGCCACGCTTTGGGCCGTCTGCACCTCGGGGACCGCGTCAAAAAGACCCATTTCGATCGGGACCTCCGGGCTCTCCGCCGCAACCGTCGGAGCAGGCTCCACGGCGGGCTCAGCCGGCGCATCGAACATCGCAAAGAGGTCGCCCTGACCCGCCATTTTGGCCTCCTTGGCGGCCGACGGCTTTTTGGGAGCAGGCTCCATCGCAGGAGCTACAACCGGCTGCACAGGCAGCGCCTCCACACCACCACTTACAGGGGGCAGATCCCCCATAAAGGCGCGGAAGTTTAGTTCGTGATAAAGCGATCGCAGCTCCTCGTAGTGCGGACAGCAGACGGTCAAATCCTCGGCGTTGAACTCGATCGGCACATCCAGGCGGATCGTCGTGAGCTCCTTGGCCAAGAGCAGTTTCTCGCCCCAGGCCTGAATCTTCTCGCCCTGCTTACCCTTGATTTGGGCGGCATTTTCGAGGATATTCTCCACCGTACCCCACTCCTGCACCAGCTTGCAGGCACCCTTCTCACCGATGCCCGGCACGCCGGGGATGTTATCCGAGGCGTCGCCCCAGATGGCCAAAATATCGCGTACCAAAGTCGGATCGTCAATGCCATATTTTTCGCGTATCGCCTCGCGATCGACCAGCTCGACAGCCCCATCGGAGCCCTTCTGCTTGTAGATGCGGCAGTGGTCGCGTACGAGCTGTCCGTAATCCTTGTCGGGGGTCACCATGTAGACCTCATACCCCGCCTCGGCACCCTTCATGGCCAGCGTACCGATCACATCGTCGGCCTCGAAGCCCGCCACCTCCAAGATGGGGATGCACATCGCCTCCAGAAGGCGCTTGACGTAGGGCACCGAGAGCAGAATATCCTCGGGGGTCTCGGCACGGTTGGCCTTGTATTCGGGGAAGATTTCCTTGCGGAACGAGCCCCCCTTGGGGTCGAAAGCGACACCCAGCAGGTCGGGTTTCTCGCGGTTTTGGATATCGCGCAGGAACTTCACAAAACCGAAAACCACCGAGGTATTCATCCCCGCGTGGTTGCGCATCGGTCGCCCCAAAAAGGCGTAGTAGTATTTGAAAATCAATGCATAAGCATCGACCAGGTAGAGCGATTTCATCTTACTTCAGCATCAAAGATTATCTTCGGCAAACCACTCGGCATAGGAGGTGGCCGTCTCGTGCAGACGCAGGGCGTGGAGCACAACCCCCTCGGGCAGCCGCTTGCGGATGCGGTCGGCAAAGTCGGAGAGCATATTCTCGCAGGTGGGCTGATAGGCAACCAACACCACGTTGTCGAAGCTCTTTCGAAGGCTCTCGAGGAGCGCGCAATCGGTTGTTGTGCGCAACATCAGGGCGTGGTCGAGCTGGGAGATGATCTCCTCGTGCACGATCTTTTTCAATACCCCGAAGTCTATCACCATACCCTGCTTCGGGTCCTCTGCATCACACGAAGGAGACCCCTTGACCGTCACAAAGAGGCGGTAGGAGTGGCCGTGAATCTCACGACAAGGGCCGTCGTAGCCGCCCAATGCGTGGGCGGCCTCGAACGAAAACTCCTTGGTTAAACGAATAACTGCCATAGCAATCAATCCTACTCAATCTCCATGCGGCAGGGCGAGTACATCACCACACCGCGCTGCGAAAGATCCTGCTGAATCTGGCGATACTCCTTGAGGAGCACACCCAGCTCCGAGGCCTCCCACGAAGCCTTCATATTGGCCGAGAAGGCCGAGAAATAGGCTGCCAGACCCGTCGGTGCCTCGAGGCGCTCTACGAGCTTGTAATCCTCGCCCAGGCCCGCCTTATCCACCGCTACGGCAACAGCTGCCTTCAGGCCGCCGTAGGAGTCGATCAGGCCGATTTCGAGGGCATCCTCACCCGACCAAACACGACCGCCGGCAATCTCCAGCACGCGCTCGATGGGCAGGTTGCGACCCTCCGAAACAAGACCTGTGAAGCGCTCATAAACGCGATCCACGCCGCGCATCATGGCTGCACGCTCCGTAGCCGAGAGGGGCTTCACGCCACCCATGCCGGAGAATTTGTTGGTCTTGACCTCATCCATCGTAACACCGAGCTTCGACTCCAAAGCCTTCGCCGTATAGGGAACCATACCAAAGACACCGATCGAGCCGGTGAGGGTCAATTTATCGGCCAAAATAGCATCGGCAGGTGCCGAAATGTAGTAACCACCGCTGGCTGCATAGCCACCCATCGAGACAATGACAGGCTTCTCGGCCTTGAGCAGCTCCATCTCGCGCCAAATCACATCCGAAGCCAACGCTGAGCCACCGGGCGAATTGACACGCACCACAACCGACTTTACATTTTCGTCGAGGCGCACCTCGCGCAACTTGGCAGCGAGCGTATTGCCATAGATGGCACCCGTACCCTCACCGTCGAGAATCTGACCGTTTGCATAAACCAAGGCCACCTCGGGGGTCGAAGCCTTCTTCACATCGCCCGTCACCTGAGCTGCATAGCCGCCCAAGGTCACATAGTTGATCTCGTTGTCGAAGCCGCGCTCTACACCCTTCTCCTCGAAGAGGGTCTCGATCTCATCCTCGTACTTGATGCCATCGACCAACTTAGCCTCAACAGCCTCCTCGGCAAGGATCACATCCAGGTTGTCGGCCATGGCATTCAGCTCCTCGACCGAGATGCCGCGCGAAGCAGAGATAGCCTCGATGATCGTACCCCACATCGAATCGACCAGAGCCTGCATCTGGGCACGATTCTCGGGCGACATCTTCTTCAGGAAGTAGGGCTCGACGGCGCTCTTATACTTGCAGACCGTCGGGCGGAATATCTCGACCTGGATGTCGAGTTTATCCATCAGCCCCTTGTAGAAGATCACTCGCTGGCTCAAACCCGACCAGTCGAACGAGCCCTCGGGCTGGATGTAGATCTCATCCGCTACCGAAGCGAGATAGTAACCACCCTGCGAGTAGCTTTCGTTGTAAGCAATGATAAACTTGCCGCTCTCCTTGAACTGCACAAGCGCCTCGCGCAACTCCTCGACAACAGCCGTATGCTCGAAGCCGCCCATGCCGTTCAGGCGCATATAGATACCCTTGATGCGATCATCCTCGGCCGCACCCTCAATGGCGCGCAAAGCCGAGAGCAACGTCAACTGGGGTGTTGCCTGCATCGACATCAGGTTGATACCGGCAAAGGGATCCTCCGACGGAGCATCAATCACCATCTCCGACATATCGATCTTGAGAATCGTATTGTTGGTTACCACCTCCGATGAGGCGTTCATCGAGCCGGCCATACCGGCAATCATTACAATCCAAACTACGATTAGCAGGAAAAAACCCGCTACCATGGCTGCCAAACAAGCCAAAAAGGTCTTCAAAAATTTCATAATGCTATCTACTCATTAACTCTTCAGAACCCACAAAAGAATTCTTCTACTGTTTAACCTCCGTTTCACCACCATTTACTACCATCTTCTCCTGGCTCTCCACCCAGGGCATCTCCTCCTTGGGCCATACGCCGTCGATGATGGGCACCGCCTCGATCTTCGCGGGGTCGATCACCACATGCTTGATGCGCTTGCGGTGCCACGAGTAGGTGATATGCACCATGCCGTCCTCGGTCTGGATAATGGCGGGATAGGAGTACTGCACAGCACCCGTGCGGAACTCGAGCACAGCGGCTGCACCCCAATTGATACCATCCTCCGAGATGGCCACCGTGAGGATACCGCGACCCTTGCGGCCACACGAATCATCCTCGCGCGTCGAGTGGTTGTAGACCAGCATATGGCGACCATCCTTGAGCGTCACGGCATCGATGGCCGAGTTGTTGTTCGGCAGGGTAGTGTTGCTTACCTCCGACCAGCTCTTGCCGCCATCCTCCGACCAGCACTGGGCAATCTTCGTGTCGGCCTCCTTGCGACCCGAGCGGGCGAGGAGCTGAATCTTCTGCTGCGAGTGAACAAGGAAGGTGGGCTGGATGAGCTTGAACTCCTTGGGGTCGTTCAGCACCTCGGTGCGGGTCCATGTCTTACCCTTATCCTCCGAGCGCTCTACATGGATGCGCCAACCCGGACCGCCCTCCATCGAGGCGCCGGCCAGAATCGTACCATCCTCGAGGTAGATCGGCTTGTTTACCAGCGGACCCGTGAACTCCTTGTCGAGAGCCGACGAGGGACCCCACGTCTTACCGCCGTCGCACGAGGTCATCACACGACCGTCGTTGATGTCGGGCGAGAGGTAGAAGAGCTGGATAGTATCGCCACCGAGCTGCACCAGCACGGGGTTGAATACCGAGCCACCCAGATCATCCTCGGCCTTGGCGATCGGCTCGGGGGTACCCCACGCACCGTCGAGGGGCTTGCGAGCCAACCAAATCTGCACGTCGGGGTGGCTCTCGCGCGTACCGCCGAACCAGGTACAGAGCAGATCGCCATTCTCGAGCTGCATGAGCGACGAGGCGTGGCAATCGCGCGTCAGACTGTCGGGAAATACCATCTCTTCGAGTACAATCGCTCGCTTCGAGGCGGGAACTTCGGGGGCCGGAGCCGAGCAGGAGACTGCCAACGCAGCAACACCTGCCATCAGGGAAAGAATTACTTTTTTCATTGTCATTTTATTTTAATTCGATTTTTTTCCTAATTAACCACAAAGATAGAAAAAAATTTCATCTTTTATCGAAAAACGATAAAAAAGGAGAGCCACACCTATTTTTATTAAAAATTAGATTATCTTTGTAGGTTGATAAAAGTGTATTTGTATGAAAGAACAGATAACGCAACTATTG
>JAUMXM010000067.1 GCA_030529085.1 Rikenellaceae bacterium | reverse complement strand
ATAGAGATTTTGTGCTCGACTTTGAGGCCTATTTGAAGGTCGATTACCGCCTGCAAGCCAACTCTGCCGAGAAGTTGATGCGTATCTTCAAGCGCATAACCACGATGTGTTTTAAGAGCGGACTGATGGCGAAAGACCCATTCTGCGATGTGCGCTTGAAGAAGGTCAAAAAAGATAGAGGTTACCTGACTCGCCACGAATTGGAACTAATCCTCAACTATAAACCGACGAAGAAGCGATTGGAGAAGGCGCGCGATGTCTTTGTCTTTTGCTGTTTTACAGGTTTCGACTACTCGACTACCGCATCGCTGACCGAACAAAACCTTGTTTTGGCTGACGACGGCTCGATGTGGATTGAAACGCACCGAGTCAAGACTGGTGTCGCATCAAAGGTCAAGCTGCTCGACATACCGCTTTCAATCCTAAAAAAGTACGAGCCGACCCGCATTAACGGCTATCTACTGCCCGTGTTGAGCAACGCCAAGTACAATCTCTACCTCAAAGAGATAGCAACCGCATTGGGTATCCAGAAACGAGTAACCTCGCACCTTGCCCGCCACACCTTTGCTACGACTGTAACCTACGCTAATGGCGTATCCATCGAGTCAATCAGCAAGATGCTGGGCCACACCAAATTGGCAACCACCCAAATTTATGCCCGCATCGTAGATCAAACAGTGAGCCGAGAGATGGATAAGTTGTCAGCAGCATTAAGTGGTACGAGTTTCAGCCTCAATGGCGGTGATAGCGATGCAGGAGAAGCAGTTGCCTCAACAGAATAACAGAAATACACAAGGTGCCCGGCAAATGCTGGACACCTTGTCGTTTTAATATCTTATATCAGCACAGTACATGTTACGCTGCTACTTAAACTCGTTTTCACTCCACATTTCGCACTGCGTCATAATGGTTTCGAGGGCTGCTTCCTGTCCTTCTGGCGGATATTTGTATTTTTTGAGTAGTCGTTTCACGATGCGGCGCATACCGGCACGGGCGCTCTCCTTCATCGTCCAGTCAATAGTCTTGTTTGTGCGGAGTGCATCGGTCAGTTCTCGTGTAATGGCGATAAGTTGCTCGTTTGTATAGAAATCCTGCACCGCCTCTGGCTTGGTGATAGCATCGTAGAAGGCCAACTCCTCGGTCGTGAGGTTGAGTTTCTTGCTCTCTTCCTCGCCACTGACGATTGCCCTCGCGGTCTTCAACAACTCCTCGATAACCTCCTCGTTCGTGAGCATACCTTTGAGGTAGTTGCTCATCGCATTCGCCAAAATCTCGGAGAACTTCTCGGCACGCACGGTGTTAGTGCGCTGATAAACTCGTATTTGCTCGGCGATGAGTTTACGTAGCAACTCCACAGCAAAGTTTTTCTGCTTCATCTGCGCTATCTCCTCCAAGAATTTCGGATCGAACAACGAGAACTCCTCCTTGATGTCCGAGAAGAGGTTTATCACTCCCTCGCTTTTGATGCTCTGTTTGAGCAGTTCGTTTATGCGCTCGTTAATCTCACGGAACGAAATCTTACCCTTACCTTCAACTCGTGTCAGCAGTGTGCGTACTGCCTCGAAGTATGCTGCTTCCAATCGCTCCTCACGCTGCAATAGGCTCTGACACAACGACAATGACTGACGGAGCAATAGTGCCTCTTTGATATATAGCTTTTTGGTTTCCTCGCGCTCTGGTGCTTGCAGGAAATCTACGCCGCCACTGATGGTCGCTGCTCGTGCCATATCCGACTCGCCATAGAATGCCGAGTAGTCGAAGCCGTGTAGCAGGTCGCGACATACCTCCAACTTCTTTTGGAATTCGGGATATGCGGTCTTAGAAATATCGGTATCGCCGTAGTTCTTGCGGTCACGAATGGTGTAGTCATTCATTGCCTGCTTCAAAGCGGAAGCAATTCCCACATAATCGACCACCAATCCGCCCTGCTTGTCGCCAAATACACGATTTACACGGGCTATCGCCTGCATCAGGTTGTGTCCTGCCATCGGCTTATAGACATACATTGTTGAGAGTGACGGCACATCAAATCCTGTGAGCCACATATCTACTACAATCACCACTTTCAGCGGGCTTTCGTTATCCTTGAATCGCTTTTCGAGCTCCTTTTTGTGGGCGTCGTTGCCGATTATCTCGCGCCACTCCTCGGGGTCTTTGTTGCCCGAAGTCATCACCACCGCCAACTTCTCGCTCCACGCAGGGCGCAACTCCAAGATGCGGTGGTAAATTTTCATCGCTATCGGGCGTGAGTAGGCAACAATCATCGCCTTACCCGTCTGCTCATATTGGCGGTAGTTTTCGTAGTGGTCGAGAATATCGCCAACGAGCGAGTCTATCGTTTCATCTGCGCCGAGAATGGAGTCAAGACGCCCCAACTCGCGCTTGCTCTTTTCGATGGCGTACTCCTCCGCCTCATCGGCCATCGCTTCGTACTCGTCATCTATGCGGCGGAGCGTTGCCTCGTCGAGGTGCAGGTTTATCACGCGACTTTCGTAGAAGACGGGGCGTGTAGCACCATCGGCCACCGCCTGCGTCATATCGTAAACATCTATGTAGTCGCCGAACACCTCGCGTGTCGAGCGGTCTTTTTGCGAAATGGGCGTACCCGTAAAGCCGATGTAGGTGGCATTGGGCAGCGAGTTGCGTACGCGGCGTGCCGCTCCTACCTTCACGCGACCTTCGCTGTCGATTTTCTCGGTCAGGCCATACTGGCTGCGGTGCGCCTCGTCGGCCATGACGACTATATTTCGGCGTGTCGAGAGGGGCTCTTCGCTCTCCTCGAACTTCTGCATCGTGGTAAAGAATATGCCGTTTGCTTCGCGCTCACGCAGCAGGTCGCCGAGGTGCTTGCGGCTCTCTGCTTGAATGGGTGTTTGGCGCAGGAAGTCGGCACACTTGGCAAACTGACGGTATAGCTGCCCGTCGAGGTCGTTGCGGTCGGTGAGGATGACGATTGTGGGCGACGATACCGCCTCCTGCAACCGCTTGGCGAAGAAGACCATCGAAAGCGACTTGCCCGAGCCCTGCGTGTGCCAAAATACCCCGCCCTTGCCATCTGTCTGTGTCGCCTCGGCCACCGAGTTTACAGCCTTGCGCACCGCGAAGAACTGATGATACCCCGCCAGGATTTTTGCAGGCTGCTTTTCCTCTTTCGAGAAGCAGATGAACCCGCGCAAAATCTCGATCAGACGCACCTTGTCGAACATTCCCGAGAACAACACATCGAAGGCTGCGTAGCGGTGTATTTCGCTCGTGCCGTCAATGGTTTTCCACTCCATAAAGCGGTCCTCGCCGGCGGTTATCGTGCCTGCCTTCGAGGTCGCCATATCGCTCATCACGCAGAAGGCGTTATAGACAAAGAGCGACGGAATCTCAATCATATAGTTGCGCAGCTGGGCGTAGGCCTCCGATACATCGGTATTCTCGCGCGAGGGTGATTTCAGCTCCACAACCACCAGCGGTAAACCATTTACAAATACCACGATGTCGGCCCTTCGTACCGAACGCTCCTCAACGGTCCATTGGTTGGCTACCGTAAAGTTGTTGCGCAGGGGCGTGTCGTAGTCTATGAGTTTTACGCGCGTTGCGCACTGTTCTTTGCCGTCAAAATAGTTTACCTCGACCCC
>JAUMXM010000043.1 GCA_030529085.1 Rikenellaceae bacterium | reverse complement strand
GTCTCCCTTTCTATTCTTGCAAACTCTCTCTTCCCTCTTTCCTCTAATTAAAGTAGTAGCCTACATTTCCGACCGAGGCCGGCATCGAGAAGACCACCACGCGGTCGTAGGGGTTGATCTCCATACCCCCCTCGGCGATGAAGACCTTGTCGCCACGCACAATGCCTCCGATGATAACATCCTGCGGCAGCCCCAGGTTACGGATGCGCGCCTTCGTGGCGGGCGAGTTGGGCTTGACGATAAACTCCAACACCTCGGCATCGCTGCCCGTCAGGCACTTGATGGCCTGCACGTCGGTCGACATCGTAAAGCGGAAGATATTCGAGGCGGTCACCAGCTTCTTGTTGATGATCGTATCGATACCCATCGACTCGGCCAGGTTGATGTAGTTCAGGTTCTCGACCTCGGCGATCACCTTCTTCACACCCATACGCTTGGCCAGCATCGCAGCCAGGATATTTGTCTCGGAGCGACCCGTGACGGCCACAAAGGCATCCATATTCGAGAGGCCCTCCTCCAGCATCGCCTCCGTATTGCGGCCATCCTCGTTGATGATAAGCGTCTTGTCGAGCAACTCGGCCAGGCGGTAGGCCTTCTCGGCGTTGTAATCGATCAGCTTGATATTGATCTCCTCCTGCAACTCCATCGCGATGCGGATACCGATGCGCGAGCCACCCAGAATCATCATATTCTTCACGGCAATATTCGACTGTCCCGAGAGCTCCATCACCTGCCCGATGGCATCGTGACGCGCAATCACATAGGCCACGTCGCCCTCCAGGAAGCGTTCCTCGTCGGTCGGGATGATGGTCTCGCCATCGCGCATGATGGCCACCGTGCGGTAGGTGAGCTGCTCGCCCTCGATGCGCGAGGTCGGCGCCTGCCCCACCAGGGGCGAAGCGGGCTCGAGGTGGAAGACCGCCAGCGAGAGCTTGCCACTCGAGAAATCGACATATTCGGTCGTCGAGGTGTGACCCAGGAGGTTGATCACCTCGCGAGCCGCAATCTTCTCGGGATAGAAGAGGTAGTCGATACCCATGTCGATGAACATCTCCTTGTTGTTCGGCTCGAGGTATTCGTTGTTGTCGATGCGGGCGATCGACTTCTTGGCGCCGAGCTTCTTGGCCAACATCGCAGCTACGATGTTGTCGTTCTCCTCGTGGTTCACGGCGATAAAGAGGTCCGAGCGGCGCACCGCAGCGCGGCGCAAGGCGGCCAGGGTCGTCGAGTCGCCCTCGACGGTGATCACATCGGCCAGCGACGAGACCTCGGAGAGCATCTTGGGGTCGATATCCACCACCGTAATATCGTGGCCGTTGCCGCTAAGCATCTTTGCCAGATGGCTGCCCATCTCGCCGGCACCTGCAATGACGATTTTCATAGTTGTAAAATTTCCTAAAAAGTGAGGCTCACAAGGGGTTTTAAGCGCGCAAAAGAGCCATTTCCGAATCCCAAATGCGCCCCTTTCGGGCCTATTTTTGCAAAATAACTTACAAATGTATAAATTTGCACGTTAAAGTACAAACTTCCGACGCAAAAAACTTTAGGTAACCATGGCAAATTGGCTAATTATCATAGGGATTTCGATTGCAGCTTTGGGCTTCTTTGTGCTGGCCATGTCGCTCACATTGCTCATCAAAGGCCACCACATCGACTCCGAAATCTCGACCAACAAGGATATGAAACGCCTCGGCATCCAGTGTGCCGTGCACGAAACACGCCGCGACGACGGCACCTCGGCCTGCTCAGGCAACACGGCCGCCATCGGCTGCTCGGGCAACTGCGCCGGTTGCGACATCGAGGAGGCGCAGGCAAAGGCAAAAAAGGAGGCCTAAAAGAGGTCACACAACAAAACAGAAAACGGACACGGCGCCCCGCGAGCACCTTTTTTGCAAAAAAAATTTGGAAATACCATTTTCGGAGCCTATCTTTGTAGTAGGAAACAACTCAACCATGAACCGCACGTTGGTACATAATTATTGGTGGCGCCTCCTTCAACTCTAAAAGTCGTAAGGAACGCAGCTCTGTGTAGATACCTATTAAACAACAATAGCAAACTCAAAACAAGACCTGTCGCACTTGCGGCAGGTCGATTTTTTTTTGAGCAGGAAACCTTAAACGAAGAAACAATGAAAAAGTTTGATGTCAGCCCCGAAGGTTATTACGGTGAATTTGGTGGCGCATATGTCCCCGAAGCGTTACGCGAATGTGTCAACGAGATGGCCGCCACCTACCGTCAAATCATCGCCAAGGAGGAGTTCAAAAAGGAGTTCGAGCAGCTCCTGCGCGACTACGTGGGTCGCCCTACGCCGCTCTACTTCTCACGCCGCCTGAGCGAGCAGTATGGCTGCAAGATCTACCTCAAGCGCGAGGATCTGAACCATACGGGTGCCCACAAAATCAACAATACGATCGGCCAGGTGCTCCTGGCCAAGCACCTGGGCAAGAAGCGCATCATCGCCGAGACGGGTGCCGGTCAGCACGGCGTGGCTACAGCTACGGTTTGCGCCCTGATGAACATGCCCTGCACGATCTACATGGGGCAGACCGACATCGAACGTCAGCGCGCCAATGTGGAGAAGATGCGCATGCTGGGCGCCGAGATCTTCAGTGTGCAGAGCGGCTCGCAGACCCTGAGCAACGCTGTCGATGCCGCCATCGACGCCTGGAGTCGTGATGTGGAGGGGACCTACTACCTGCTCGGATCGGCTGTCGGCCCTCACCCCTACCCCGACATGGTGGCACGCTTCCAGTCGGTCATCAGCGAGGAGATCCAAAAGCAGCTCGCCGAGCAAGAGGGGCGCAGCAACCCCGACTACCTCATCGCCTGCGTGGGTGGTGGCAGCAACGCCGCCGGCACGATCTACCACTACCTCGACGACGAGCGCGTCAAGATGATCCTGGCCGAGGCGGGTGGCCTGGGAGCCGATACGAAGCAGACGGCCGCCACAATTGCCCGCGGCAAGGAGGGCATCCTCCACGGCTACAAGACCCTCGTGCTGCAAAACGAGCAGGGCGAGGTCGAGGAGGCCTACTCGATCAGCGCCGGTCTGGACTACCCGGGCATCGGCCCCCTCTACGCCCACCTGGCACGCGAAAAGCGCATCGAAGTGGTTGCCATCAACGACGACGAAGCGCTCCGCTCGGCCTTCAACCTGACACGCATCGAGGGTATCATTCCGGCGCTCGAGTCGGCCCACGCACTCGCCATTCTGGACAAGATGCAGTTCCGTGCCGAGGATGTGGTGGTCGTGACCATCTCGGGACGCGGCGACAAGGATATGGATACCTATCTCAAGCACGCTCCGCGCTACATCGGATAGCACATCCCCACAATAAAAAAAGCCTCTGAGGAGGCTTTTTTTATTTTTATCGTTTAAAGGCGGGGACTACTCAGCGACACGCGTACAATAGAACCACGGATTGCTCAAATCCTCCTCGTTGTAGCAAAGCTGACGATCATCCTCCAAGACACGGGTCTTGCCGCCCGCCTCGCTCAGAATCAGCTCACCGGCCGCCGTATCCCACTCATAGGTGCGCGTCGTGCGCACATAGTAGTCGACACGCCCCTCGGCCAACATGCAGAACTTGTAGGAGCTGCCCTGCTCGACAATCTCCAGATCGGGATGCTCCTTGCGCAGCGAGTCGATGTGGGCGTAGGTCTCCTCCGTGCGGTGACGACGCGAGAGAGCCACGCGGTAGTTGCGCGACGACTCTTCCCCCTCGAGCGGCAACGGTTGCCAATCGGCGCGAATCTCGTTGTAGGTATAGGCAGCCTCCTCGATCGGCTTCACGTTACGCTTCAGGTAGGCACCGCTACCCTCGCCCGCCAGGTACATCTTCTCGAAGTAGGGGACGTAGATTACCGCCGCGATGCAGCGGTTGTTCTCCATCAAGGCGATATTGACCGTAAATTCGTTGTAGCCCTCAATAAACTCGGCCGTGCCATCCAGCGGATCGACCAACCAATAGAGCTCCCAATTGCGGCGTTCGTCGTAGAGCATCTCGCGCCCCTCCTCGCTCAGAATCGGAATACGGGTCGAGCCCAACGCCTCACGAATGGCACGATGGGCCTGGCGGTCGGCCAGGGTGATGGGAGAGTGGTCTTTTTTGAGCGTTACTTCGTAGTCGTCTTTGTGTCCGTGAATCTTCATAATTTCGGCACCGGCACGTACCGCCGCATTGAACATCGCGGGCAACAAATAGACTTTGGTCTCCTGATCAATCATACTTGGTTGGGGTATTACACTCATTTTGTTTATTCTGTAGTAAAGATACATGATTTTTTAGAATTAAACGAACTTTTACGCTATTTTTTACACAATATTCGCGTTTCGACAACAAACGCTCTTATTTGCCCTACTCACCCTGCTCGCCACCATCGAGTTGGCGAATCCGAAGACGACAGCAGGCCACCGTCACCCCCGCCAGGAGCCATGCCAGCAGCGGCAACCACCGCCCTTGCACACCCCAGACGGTCATCGGCAAAAGCCACACGACCAAAAGCAGCAAATCGAGCCAGAAAGCTCGCCGAGACCCTCTTCTGCTACGCAGCGGAGAGAGCCACACCACCACCCTGCGCGGACGGGGAGCGACACTCCACGGACGCAGATCGAAACCGCCACGCGTCGCCACCGCCACGCGTCGCCACACCACAGGTCGCATCCGGGGCGCGAGGCAGATCTGGTCGATGGCAAGCAGGGGGTGGAGCGAGAGCTCGGTTACGATTCGCGCCACAGCTCCGGGGCGCAAACCCTCGCCGAGGCCCAACGGGAGGAGATACTCGAGGCTCGCCACATCGGCCGCCACCTGCAGGCGTTGTTGAAAACCCGAGGCACGACAATCGACCACCACAAAGCGCCTGAATCGCCGTTTGCGCGAGCGATAGAGCCCGACCACGCCCCACACAGCGAACTCGCCCGAGGGGTGATACTCGACCTGAATCAGGTGGTAACGCTCCACAAGGCACCCCAACAGCTCCGCATGTCGAGCCCCGTCGAGCAGCGCCACTACCTCCAAAAGACCATACTCACGGCCAAGCAGCTCGGCATACTCCTCCTCGGAGCGCGCATCGACCACCAACAGCGAAAGACCGACCCCCAGGCTGCCGCTCTGCGCCCCGTGCAACTCATCGAGCCAACGGTTTCGCAGCGCCGTCTGCTCGGCACCGAACCACCAAACCACCGCCACAACCACGACCGCCACGACCACCAACCATGCTACCCACATACCAACGACCGTTTATAGGATTCGACCATACGGGCATAGCTTACCCCCTGCTCGGCATCAAAGAGCGACTGCACCTGACGGAGCGTATACCCTTCGTGTGCCAAGCGGCGCATCAACGAACGCCGCAAAACCGGTGGAAGCGCTCGCACGAAGAGCACCACAGCCCGCGCGCGAAGAGGGCGGTGGAGCGCCGTCAAGGTGCGCAAAGCCGCAACCGAGAGGGGGCGATCCGACGGCGACGAAAGCATCGCCAGCAGCCGCTCGTCCGCCTCCTCGATATCGAACTGCGCCACCAGGGCCAACCCCACCCGTTGCAGGTTGGGATTGGGTGAGGAGAGCAAAGGGCGATAGGCAATCGGCAGCAACCCTCGGCGCAACAGATGCAGCAGCTCCGCGACCTCGCCCGCCGTCAAGCGCTGGGGGTAGGAGGCCACAAGGCGCAGCAGCTCATGAGGAGCCGCCGAGATCTGTACCAGAAGGGCTGCAAAACGAACTTCACGCGAGGAGTCGTACAGGTAGGGCCGCGTAGCACGACGCAAGGATTCGAGGGGTGGCAGGTCGGCTATACGCTTCAGGTAGAGCGCCCTACGGAGTCCCCACGAACGTCGGACTCCGCGCAAAAGATAGCGATCGAGGCGATAGTGAAGCATCAATCGCCGAAACAGGTCGGGATCAAAGCCATAGGTCGCCGCACCGAGTCGCGCCAACAGCAATGCGAGCATTCGTTGTCGCCCCACGAGGCGCTCCAACGGAAGGCGCGGCAACCCTTCGCGGTCGGTCAAAAGATGCAGGACAACCCCCTGGGTCGAGCGGCGGAGCATCACCTCGTCGCGCACCCTGCGACGCCCCCGCAACCGGGTCGCCACCCACCCTACGAAAGGGGGCAGAGTCAGCGCCGCGCAGAGAACGGATAGGGAGAGATAAAACCAATTCATCATCGACTCAGCGCTGCAATTACCTTGCCTCTCAAGCGTGAGAGGTTGAGCGGAAAGCTCAGGTATTGATCCACACCACACTCCAACATGGCCAAGACCGTATCGGCAGCTTGGTGCCAGGCCACCACATAGATCTCGGGACGTCGCAAGGGGCGCGGACGAATTCGCCGAAAAAAGTTGCGCCCCGAGCGTACGGGAGCCACCTCGAGCACCACCACTACATCGAAGACTGTACGCGCAGTAAGTCGCTCGAAATCGGGCCAATTCGCAGCCACACGCAGCTCGGCACCCAGCCCCGAGAGGGCCACTACGACCAACTCCGTGAGCACCAAATCGGAGCCGAAAATGAGTATGCGTGAGGCGGTTTTCAAGGAGGAATTTCTCTTTTTTTCAAAACACAAAACAACAAGCCGACAAGCCCCCAAAAACAGGCTCGACCGCCCTCCTCGGCTGTCGAAAAACCGTGCCAAAGCCCACGCGCGAAGCAAACGAGCGAAAAAAGTTTTGCAATTGTTTGGTTATCCGATAAAAAGTCACTACATTTGCAGTCCAAAATGTGTTTTTAACACGCTACAAACAAAATTCAATGTACGTTATCGTAGAAATCGCAGGTCAGCAATTTAAGGCTGAGAAAGGTCGTAAGCTCTATGTTCACCGTCTCCAGGGCGACGTAGATTCGTCCATTAGCTTCGACAAGGTCCTGCTCGCAGACAACGACGGTCAGGTTAAAGTAGGTGCACCTGTAGTAGAAGGCGCCTCGGTAAAGTGCAAGATCCTCAAGCACCTGAAGGACGACAAGGTCCTCGTGTTTAAGAAGAAGCGCAGAACTGGTTATCAGAAGTGTAATGGCCACCGCCAGTACCTGACCCAGATTCTGGTGGAGGAGATCGTTGCGTAACCCTTAAAAAACTGAAGAAAAATGGCACACAAGAAAGGTGTAGGTAGTTCGAAGAACGGCCGTGAGTCGGAGAGCAAGCGACTCGGCATCAAATTGTTCGGCGGTCAGTTCGCTAAGGCTGGCAACATCATCGTCCGTCAGCGCGGTACGGTTCACAACGCCGGCGAGAATGTAGGTATGGGTAAGGACCACACGCTGTTCGCACTCGTAGACGGAACGGTTTCGTTCTGCAAGAAGGGTGAGAACAAGTCGTATGTGAGCGTTACTCCGCTCGCAGAGTAGTTCTGCAAAGCACTTGAAGAAAAAGGGAGGTCTTATGGGCCTCCTTTTTTGTTGGGGTGCTAATTGAGCAAAACAAATGCTTTGCAGAACCAGCACTTAAAATCCCTCCTAAATCCTCCCTTTGTAAGGGAGGACTTGCAAAAAAGCACTTGAAGAAAAAGGGAGGTCTTATGGGCCTCCTTTTTTGTTGGGGTGCTAATTGAGCAAACGAATGCTTTGCAGGCCTTCGCGCATTTATATTATATAAAGCCCCGATTTTTTGCGGCAAATTTGTATCTTTGCACAAAACAACCCTACCACAATGACTGTAGCAGGACGCATCAACAAACTCTTTGGCACGGGCGGAGGCCTGCGCCTGACCCTCTACGACTCGTTCCCCGAGGAGTTCAACCCCGACACAATGCCCCTGATCGTCGAAATCGACGGCCTGGAGGTGCCCCTCTATTGCGAGGAGTTCGCCTACGTGGGTGCTTCGGGAGCCTCGGTGACCTTCGCCGACATGAACACCGAGCGCCGCGCCGAGGAGCTGATCGGCAAGGAGTTCTCGATCGACGTAGCCGACGAGCGCGACGAGGATGAGTTCTACCTCGAGGATCTGATCGGCTTCACCGCCTCGGTGCTCGAGCTGGGTACAGAGCGCGAACTGGAGGGCGAGATTATCGACTACATCGACAGCGAGATCAACCCCCTCTTTGTCCTCGAAATCGAGGAGTCGGAGGTCTTGGTGCCCGCCGTGGATGAGATGATCGGCGGCATCGACTTCGAGCAGACAACGGTGCGTTTCATCCTCCCCGAAGGGTTGATTCAACTCTCATAAAATCAGAGCTATGGCGCGCGTAGTAATCGGACTTTCGGGTGGTGTTGACTCCTCGGTGGCAGCCTACCTGCTCAAGGAGCAGGGACACGAGGTGATCGGCCTCTTTATGGTCAATTGGCACGACACGACGGGAACGCTCGAGGGCGACTGTCCTTGGCACGACGACCGTCTTTTTGCCGAGCTGGTGGCCAAGAAGCTCGATATAGCCCTCCACGTCGTCGACCTCTCGGAGCAATACCGCCGGCGCGTTGTGGAGTATATGTTCGCAGAGTACGAGGCGGGGCGCACCCCCAATCCCGATGTGCTCTGCAACCGCGAAATCAAATTTGATGTCTTCCTCAAAGAGGCCCTCAAGCTCGGTGCCGACTTTGTAGCCACAGGCCACTACTGCCGCAAGGCGACCACTACCCTGCCCGACGGCTCGGAATGCTACCACCTCCTGGCGGGCAGCGATCCCAACAAAGACCAAAGTTACTTCCTCTGCCAGCTCTCGCAGGAGCAGCTGCGCTACGCCCTCTTTCCAATCGGCGAACTGCTGAAGCCCGAGGTGCGCCGCATCGCCCAGGAGCAGGGGCTCGCCACAGCCAAGCGCAAGGATTCGCAGGGCATCTGCTTCGTGGGCAAGGTCGATCTGCCCGTTTTTCTGCAACAGAAGCTCGCCAAAAAGGAGGGTAACATCCACGAAATCAAGCCCGAGTGGCCGAAATTCGATCGCCGACCCGCCTTCGAAGAAAACCCCTCGGATGAGCTGCTCGATGCTCTGGCCGCCCCCTGGCACTTCACGGTGCGCGACGGCAAGAAGATCGGCACCCACAACGGCGCCCACTTCTACACCATCGGCCAGCGCAAGGGACTCGGTATCGGAGGGCGCAAGGAGTCACTTTTCATTCTTGCCACCGATGTCGAGCAGAATGTCATCTACGTCGGCGAGGGTGATTCCCACCCCGGCCTTTGGCGCCCCACACTCCGCATCGACAGCGCCGAGGTCCATTGGGTCAACCCGACGGAAGCCCTCTCGGTGGGCGACGAGCGCCGCATCCGCGTACGCATCCGCTACCGCCAGCCGCTGCAGGAGGCGACCCTCTACTGCCGCGAGCGTGGGCTCTACATCCACTTCGACGAGCCGCAGCGCGGCATCACGGCGGGTCAGTTTGCCGCCCTCTATGCCGGCGATGAGGTAATCGCCTCGGGGGTCATCAGTGCGTAGCCACAGCAAAAAAAATATCACTTTTTGACACGTATCGAACGATGCCGACGACACGAAAAATAAATAGTGTTCGATTTGGCATCGTTTTCGGTGTATTTTTCTTGCGAAAACGAAAAAAAAGTGCTAAATTCGCATTCTGCACAACCTAAAGGTTGTAAAGAGTAGCAAAAAAGAGAAAACAACTATCAATTTTCAATATTTTTTTATTAACACTATCATTTTATGGCAGACGTAAAACGAGTTTACACCTTCGGTAACAAAGAGGCCGAGGGTAATGGTAAGATGCGTGAGCTGCTGGGTGGTAAGGGTGCAAACCTCGCTGAGATGAACCTCATCGGTATGCCCGTACCTCCGGGTTTCACGATTACGACGGACACCTGCGCCGAGTTCTATGCTCAGGGTAAGGATGCAGTAGTTGCATTGCTTAAGCCCGAGGTCGAGAAGGCAGTAGCCAACATCGAGAAGCTGACCGGTTGCAAGTTCGGTGACAAGCAGCAGCCCCTGCTCCTGTCGGTACGTTCGGGCGCTCGCGCTTCGATGCCCGGTATGATGGATACGATCCTCAACCTGGGTATGAACGACGAGGCTGTCGAGGCTATGGCTCGCCGCAGCGGTAACCCCTGGTTCGCTTGGGACTCGTACCGCCGTTTCGTACAGATGTACGGTGACGTAGTACTCGAGATGAAGCCCGCTTCGAAGGAGGATCAGGATCCCTTCGAGGAGATCATCGAGAAGCAGAAGGAGAAGCGTGGCATCACGAAGGATACCGACCTGACGGTCGAGGACCTGAAGGAGCTCGTTGCATCGTTCAAGGCCGCTGTGAAAGCCTCGACGGGTAAGGACTTCCCCGCTTGCCCCTGGGAGCAGCTGTGGGGTTCGATCTGCGCCGTATTCGGCTCGTGGATGAACGACCGCGCCATCCTCTATCGCAAGCTCAACAACATCCCCGCAGAGTGGGGTACGGCCGTATCGGTTATGGCCATGGTATTCGGTAACATGGGTGAGAGCTCGGCAACGGGTGTAGCCTTCTCGCGTGACGCCGCTACGGGTGAGGACATCTTCAACGGTGAGTACCTGATCAACGCTCAGGGCGAGGACGTGGTTGCCGGTATCCGCACGCCGCAGCAGATCACGATCGAGGGCTCGCGTCGTTGGGCCAAGGCTCAGAACATCTCGGAGGAGGAGCGCGCTGAGAAGTATCCTTCGCTCGAGGAGGTGATGCCCGAGGTTTACAAGGAGCTCGACGACATCCAGAACGCCCTGGAGGACCACTACCGCGATATGCAGGACATCGAGTTCACGATCCAGGACGGTAAGCTCTGGATGCTCCAGTGCCGCAACGGTAAGCGTACCGGTGCCGCTATGGTGAAGATTGCTATGGATATGCTCCGCGAGGGCATGATCGACGAGAAGACGGCCGTACTGCGTTGCGAGCCCGCCAAGCTCGATGAGCTGCTCCACCCCGTATTCGACAAGAAGGCTATCGCTTCGGCCAAGGTGATCACGAAGGGTCTGCCCGCATCGCCGGGTGCTGCTACGGGTCCCGTAGTATTCTTCGCTGACGACGCTGCCAAGGTGCTCGAGGAGACGGGTCAGCGCGCTATTCTGGTGCGTATCGAGACCTCGCCCGAGGACCTGAAGGGTATGTTGGACGCTGCCGGTATTCTGACCGCTCGCGGTGGTATGACCTCGCACGCAGCCGTTGTGGCTCGTGGTATGGGTAAGTGCTGCGTATCGGGTGCCGGTGAGCTCGAGATCGACTACAAGGCTCGCACGATCAAGGTTGACGGTGTAACGGTGAAGGAGGGCGATTGGATTTCGCTCAACGGTTCGACGGGTGAGGTTTACCTCGGTGAGGTTGCCACGCGCGCTGCCGACCTCAGCGGTGACTTCGGTCAGCTGATGGATCTGGCCGGCAAGTACTCGGTACTGAAGGTTCGCGCCAACGCCGACACGCCGAAGGATGCTGCTCAGGCATTCGCATTCGGTGCTGAGGGTATCGGTCTCTGCCGTACGGAGCATATGTTCTTCGAGGGCGACCGCATCAAGGCTATCCGCGAGATGATTCTCTCGGACGATGAGGCCGGCCGTCGTGTTGCTCTGAACAAGCTGCTCCCGATCCAGCGCGGCGACTTCGAGGGTCTCTTCAAGGAGATGAAGGGTAACCCCGTAACCGTTCGCCTCTTGGATCCCCCCTTGCACGAGTTCGTTCCCCACGATCTGAAGGGTCAGCAGGAGATGGCCGACGAGATGGGCGTAGCCGTTGAGAAGATCATCGCCAAGGTTGAGGCTCTGGCCGAGTTCAACCCGATGCTGGGTCACCGCGGTTGCCGTCTGGGTAACACCTATCCCGAGATCACCGAGATGCAGGCTCGCGCTATCATCGAGGCTGCTATGAACGTGAAGGCTACGGGTATGGATGTACACGTGGAGATTATGGTACCGCTGGTAGGTAACCACAAGGAGCTCCGCTACCAGAAGAACATCATCGACAAGACCGCCGAGCAGGTATTTGCAGAGCGCAACGATAAGATCGACTATATGGTAGGTACGATGATCGAGGTTCCCCGTGCAGCTGTTACGGCTAACCAGATCGCCGAGGTTGCCCAGTTCTTCTCGTTCGGTACGAACGACCTGACGCAGATGACGCTCGGTTTCTCACGCGACGACATCTCGAAGTTCCTCCCGATCTACCTCGAGAAGGGTATCCTGAAGAACGACCCGTTCCAGATCCTGGATCGCAACGGTGTTGGTCAGCTGATCCGCGAGGCCGTATTCAAGGGTCGTGGTACGCGCGACAACCTCAAGTGCGGTATCTGCGGTGAGCACGGTGGTGAGCCCTCGTCGGTAGAGTTCTGCCACTATGCAGGTCTGAACTACGTCAGCTGCTCGCCCTTCCGCGTGCCCATCGCACGCCTGGCTGCGGCTCACGCTGCCCTGAATCAGAAGTAATCTTCGGATTTGAAGCATAACGAAAAGAGGTCGCCCGAAAGGGTGACCTCTTTTTTTATTACAAAAAAAGGGGAAGAACGAAGGGGATAAAGGTGATATAAAAAAGGCATTAAGGAATCCCTTAATGCCAAAAGAGCCTTGTTAAGCCTCCTCTTATTTCGTCTTGTAGGCGGCGCGGTACTTACCCTTGGACATCGCCAAAAGTTTGCTCTTGAGGAGCTGACGGCGCAGCGGCGAGAGGCGGTCGGTGAAGACCTTGCCCTCGAGGTGGTCGTACTCGTGCTGAATGACGCGGGCACGGAAACCCTCGAAGAGTTCGTCGTGCTCCTCGAAGTTCTCATCGAGGTAGCGCATACGCACCGCAATCGGGCGGCGCACATCCTCGTGCAGACCGGGGAGCGAGAGGCAGCCCTCGTTGAAGAGGTCGGTCTCCTCCGAAACCTCGTAGATCTCGGGGTTGATGAAGGCGCGGCGGTAATCCTTGCACGTCTCATCCTCCTCGCCCCAGGCCGAGCAATCGACCACAAAGAGGCGGATATTCTTGCCAATCTGCGGAGCTGCAAGACCACAGCCGTCGGCCTCGCCCATCGTGATAAACATATCCTCGATGAGCTTCTTCAGGTCGGGATACTCCGCGTCCAACGTGGCGGATTGCTTACGCAGAGCCTCACCGCCGAAAATTACAATCGGATAAATCATCGTCTATACTGTAAATAGTCCTCCAAAATAATCGTGGCCGCAATCTTATCCACCACCGCCTTATCGCGGCGGGCCGACCTCTTCATACCTCCGTCGATCATCGCCCGATGGGCCAAGACCGAGGTGAAGCGCTCGTCGTAGAAGACCACCTCCTTATCGGGATAGGCAGCCTTCAGACGGCGCGACAGCGGTTCGACAAAACGCCACGTCTCCGAGGGGCTGCCGTCCATCTGCAGCGGTTTGCCGAGCACGATTGTCTCGACCTCCTCGCGCTGAAAGTAGTCGGCAAGCCACTTCTCGAGCTGCTTTGTCTCGACCGTCGTCAACCCCTGTGCAATGAGCTGCAAGGGGTCGGTGACGGCGATACCGGTGCGCTTCGTGCCGTAGTCGATTGCCAAAATGCGGGCCATCGGCGTCGTTTAGAGGCTCAACTTCTTGAATAACTTACGGTACGAGCACTCCTCGTCAACACGGCGACGCAGCTCCTCGACCGTAACACGCTCCTGGGCCATCGTATCGCGGTGGCGGATCGTCACGGTGCCATCCTCGAGCGTCTGGCCATCGACCGTCACGCAGAAGGGGGTACCGACAGCATCCTGGCGGCGGTAACGCTTACCCACCGAATCCTTCTCGTCGTAAACTACGTTGTAGTCGTACTTCAGCTCATCGACAATCTTGCGAGCCACCTCGGGCATACCATCCTTCTTAACCAGGGGCAGAACAGCCACCTTGACGGGAGCCAACGCAGCGGGGAACTTGAGCACCACACGCTGATCGCCACCCTCGAGCTTCTCCTCGGTATAGGCGGCCGACATCACCTGCAGGAACATACGATCGACACCGATCGAGGTCTCAACCACGTAGGGAACGTAGCTCTCGTTGGTCTCGGGATCGAAGTACTGAATCTTCTTGCCCGAGAACTTCTGGTGGTTCGAGAGGTCGAAATCGGTACGCGAGTGGATACCCTCCACCTCCTTGAAGCCGAAGGGGAAGTTGTACTCGACATCGGTTGCAGCGTTGGCGTAGTGGGCCAGCTTGTCGTGGTCGTGGAAGCGGTAGTTATCGTCACCGAAGCCCAGGGCGCGGTGCCAAGCCATACGGGTCTCCTTCCACTTGTTCCACCACTCCATCTCGGTGCCGGGACGTACGAAGAACTGCATCTCCATCTGCTCGAACTCGCGCATACGGAAGATGAACTGGCGAGCCACAATCTCGTTGCGGAAGGCCTTACCGATCTGAGCGATACCGAAGGGGAGCTTCATACGGCCCGTCTTCTGGACATTGAGGAAGTTCACGAAGATACCCTGTGCCGTCTCGGGACGGAGGTAGATCGTGTTGGCACCCTCGGCCGTTGAGCCCATCTGTGTCGAGAACATAAGGTTGAACTGACGCACATCAGTCCAGTTGCGGGTACCCGAGATGGGGCATACAACCTCGCAATCGAGGATGATCTGCTTGAGCTCGGCAAGGTCGCTATTGTTCAGCGCATCGGCGAAACGCTTGTGTACAGCATCACGCTTTGCTGCGATGTCGGCTACGCGGGGTGAGGTGGCAAGATACTGCTCCTCGTCGAAGGCGTCGCCGAAACGCTTGCGCGCCTTATCGACCTCCTTCTGGATCTTCTCGTCCTGCTTGGCCATCCAATCCTCGATCAGAACATCGGCACGGTAGCGCTTCTTCGAATCCTTATTGTCGATCAGAGGGTCGTTGAAGGCTGCAACGTGTCCCGATGCCTCCCAGGTGCGGGGATGCATAAAGATTGCGGCATCGATACCTACGATATTCTCGTTGAGTTTAACCATCGAATCCCACCAGTAACGCTTGATGTTATTCTTCAGCTCCACGCCATTCTGGCCATAGTCGTAAACGGCTCCAAGACCGTCGTAAATCTCGCTCGAAGGGAAGATAAAACCATACTCCTTGCAGTGAGCGATCAACTTCTTAAACAACTCCTCCTGTGTCATATTTCTTCTAATTTTTGAGTTTTCATTTTATTATCTCACAAAGATATATATTTTTCGGCTAATTATTGCAATCGGAGGCTATTTTATCGTAGATAAAAAATGCCGAGGCTTCCGACCTCGGCTTTTCGATTATATCAGCCCCTCGTGATTGACCTGGATTTTCGATTAGAGCAGCCCCTAATAGCGGACTCGGATTTTGATTATATCACCCCCTTGCAACGGACTTGGATTTTTGATTAGAGCAATCCCTCGCGGCG
>JAUMXM010000042.1 GCA_030529085.1 Rikenellaceae bacterium | reverse complement strand
TCACCTCGTCGCTGTTCATATACACGTCGCAGAGCTTCGTGAAGTAGAGCACGATCAGGTCGGGCTCCGTAGCCTCACCACCAACCTCGAGGGCTGCGTTGAAAGCATCGCGGATAGCACCGATATCGTTGCGCTTGTACTTCATCACGTCGCGCGTCTTGGTATCGAGAATATAGGCGGCACCCTCCTTAGCGGCATTGCCAAAGTGCTCCAGACGCAGGTCATAGACACCCAGCAGCGAGTCGATCATCACCTTCTGCTCGTCGAGCGACTGCGAACGGGCAATCTTGTTACGATAGACAATCGCTGCATACTTGTAGATGTTCACCGAAACCTTCGGACGGTCGGACGAGATCTGCTGGTAGTAGTAAGCAGCAGCGTTGTAGTCCTTGCTCGACACAGACTCCTTGAGGAAGTTGAGATACTCGATGTTACGCTTGCGCTGCTCGGGGGTATCACCGTAGCGAGCATACTGCGGAGCACTGAAGTCCTGCTGAGCCATCGCCGAAAATGCAACGAAGGCGAAGGCTGCCGTTAAGAGATGCTTGATACTTTTCATAGTGATTAATTTTGTTGGTTTTTCTTATTTAGTTTCGTTCTTAAGGTTCGTTAATCATACTTGGGACGCATAAACCAGTACTCGTTGTTCTCCGTACCCGAAGCAAAGAGGCGGAATCCGACCGAGAACTTGAAGTAGTCCTGGCGCACCAGGCCGACACTCTTCGCCACATTGAAGCCACGCATACCGTACTCAAAGGCGACGTCGACACCCGACATACCCAAGAACTTGAACGGAACGCCCAAACCGGCCGTCACCGCCAGCTCGTTGAGCTCGTGGCCATCGTAGGTCTGGTGATAGCTGCCGTAGCGAATACCGGCACGATAGGACCAACGATTGAAGAAGCGACGCACATCATAGCGTGCAGGGGTGAATTCAACACCCGCCTTGAGGGTATGCGTATCGCGGTAGGCAACCTCCATCTGGCCACCCGTAGCACCATCCACACCCGTCATCTCGCGCTTCTTGTTGCTGCCGGCCCAACCGTTGTAGTCGTAGTCGAGACCCAAAGCCCACTTGGCCGTCTGGTAGTAGGCACCCAGCGAGAGTCGACGCGGAAGCGCTACAGCGATATAATCGGCATCGGTCGACACGGTCGTCTCGTAGAGGTCGTCGGTCTTGATCACATGCGAGATGTTGGGATCCAAATCACCTCCAAAATCATAAACGGCACCAAAGGTCAAGATGCGCTTCTCGGTCAAAAGAGCCGTCCACTGCGCACCCAGCTGCGCCTTGAAGCGCGATACCGAGTACTCGCTGTCGCCCGTAATCGAGCCAAAATTGCTATTGCCCACAATCGAAACAGGCACCATCACAAAGGTGCGGTCGATCGTACCCCAGTAGTACTGCACGGCGGCACCCACCGAGAAGTTCTTGAAGAGCTGGTAGCCCACCGCAAGCTTCACTTCGGTCAAATCGCCCTCGCCCTGATACTGATAGTTCACGCGACCTACGTTGCCCCACACGGGATCATTCTCGTCGTAGGTGTGGTCGTACATCATCTTGTAGCCCACCGAGCTGTAAGGGGTTACGCTCACCGAAAGGCCCAAATTCTTATGCAACGGCATCAAAACTGCGATATCGCGAATGCTGAAGCTGTTGTGTGCAGCCTTCTTCTCCTGACCACCCACCGTCTGCTTGTTGTAGTAGTTCTGACCCTCACCGGCAAAGTTCACCAGGAAGCTCTTGCGCTGCACAAGGCTGTTGGCCGCCGGGTTGAGCAGGTTGATCATACCCGTCTGACGGGCTGCGACACCAACACCACCCATCGAGCGCTGAGCGACCGATCCGGGGGTATTTACCTCGCCGATGCCATACATGGTGTAGGGCGAGAAGGCATTGATGCTACCCGACTGAGCCGTCGCTGTTGCACTCGCAAAAAGGAAGGCTACGAGCAGGATAAACCATCTATTGTTTTGTTGTTGCATTGCTTGCTAAATTGTAGTCTAAAATTTGGTTCAAACCACAGAACACTAAATTCGGTTCTGCAAATATCGCATTTTTAATTCTTTTCACAAAATATTTTGCCCCTCCACCCGTAACAATTACACACAAATCGGCATAAATGGCGCTAAATCGGGCGATATATCCCTCGATTTCAAACTGAACGGAGTTCATTACACCCTGTTCAATCGCCTCACGGGTTGTACGCGCCACCGAGATCTCGGCGTCGGTCGCCTCGCACAACGGAAGCGCCTGCGTATAGTCGTGCAAAGCGCGAAAACGGCTCTCCATACCCGGCGAAATCATCCCGCCGAGAAACTCTCCTTCGGCCGTCACCAGGTCGATCGTAATGGCTGTACCAAAGTCGATTACCAAGCAGTTACGGTCGGCAAAACGAGTCGCAGCACCCACCGCGGCGGCAACACGATCGCGCCCCAAGGTTTCGGGGGTGCGGTAGGCAATTTCGATCGGGAGTGGTGTTGCGGCATCCAACGCCACAGCTTCGATCCCCAATTCGCGCAACTGCATCGCCCACTGCGCGGCATCGCCCCGCGTCGAGGAGATCAGGGCGGCCTCAACACCATACGTTGCAACCACCTCGGCAAGAGCGCTTTTCGCAAGCTCGACCTGCTCTCCCACCACCTCGATATTGCCTTCGGCATCGGCCACAGCCACCTTGGCTCGGGTGTTCCCTATATCGATCAGCAATCTCATAGTTCACGCAAAATTTGGTAACCGCTCGCCACATCTTTTACGTTTCTAACGGTCATTCCCAGTCGATTATTGTGCTGTTTGAGGACAAAACGGTCGGGGTGCTGCATAATCTTCTGCAACAAACCGCGGAAAATTTCGCTCTGGTAGTAGGGCGAAGATTGCTCACCCACGAAGTGGATAATCATCAAGCCGTTCTTCACCTTGACACGCTCCATACCGAGGCGCACCGCCTCACGACGCAGACGAATCACGTTCAAAAGCTCCTCCGTAGCACGCGGCAGGGGGCCGAAACGGTCCACAAGGCGCTCGGCAAAGGCCACCAGATCCTCCTCGGCCTTGATCGAGTCGAGCTCGCGGTAGAGTTTCAAGCGCTCGGCCTGCTGCTGCACATAGCTGTCGGGGAGCGAAGCCTCGACCTGAATGTCGATGTGGGCATCGTCGATAAAGGCAAGCCCCTCGACCACCTCGCGCTCCTTGTCGCCCAGGCCGGCCACATCCAACCCCTCGGCACGCAACTCGGCAATCGCCTCGTTGAGAATCTTCTGGTAGGTCTCGAAGCCGATATCGGCAATAAAACCGCTCTGCTCGGCACCCAGCAGGTTACCTGCGCCGCGAATATCGAGATCCTGCATCGCAATGTTGAAGCCCGAGCCCAGCTCCGAGAACTCCTCGATGGCGCGCAGACGACGGCGGGCATCGGAGCTCAACAGCTCATCAGGGGGCGAGAGCAGGTAGCAGAAGCCGCGCTTATCGGAGCGACCGACACGGCCTCGCAACTGATGCAGATCGCTCAAACCGAAGTTTTGGGCGTTGTTGATAATGATCGTATTGGCGTTGGCGATGTCGATACCGTTCTCGATGATTGTGGTCGAGAGCAGGACATCGAATTCGCCGTAGATGAAGTCCATGATGAGCTTTTCGAGCTTCTCGGCGGGCATCTTGCCGTGGCCCACCCCTACCCTCGCCTTCGGGCAAAGGCGGGTAATCATCCCCTGAATCGTAAGCAGATCCTCGACACGATTGTGCACGAAGTAGACCTGACCATCGCGCGAGAGCTCCTGCTCGATGGCATCGCGGATGATCTCCTCCGAGAAGGCGTGCGACTCGGTCTGAATCGGGCGGCGGTTAGGGGGCGGCGTGGAGATGACCGAGAGGTCGCGCGAGCCCATGAGCGAGAATTGGAGGGTACGCGGAATGGGGGTCGCCGTCAGGGTCAGCGTATCGACCGAAACCGAGAGTTCGGTCAGCTTCTCCTTGGCCGCCACACCGAATTTCTGCTCCTCGTCGATAATCAGCAGCCCCAAATCGCGAAACTCGATCTGCTTGCCCAGCATCTTGTGGGTACCGATCAGGATATCGATCTTGCCCGAGCGGAGATCCTCGCAGATCTGGCGCACCTCCTTCGGGCGCTTCGTGCGGTTCAGGTACTCGATCGTCACGGGGAAGCCTCTCAAGCGCTCCGAGAAGGAGCGGTAGTGTTGCAGGGCGAGGATCGTCGTGGGAACCAAGACGGCCACCTGCTTGCCATCGACGGCAGCCTTGAAGGCGGCACGAATCGCCACCTCGGTCTTACCGAAGCCCACATCGCCACAAACGAGGCGATCCATCGGCTCACGCGACTCCATATCGCGCTTCACAGCCTCGACCGCAGCGTGCTGATCGGGGGTATCCTCGTAGGCAAACGAAGCCTCCAACTCGTGTTGCAGGTAGCTGTCGGGGGTAAAGGCAAAGCCCTGCGAAGCCTTGCGACGCGCATAGAGGGCGATAAGCTGACGCGAGATATCCTTGACGGCCTTCTTCGTGGCCGACTTGAGTTTCTGCCAGGCACCCGAGCCGAGCTTATGAATCTTCGGCGGCTCGCTGTCGCCCGCCTTGTAGCGCGCAATGCGGTGCAACGAGTGGACATTCACGAAGAGGACATCCCCATCGCGGTAGACGAGCTTGATCGCCTCGTGCACCTTGCCACCCTCGTCGATCTTGACCAGGCCGTCGAAGCGACCCACACCGTGGTCGATGTGGACCACGTAGTCGCCCGGCCGGAGCTGATTGAGCTCGGCAATGGTCATCTGCTCATCGCGCTTAATCTCGCCATTGATGCGGTAGCGACGGTAGCGATCGAAGATTTGGTGGTCGGTATAGAGGCAGAGTTTTAGGTCGTTATCGACAAAACCCTCGTGGAGGGTGGTCGAGATGGCCTTCACGACCGCCTCGCCGCGTCCCACCTGGTGGAAAATATTCTCCAGGCGCTCGACCTGCACCTTGTTCTCCGAGAGGATGAAGGTCGTATAGCCACGCTGGCGGTTGCGAATCATATCGTCTGCCAGCATCTCGAAATTCTTGTTAAACTTGGGCTGGGGAGCGGTCGAGAAGCGGATCGACTCCGTGGCAACTCGCTCGGGGAGGTTGTTGCGCAGCATCACCACACGCGCCAGCTCCAGGTCGGTCGTAAGTCCCACACGCGAGGTCAAGAGGCGATCGATCCCTGCCGGCTCCTCCATATCGGAGAGAGTGCGATGGCGCACCTCGTTCACGCGGCGCAAAATTGCATCAGCATCGTAGAACCAGAAGGTCGCCTCCTCGCCCACAAAGCGCGGGAGAGTGATACGGCTGTCACTGCCACGACGGTTGCTCATGTCGGGGACTACGGCAACCGCATCGAGGCGGTCGGTCGAGAGCTGCGAAGAGATCTCGAAGCGACGTATCGAGTCGATCTCGTCACCGAAGAAATCGACACGGTAGGGTTTGTTTTCAGCGTAGGAGAAGAGGTCGATCAGACCGCCACGACGGGCATATTGACCCGGCTCGTAGACAAAATCGACCCGCTCGAAGCCTGCATCAACGAGCTGATCCTCGAGCTGCGTCATCGAAAGGGTGTCGCCCACGCGGAGCTTCAACATACTCTCCTGCAGGGCATTGCTATCGGTAACACGCTCGGCAAGGGCCTCGGGATAGGTGCAGATGACCAGGTAACCCTTGCCCGTAAAGGCGCGCAGAGCCGTCAATGTCGCCGTGCGTTGCACCACACCCTGCGGATCCTCGGCGCCATAGGCCGCCGAGCGTTTGTAGGCCGACGGGAAGAACATCACCCGCTCCTCGTCGAGCAGGTTGTAGAGGTCGTTCATCAGGTAGGCGGCCGCATCACGGTCGTCGGCCACAAAGAGGTGCACACCCCCCAAACGGCGGATAACACCCGAGGCATAGAACGACAAAGCCCCACCGACCAACTCCTCGAGATGGACGGTGACGCTTTTCGTTTTGAGTGTGCGGCAGAGCTTGGCTAACGGTTTCGACCCCTCGACCAGCTCGGCCAGATGTTCTTTGGCGGTCACGTTGTTATTTTGCTTTGAACGAAATCCTACCTCTTCAGCAGGTCGTTATCCTTCTTATCGTGGTAGTGTACATCGATAATGCCGGTCGACTGATCCTCGACAACCTCGATGCGCACCTTGTACTTCCACTGCCAACGGCGACGCAGCGACCAGAAGCCGCGCGTGAGGAACGAAGCGACATAGGGGCTTACGACCAGGCGAATGAACTTATGGCCGCGATCGAGCGTCAGGAGCGAAATCTGATTCTCAATCTTCTTATCGAGCAGGATTGTCGGCTCGACCTTACCCGTACCGTGGCAGGTGGGGCAGAGATCCGAGACATCCTCGATGGCCAGGGGGCGTACACGCTGGCGCGTGATCTGCATCAGGCCGAACTTCGTCAGCGGCAGAATCGTATGCTTGGCCTTGTCGGTAGCCATCAGCTTGGTCATCTCCTCGTAGAGGGCCTGCTTGTTGACCGCCTTGTGCAGGTCGATGAAATCGACAATCACAATGCCGCCCATATCGCGCAGGCGCAACTGGCGGGCAATCTCCTTCGCAGCGGCCAGATTGACCTCCATGGCGGTCTGCTCCTGGTTATCCTCGGCCTTGGTGCGGTTGCCCGAGTTTACGTCGATGACATTCATCGCCTCGGTGCGCTCGATGATGAGATAGGCACCGCGCTTGAGCGATACATACTTGGCAAAGAGCGACTTAATCTGCTTCGAGATGTCGAAATTATCGAAGATGGGCACCTGGCCCTTGTAGAGCTTTACGATCTTCTCCATCGAGGGGTCGATCTCGTGGACATACCCCTTGACCTCCTTGAAGAGCTCCTCGTCGTTGATGGCAATCTGCGAGAAAGAGCCGTTGAGCGAGTCGCGGATAATCGTATTGGCGCGGCTCATCTCATTGAGGAGCTGACCCGGAGCCGTGGGGGCCTTCTTGCGGATCGTACCGCAGGTCTTGAACCAGCGGTCGAGCTGCTGCTTCAAGTCGCGCTCGATATCCTCATCGCTCGCCTCGACAGCAGCCGTACGCATAATCACACCGAAATTCTTCGGCACAACAGCCTGCGCGATGCGCTTCAAGCGACGCTTCTCCTCGGCCGAGCGAATCTTCTGCGAGAGGAAGATCTTCTGCGAGAAGGGAACCAGCACGATGTTGCGACCCGCGAGCGAGACTTCGGCCGTGAGGCGGGGGCCCTTGGTCGAGATGGCCTCCTTGGCCACCTGCACCATCACCAGCTGACCCACCTGGAGGTAGGCGCCGATCTTGCCACCCTTCTCGATAGGCTCCTCGAGCTTCATCGTATCGACACGCAGACCGCGCTTGCCGGGCTGGAACGAATTGACGAGCTTCGAGAGCGAGGGGAAGTTGTTTCCGAGGTCAGAATAGTGGATAAAGGCATCTTTTTCGTGCCCTATGTTGACAAATGCCGCATTCAGACCCGGCATTATCTTGCGCACCTTGCCCAGATAGATATCACCGACGGCAAAACCGGTCTGACACTGCTCCTTGTTCAGTTCGACCAGCACCTTATCCTCGCACATGGCGATTTGGATCTCGGCAGGTGTTACGTTAACGATTAGTTCTCGATTCATATATGTTTGGTGGGTTTGTTGGTTAAAACCCTTATATAGTGAGGATTGGCGCCACATGCAGGGCACACAATCTCGAAACGACGACCGATTTTATTCCATCGAAAGTGTCGGTCAAACTTTCAAACGATTGGTTGTTTGATTTTCGGCACAAAGGGAGCAACAAGGCCCCCGACAACCACCCCGCCGAATGGGGGATTTTTAAATAGGTAAAGGTAAAGGGGCCTCCCTTTACCTTTAACCTATTCCAAGGCGAACTACCCGTTCTACTACTTGTTCTTCTTGTGACGATTCTTGCGAAGACGCTTCTTACGCTTGTGGGTAGCCATCTTATGACGCTTATGCTTCTTTCCGTTGGGCATAGTCCTAAAATTTTAATGGTTAGACAATTATTTTACCTTGGCTGCGAAGCTCTTTGCGGGCTTGAAAGCCGGAATGTTGTGCTCGGGAATCGTGATGGTCGTATTCTTCGAAATGTTGCGAGCCACCTTCGTTGCGCGCTTCTTGATGATGAAGCTGCCGAAACCACGAAGATAGACATTGTTACCATCCTGAAGCGAGCCCTTCACGCTATCCATGAAAGCCTCAACGATGGCCATCACCTGCACCTTCTCGACGCCGGTGTTTTTAGCGATTTCGCTAACGATATCTGCCTTAGTCATATCTATATTGTGTTTTTAATTAAGTTTTTACGCATTTGAGTCTGCAAATATACACTTTATTTGTTTTTTCGCCAACTTAAGACGAAAAAAAATTCTTTTTACCCCACTTTCTTCGTCTAAACGCATAAAAACGAGCTAAAAACGTCCTTCGTGCGCGGGCTAAAGGCCACTAACACATCGCTCGGCCGATCAGTCGAAGAATCACTAACGCATCGCCCCGGCAATACCATCGACCACCTGATCGAGGGCCTGCTGAAGTTTCGAGCCGATCATCATCTTCATCATCATATTGAGCTCGGTGTGCAACACCAAACGAAGACGGGTATCGGTCTCGTCGACCTTGTGCAACTGCACCCAAAAAGCGAAGTCGATGGGCACACCGTCGCCCGTGATTTTGACATGTTTCGGCTCGACGCGCTCGACCATCTTCAGGCCAACGGTAAAGCCCTTGGCCTTGAACGAGCAGCTATCCTCGGTGGCCTGCCAATCCTCGACGCGACCCTGAAGGGCGGGCGTGAGGTTATCGAAGCGGCTGATCACCTGGTAAATCTGCTCTGCAGGGCGCATAATCTGCACCTGTTTCGAAATATATTCCTGCATAGGTTTCTACTAATAGTATTTAATATAGGTATCGTCTTTACTCGATTTCGAACGTGCGCTCCGACTCGCCGTCGACCGTAATGCGCAGCTCGACACGCTCGTCGGGCAGCAGCCCCTCGATCTTCTCGGGCCACTCCACCAGGCACAAATCGCCCGAGTAGAAGTACTCCTCGTAGCCCAAATCGAAGGCTTCGCGCTCATCGTCGATGCGGTAGAAGTCGAAGTGAAAGAGCGTGCGGCCATCCTCGGCGCGGTACTCGTTGACCAGGGCAAAAGTGGGGCTGGTCACCTGATCTTCGACGCCCATCAGCTCGGCCAGGGCGCGCACCAGGGTCGTTTTTCCGGCCCCCATACCGCCACGCATCGCCACCACGGTGCGGCCATCGAGGCTCTCCAACAAGGCCTCGGCCACCTCGCGCAGCCCCTCTTCGGAATCTATGTGTATCTTTCTCATCTTCAATTATTTCTTGGGTTTAAGCACGATGTAGGGGACGATCATCTCCTCCATCGAGATACCGCCATGCTGGAACGTATTGCGGTAGTAACGCACATAGCGGTTGGCATCGTTGTTATAGACCAAAAAGTCGCGGTTGTAGGCGAAGATATAGCTCGACGAAAGGTTCCCCGACGGGAGCTGAATATCCTCGGGACGTTGCACCTCATAGACCTCACGCGCGTTGTAGGCGAGGTTGCGACCCGTCTTGTAGCGCAGGTTGGCCGAGGTCTCCTTATCGCCGGTCATGCGCACCGGATTATCGACGCGAATGGTGCCGTGGTCGGAGGTGATGATCACCGTGTGACCCTGCTCGGAGAGCAGTTTGAGTATCGTGTAGAGGTCCGAATGTTCGAACCAGGAGCGGGTCAGCGAACGGAAGGCGGCCTCGTTTTCGGTCAATTCGCGCACCACATCCGTCTCGGTGCGGGCGTGCGACAAGATGTCGAGGAAGTTGTAGACGATGACCGAGAAGTCGGCATCGTAGACGCGGCGGATGTTCTCGACCAGCTTGCGGCCCTGCTCGGGGCGCACCAGCTTGTCGAAGGTCATCTTCCAGCTCTTTCCGTGCTGCGTCATCAGGCGGCGCAGAAACTCCTCTTCGTATTGGTTTTTGCCACCCTCCTCGTTGTCGTTGAGCCACTTATTGGGCATCAGTCGGTCGATGGCCAGGGGCATCAGACCCGCAAAGATCGCGTTGCGGGCATACTGCGTAGCCGTAGGCAGGATGGCACAGTAGAAATCATCGACCGCCACATCGTAGTAGCCGCGCAGCATCGAGGAGATGGCGCGCCACTGGTCGTAGCGGAAATTATCGATCAACAGCAGCGTCGTCTTCTGGTTCTCGTCCACCACGGGGAAGATCATCGAGCGCATCAACGTATGCGACATGGTAGGGATCTGCTCCGTGCGGCGGTTGATCCAGTTGTAGTAGTTGCGACGCACAAATTTCGAGAAGGCCTGGTTGGCCTCGTTTTTCTGGTAGGAGAGGATCTCCTTGACGCTCTGGTCAGTCGATCCCTCGAGCTCGATCTCCCACCCTGTCAGGCGGCGGTAGAGCGAGCACCAATCCTGGAATGTCTCGGCCATCTGTAGCGAGGTCGAGAGGCGCCCGAACTCCGAGCGGTAGTCGGCCGTAGTCTGCTCGGTCACCAGCTGGCGGCTGTGGACATGTTTTTTGATCGAGAGCAGCACCTGGTTCGGATTGACGGGTTTGATGAGGTAGTCGGCGATTTTCGAGCCGATGGCCTTGTTCATGATATCCTCCTCCTCGCTTTTGGTCACCATGATGACGGGCGTAGTAGGTCGCACCTCCTTGATTTGGGGAAGTGTTTCGAGTCCCGTCATGCCGGGCATCATTTCGTCGAGGATGATCAGGTCGTAGGCCCCCTCAGCGGCCATGTCGATGGCGTCGTAGCCGTTGTTACACGTGTCGACCTCATAGCCTTTCCCGTTGAGAAACAGGACGTGCGGTTTGAGGAGTTCGACCTCGTCATCTACCCAGAGAATCTTTACCATAGGTTGTACTTTATCGTTTACAAAAGTAGTTATTTTCCTCTTAAACGCAAAATAGCGCCGATTTATTGAGCCCGAGGTTGGAAAAACGGTCCCTCGGAGCCCTTTTCGCAAAAAGGTGGCGCCGATGGGATGCGCCTCCTTGTGTCGATGGGGGAAACAAAAAATTTTAGGAGCCACTATGCTTTCCAGCGACGCTTGAAGGCGTCGAGCTGCGGCGACAAGCGGCTAAACTCGCGGTTGAGTTGTGTACGTGTGATGTTGGCGTAGATCTGGGTTGTTCGGATCGAGCTGTGACCCAGGAGTTTCGAGATCGCCTCGATAGGCATACCCTTCGAGAGGGTGAGCGTCGTGGCGAAGGTGTGGCGCGCAGCGTGGAAGGTGATTCGCTTACCAATCTCGGCGAGCTTCATGAGGCGCACCAGGCAGCGGTTGCACCAGCTGTTGCTCGGCAACGGGAAGATGAGGCCCGCATCCTCGGGTGCATACTTCTCGATGATGGCCAGGGGGAGCTCCGAGAGGCGCACCTGGACCTGCTGACCTGTCTTTTGGCGCGAGGTTTCGATCCAGCAATGCTCCTCGAATTGAACCACGTGGCGCACCTCGAGGGCTCTGAGATCGACAAACGAGAGCCCCGTGAAGCAGCTGAAGAGAAAGGCATCGCGCACGAGCTGCATGCCGGGCGAGAGCTCTTTGAGGGCGATCAGGCGGGCGAGCTCCTCTTCGGTGAGGTAGGAGCGGTGGACATACTCGTTGCGCAGGCGGTAGTCGGCAAAGGGGTCGTTCATCACCACCCCTTCGTTGCGTGCCTCGGCCAGGACATGTTTCATCGCCGTGAGGTAGACCCACACGGTGTTTTTGTGGCATTGCGCCACGCGCAGCAGGTAGCCGTGGAAGTCGATCACAAAGTCGCGGTTGAGCTGTGCGAGGGGCATATCGCCCGTGGGGCTTTTGTGGGCCAGGTAGCCGCGCAGGTGTTGGAGCACGGCATCGTACTTGTAGCAGGACGAGGCGCTGCGCGTGATGCCGATTTGGCGTCGATACCGCTCGTTGTGGAGTTCGAAGAGGCTGAGGATCGACTCTTGGCGGATGGTTTGTCCCAAGAAGCGATCGCGCACCTCGACGGGTGTTACGTGGGGGTTGACGTAGCGCAACTCGTCGTAACAATTTTCCAATTCGAGGCGCATGGTCTCGAGCTCGCGGTTGATGCGAGCCACTTCGGACGACCGCCCGAGCACGCGGTTGAGCCCCACATCCCACGCTCCGGGCGCCACCGAGAGCCGTGTCGAGAATTGGGCACGTTGGCCTGCGATTGTCACACGCCCCATGATTGGGGCGCGACCCGAGCGCAATAGTGCATTGCGCTTGATGTAGAAGAGCACTTTACACATGTTTCTCATAAATAATAGGTTTTACAAGTAAGCGACATTGCTTCCTCTACACGAATATACGAAGTTTTTGGTAAAGATGCAACTTCTATCTTGTTAGTACTCAATCGAATAGGCCGTTTTCGACCGCAATAAGAGAATTAATTCTCTTATTGAATCAAAAAAAAAGGTCGCTCCCCGAAGGAAGCGACCTATCAGAATCAGATCACGATCGACTATTACGGAATATCGTAACCCGGCATTGCAATTGCAAACATACCACTGGTATTCGCATACCAACCGGCCTTACCTCCCGTGTAGATCGTAAGACCAATAGCTAAACCATTCGTCGGGAAGGTGATTACACCGTCCTTCAAAGTACCCGGAGCCATGGTAAAGATGCAGAAGTTACCATCAGCGGGATCCCAGCAGAAACGGAGGTCCTGTGAAGGAATAATAACTTGGTTAGGATTTGCGATATTCACATAGAACCAAACATCGCCCTCCTCATACTCACCCGGTGCATTGAACGGATACTCCGAGGTCCAGCAGTTCTTCAAGCAGATATAACCCGGCATCGTCGAACGCGTCCAGCACTCACACTGCCATACAGGCATACCCGTGTTATACAGCGTAGTCAAGAAGTCATCACGAATCGTAGCCATACCCAGTTTCTCCCAGTTCTCGATCGTTACCGTCAGAGCATAGGCATACGAGCCAAGCTGGGTGTAGGGATTTACATACTCATCACCCTCGATAGCGATCTCGAAGCTGTAGTCACCATCGGCAAGGGGGGTATTCATCGTAATATCGAGCGTAACCTGCTCCTCACCATCGGCAAACTCGATCGTCTCGGGCACATTGAAGGCACCCTCGCTGGCGCTGATCAACTTCACGGGGATCGAAGCGGCACCCGAAGCGTAGGTACGCGACACAACTACGGGAATTGATGCCGTAGCAGCCTCAACCGACGTCATATCAACCTTCGTGGGGTTCGACGAGGCGAAATAGACCTCCTGGCAGTCGGGGCTGACCGGCTGTGCAGGCTCATAATCTGCGCGATCCTCCGAGCAGGCGGCAAAACCGAAAGCTACGGCAGCAAGCGTGAGCAGATATGCATATTTTTTCAACATTTTCATAGTCAAAATCATTTTTGCGTGTTACTTACTCAATAACCGGATCAACCGTCTCGTTCGGGTCGGGATTGTTCATCTCGGCCGTGATAGCGGGATTCGAGAGGCGCTCGGTCTTGGGGATACAGAGGTTCCACCAAGGAGCAACGCCTACCAACTCGAAGCGAGCGTCATCCACCTTACAGTTCGAATTAGCGAGGTTGATACCCAGGCCCATACGCTTCTTGTAGAAGAAGGGAATACCCTCACCCCAGAACTCGACACGTGCCTGCATACCGATCTCCTTCTCGAAGTCCTTCTGCGAAGCTACCATGCAGTTGTACGACGGCTGACGGGTCTGTACGAAGGCCTCGAGGAGCTTCTTACCCTGCTCCAGATTCTGAGCACCTACAGCCTCAGCCTCGATGAGCAGCATCTCCTCCATACGCATGGTCGGGAAGTCGATGGCGTTACCAATCGAGTAGGTCGTGTAGTCACCCTGACCCGGACGGAACTTGAGAGAAGCGTACTCCTTCGTGTAATCGGTACCATTATAACGCTCCAGGAAGAAGGTCTTGGCATCGGGACGGCAGCTCTTGTACTCGTAGTAGTCGAAGAACTGGGGATCAAGCCACGTGTGCTTGCGGAAGTCGTCGCTCGGAATAGCGTCGTAGAGGTTCTTGTTGATCGAACGACCTACCGTCTTACCGTAGTTGGTCCAATTCTCCTCGGTCGACATGTGAGCGATGAACGAGTGGAGGTTACCCACCTGATCCGAAGTCTGGGTCGTACACCACATCCACGAGTTGCTGTTGGCCTCGAACGAGTTGAAGCCCGTGGTGGGGTTCTCCCACTGATCCTGCGTCAGCGGCGTGTAGCCACCGGCGGTGATCGCCTTACGTGCATACTCGGCAGCCTTGGCATAAGCACCCTCAACACCGGCATAACCACGCTCGAGGTAAGCACGAGCCGACAGACCATAGACAACCGAAATGTCGGGCATCGTCTTTGCCGTACGCTCGTAATCGATCAAGCAGGTCTCGGCCAGTGCCAGGTCGGGCAGAATCACCTGATCGTAGATATCGGCAACCGTAGCACGGGGGTTCGAAGCAGCCTGCTCGGGCGTCGTCTTCTCGGTAACGATCACGCAACCAAGGCCCTGGATATCCTGCGATACCTCGTAGCGCTTCACACCGGGATCGGTCGGAACCTTCGGCTCGAAGAGGCGTACCAGATCGAGGTAGAAGAACGAGCGGTAGGCCAGCGCGATACCCATGAAGTGGCGCTGATCCACGTTCCACTGCTCCTGCGGAACAGCAGCAACGGTAGCAATCACATCGTTGCAGCTCTTAATCCAGCTATAGTAGTTGTACCAGAACTGATAGCCGAGAACATACTCCTCGCTCAAGCTCTCGTTCGAATCCCAATAGCTAAACCAGTTATAACCATTCTCGCCACCTGCAACCAAGTCACCCGTCATGTGGGTCATCGATACGGCGATAGCAGGATAACCGAAGTCCCAAGCATACTCCGTGTACTGCATCGGCATAATCATTGCCGTGGGGATCGAGTTCACCATCGCCTCCAAAGCCACGGGCGAGGCAGCTACCTGGTCGCTGGTTACCGTGCTGCTCTCGGGGAAGGTCTCCTCGATACAGCTCGTCAGCAAAAATGCTGCACCAGCTACCAACGTAATTTTCTTCAATATGTTTTTCATAATTGTATCTCTTTATTATCCGTGAAACCTTAGAACTTGAGGTTGATACCACCCGAGATCGTACGCATAGGCGAGTAGTTGGTGTAGTTGGTCGAACCCGTATAGCTGTAACGGGGATCGAAACCCTCGCGCTGCGACCAGTAGTATACGTTGTCGCAAGCAGCGTAGATACGCAGACTGCCAATACCAATCTTCGACGTCCACTTTCTGGGGAAGGTGTAACCTACCGTGATGCTCGAAATGTTCAGGTACGAAGCGTCAACCAGGAAGCGATCCGAGCGACCGGCCGTATAGCTGTCGCCGTACTGCAGACGCGGAATGTTCGAATCGGCATTCTCGGGCGTCCAAGCATCCAAAATATCGCGGTGGAAAGCCGAACCCGAGAACGAGCCGTAGGGCGAGCCCATCGAAGCTGCATAACCCGAGTCGTAGCTCTTACCGCCAATCTGGAAGGCGAAAGCAGCCGACAGATCAACACCGTAGAACGAGAACGAAGTCGTGAAACCACCAAAGAGGTCGGGCAGCGAAGTCT